>JADLBD010000042.1 GCA_020847975.1 Bryobacterales bacterium | reverse complement strand
TCTCCGTAAAGGTAATGGGCACTTCGAAGTAATCGAGCCCTTCCGCATCTGTCTGTCGCTGAATGAGCGGAAGGTCCATCGGATGGCACGATGGGTGGACCGTCGCATTCAGCATCGGCACCGCGGCCGAGGCCGGCACGCCCTTCGTAATCAGCCGGAACAGGCGGTAGTAGGCAGTTGGCGGGTCGCCATCGAAGGTCTCGCGAGCGCGCAGGTAGAGGCTGACCTGGTGCTTCCACACCTCCGCGCTGCCGAAAGAACCGGGCGCGGTCCCCTGCCACACCGCCATCACCGACGGCGCCGGCATCTGGTGAATCGCATTCGCGAGGCTCGACCGCTTGGGATACTGATCGTGGTAAGCGAAGACGCGCTCCTCATCGCCGGCTACCTCGGCAACGAGTTCCGGGATGTCACGAAGCAGATCGACCAGATTGTCGACCAAAACAGAAGGATCAATCATCGCTGCTGACCGCCCAGAAAGCGTTCGATCGAAAGCCGCGGCACAATCTCGGCCATCACGCGGCGCGCCGCCTCCAGCACGGCCTCCCTATTCTTCGGCGAAAAGGCCGCCCACGGTTCGATCTTCTGGTTGACCCACGCCTTGATGCGATCCTTGCGGGTTGAGAGACTCGCCTTGGCTCTGTTCTCACTCACCGTTCGGACCATGAAGTTGCGCAACATATCTCCCGTGAACGTGAGGTTCCGGCGATTACCTTTACCGAGCCTGGTCTTCCGAATGGCGTACCGCTTCGTGAGTGGTTTTGCGGGCGAGTCTTCCGGGCCCAACGCTGCACTCAAGCGGTTCTTTACCGCCGCCACGCCAACGTTGCCGATCTTGAACATCTGACTCTGGCGGAAGTTCAATAAATCGAGGCGGATTTGTTTCTTCTGGTAAATGCGAACCGAGGGCATGATCGTCTTACACCTGCCGGAGCCGGAGCACAATGCCTCCGCCGGCATCAGCGTCGATATCGAAAACCTTGTAGAGAGTGCCGTCGATCGAAACCTCGTCGCCCCGCTCTGGGGGTTTAGGCAAATCTGCCGAACAGAGAAACATGGCCGCATAGATGCCGGGCGCCGTCTCCTCCGTCTGTTTGGCCGTCTCAACGATCGCGCGGATCGTAAAAGCGTCGCCAGTTGAAGGGATGTAGGAAACCTCCCTGCCGAACACACCGACTGCGGTCGAGTTCAGGGTGCCCAGCAAGGAGGTCCAATCCGCCATCGCGCAGCCTCAGGCCTTGGTGCCTTTGACCAACACTTCCGGCCGCAGACAGATCGGCAATGGGTTCGACTGCGTGTGGATGTCGGTGCCGCGCTCGAATTTTCGCGGCGCCTGCTTGGCGTAAACCGGCAAGCCGAGCGTGTTCGCCGTTTCGTTGAAGTCCGCCGGTGCGAAGTAGGTCCGAAACGTTGAGGCCGTGCCCAGCGGGAAGAAGTGCGCCTCATCGTCGGCGATGAACTTCCGCACCGTGCCGCCGGCGTCCGTCGCCTGGCCGCGATACTCCTCAAACACGACACCGCCGAAGCTGAAGTTTGTGCGGTTGTCGGAGAACAAGATCTGGCCGTTCTGCCAACGTTGGTACGCCTCCTTCACCTTCGCGTGCGTGGTGAGGCCATCAAAGAAGCCCTGCGAACAGAGGCACATGATGCCGGTCATGAACTCGCCGCGGAGGTTGTCCTCGATGTGGCGCTTCACCTCGAGCACCTTGCTGATCACTTCGGTCGAGTTCGTCGTCAACGCGAAGTTCACGGTCTTCTGCGTAATGCCGAACTCCGAGTACAGGTCGTAAATCGTGGAAGCGTCGGCATCCAGGATCACGCCTTTGAGAGCGCCCATCCGCAGATGCTCCAGTGTGATGGCGTGCTTGTTGCGCATGTTCTGGAGCTTCTTGGCGATCAGGTTCGACAACGCCTCCAGCTCGTTTTCCGAGCCGAACGCACGCAAGCCCTGGACTTCCTCCGGAAGGACCACATCATCGTGCGGGATGTGCGGGATCACGAAGGAGCGCACCTTGCGTTTCCCCTGGGTGCCGAGCGAACCCGGTGCACCTACGGGCATCGTCGGTAGCAAGTTCAGCACGCCACTCATCTCCTCGATGAGGATGGTGCGAGTTCGAACTCCCTCGGGCGACATGACATTCAACTGCTCCAGTCGCCCGTAGTTGTTCGGGATCTTGTTGATGGCGGCCGTCAGGGCCACCATGTTGAAGGCATCATTCGCAAAGGGATTCAGCATGGATTTAGGCTCCTTGGCGGACCAGAATGCCCAGAGATTTCAGATGGGCGATGGCCGCATTCTTCTGGTCGGTGGTCGCGCCAGCCGGCCAGGTGATGCCGTTGTCGGAGACGATCGCGTTGCGCACGACGGCGACTGCAGACCGGTCCGCGCTGTTGGGTGCTGTCGTGTCTTCGGTCAGCAGCCCACAAGCGATGTCCGAACCATCGGCACCGGCGAAGTCGATCTGCTTGACCTTGCCGGATCCGGCGGCGACCGCAATGGTAAACGCATCTCCCGCGACGAAGTCGGTTCCGCCGTCAGCGATGGTGAACGTCAGATGCGTCGTGAATGGCGCGCCCACCGTGGCGACCCCGATCAGGATGCCGTCGGGATCCTCGACCGAGAACTTGCCGCCGTTGGCTGCGGGTTCGATGCAGACGAGTTGGTAGACGCCAGGCTTGGCGCCTTGGCCGACAGTCGGGTTCGCCGTGATGGTGCCGTTGCCGGTGTTGCCGGCAACAGCCGCGCTTGTGGCCGTTCCCGTCGTGGCGCGACCGAGCACCATCCCGCTGGTCAGCACACGGTCCGAACCGCTGCCGGCCAGAACCGTGACGATGTCGCGGCTGTACTGATTTTCCTGCTCCCACTTGAGCCAATCGCCCAAGCGCTTCGATTCGGTGATAACGGACATGAGTTACTTGCCTCCTTTCGTGGCGGCGGCCATGCGCTCCACGGCCTTAACCACCGGGCTGCTCTCGGCGGAGGCCTCGGTGCGCGTGCCGGTCTCCGGCATGACGTGCGAGTGGATCTCCGGCGCGTCTTCCGCAACCATAGCCTCGAGCAGTTGCTGGCGAACTTCGCCGACGCTTGCGTTGCGGACGAGCAGGCTGATCGCCCGGCTGGGCATGCGCGCCAACGCGCACAGTTCGACTATCTCTCGCGCCTCGGCGTATCCTTGCTGGCGCGCGTCGGCGCGAATCCTGTCAACGTCAATAGGTGGGGGTTCGGGGTTTTCGACCCGAGCCGTTTCTTCGGTCATAGCTTGGTTGCCTCCTGGTTTTGAAATGGTGGGGCCGACACTCACCCCGGACTTCCGTGCCGCAGCAATCAGGTCGGAGAGAGCGTCACGGAATGTCCCTGTGCGGTCGGCTAGTCCCGCGGTGACTGCATCGGGCCCGTACTTGAGGGCGGCGCCAAGTTCGCGGACCGCATCCTCGGTCAGATCGCGACGCGCCGACACGGCTGACACAAGCAGGCCATACAGCCGCGCGACCTCGGCCTCAAGTGTGGCGCGGGCCGCGTCGGACAGTGGTTCGTCTGGGTTGCCATCCGTCTTGCCTTCGCCCTCGGCGATATAGGTGACCTTCACGCCGAGCTTGCGGTTGTACTCGCTCCAATCCACATGCTGCGCGTAGACGCCGACTGAGCCGACGCCGCCCGTGTACGCGGGCACGTAGATCCGCGCGGCGGAGCTGCCCAGTAAGTACGCCGCACTGAACATCGAGTTATCCGCGACGGCCCAAAGCGGCTTCTGCTTGCCGAGCCGCTCAAGTGTGTCGGCGGTCTCGAACGCACTGTCGGAATCACCGCCAGGCGAGTTCACTCGCAGAAGGACGCCTCGCACTTCCGGATCGGCAATGGCTTGTTCGACTTCATCGAGGATCTGGCCGTAAGCTGTCGCACCGTAGACGATGGCATCGAACAGGGATGGTTCGTTCGCCAGGACACCCGCAATGTCGATAATGGCAACGCCATTTTGAAGCGCGTACGGCCGGCGTGTCGCGTATACGGCATCCAGTTTCGCGGCCTCAATTAAGAGGGGCTTGGCGCCGAACAGGCGCAGAACTTCGTTGCTTCGAGTGGTCATGTTTCGCTCTCGTCGGATGCATTGGAGTCGTCAGGCCGCGGATCAGTGTCGTAACTCTGGCCCAACGAATCGGCACGCGCATTGTCCGCAGCGATCTCCCGGTCAGTTGCTTCGACGTCGTAGCCCAGCTCGGACACAACCTCGGCGCGACTCTTGAAGCCCGCGCGCACGGCCATGATCTGGGCCTTGATGTCCTTGAGTGGATCGACCCAAGCAAAGCCGGGTGGAATCCACTTCGCGTTGTAGTAGAGTGCAACGTCGCCTTGCTTCGGCAATGCGCCAGTGATGATTGCCAGTTCGATCCAGCGCCGCCAGATCGGACGGCACATCTGGAACACGATCACCTGGTGTTGGAACTGCTCGCAGCGGCGTCGAAACTCAAGCAGGCCCGCGCGGATCGAAGAGTAGTTGACGCCGGTCAAGTCGCCGGTCAACTGCTCGTATGTGATGCCCATGCCGGCCGCAATCGAGCGCAACTGCACCCGCATGAACGTCTCGTAACTCGCCCCGACGTCCGCCGGATTCGAGAACTTGATGTCCTCGCCGGGCAGGAGAATCTGTAGTGTCCCGGGCTCAAGGCTGGCCACCGGTGTCCCGCTGCCATTTGCCTTCTCACCCAGGATGGGACTCCCAGGCGAACTCTTCACAACGAAGCCGGCGAACATCGCTGCCGTCTTCTTTCGAACCAGTTCCGCGTCGTCGTATTGGTCCAGCTCATGGAGCTTCAGAAGAACCTGGGTCAGCCATGGCTGGCCACGGAGTTGCCCGGGCCGAATGGGCCGGAACAAGTGCAGCACCCATTCCGCGGGCACACGTACCAGTTCGGTCGATGCCATGGGGTTTGAGACATCGCCGGGATGCTCGCGGTAGAGGCGATAAGCCACGCGCTGGCCTATGCCGTTGAACTCGATGCCGGAGCGAAGGTAGTTGCCATTCTCCAGCCGTCGTGTTTCGATCGTCGGCAGGTGCTCGGGTTCGAGCAACTGGAGTTGCAGCGGAACCGACAGCCCATCCTTGGGCAGGCGCGGCCGCATCCTTATTAAACACTCGCCTGCCTCCATCACCGTTCGGCACGCCAGCGCCTGCAAGCCGTAGAAGTCGGTCAGACCCGTGGCATCGGCCTCATCCGTCCACCGCAGCCACAACTCCTGGATCTTCTCCTTCAGAGCTGAATCCGGATGCGCGGACTGCGGCTTGATGCCAACGCCGATCGCATTTCCCACGAAGGCATCAAGCGCGTTGGTCGCCCAGGCATTTCGCCGGACCATGTCGCGCGAGCGCGGCCGCAGGCTCTCGATGCCACCGGCCAGTAGCGTGTTGATGTCGCCAGTGGATGGATTCCATCCGTAGGTGCGGCGGCTGGCGGACGCGGCTTCAAAGCCATACATCCCCTTTCGCCGCGGAAACACGTTGGCCTGGATTCGCTTCCAAATGTTCACGCTGTCAGAGGCCTTTGCTGGTTGAAACGTGGATCTGCCGATTGGGCGGCGTGCCGTTCTGCTCGGCTATCTCTGCTTCAGCCGCATCGATGATTGCCTGCATTTCCTTGAACGAGCGGTACTCCATCTCGCGGTCGGCGAAGCGCACTCGCAGCACGCCGCTGGCGAGTGCGTTCTTCATCGCGGCAATCTGTTCGGGCGTGTACGACACGGCCTATCTTTCCAGGAACCGCGAGCGCACGACACGTCTCGCCGGAGTGTCCGCGCCTTCGTCTGTTGCTGGCGCCAGGTTGCGTTCTAACACGCGCCAGTCGTCTTCGGTGAAGCGGTCCATGCCGAAGATGGCCGCTGCCGCGCGCGCATACACGCGGGCGTCCAGGACTTCGTTGCGACGGTTTGGCAGTGGCTCCCAGCGGCCTTCCACAGCACTTTCCGAAGTCAACTGCCGGAAGTACTCTTCGTCGTAGCGCGGAAAGTGACAGAATCCGGCCGGATAGGACTCACCACTTTCATTCGGCGGCTTGCGCAGCCTGAGCCAGTTGTAGAGTTGCTGCTTCGCCACCGGCGTCCCGAGCAGCCATAGCCGCACACCCCATCGCCGGCTTCCGCAATCGACCACGGTCGGGCGCACTAACAACCGATCGGTCGCGCCAGTCCCTTTCACGGCGACGGCGGTCTTCGGATACGGTGCGGCAGCGCCTGCAGCTTCTGACGCGGCGCCCCACGACGCTTGCGGATGGCGGCGCACCCACTCGTAAACGACTTCCGGGTTGAAGCCGGCATCCACGCACATAACCCGAATCGGCATGACCGGGCCCTTGGCATGAGGAAACTCACGGTCGAGGATTGCGTCCAACTGACGCCAGATCGCAGGTTCCGCCGTATCGCCAGGCAGCACAATGTAGTCCACTGACCACGACTCTTTGTTGCGGCCCCATCCGACGATCTCGACCTCGATGCGATCGCGCTGAACATCGGCGCCAGCGGTGAGGAACAACACTCCGTTAGGGACCGTGCCGATGCGATACTCCTCGCGGCGATCGTATAGCGGCAGCCAGTCGGGCGCATCGCCCCGCTGCTGCCAGGATTCGCCAAGCACCAGGTTCACGAAGGACTTCAACAGTTCGACGTCCTTCTGCGCCTTCTCCCAGTCGTCCGCGGCGCGTTCCCATGAGTACCAGCCCACCGGACTGTAGAGGCTCGACAGATGATAGCCGCGCGTGCGGCCATCTCCGTCGGCCGAAGCACGCCATTCGCCGCGCGGCAGCATCCAGCTCTTCTGGTGATTGGAGATGGCCTGCTCGCAGTGCTCGCAGAAGTAAGCGGCTTTCCCCGGTTCTCCCTTCGGCCAACGAAGCCGATCGAACTTGAGCACCTGGTGGTTCTGGCAGTACGGGCACGGCACCCAGAACCGCCGTTGATCGCTCTCGGCGAAGACAGCCTCGATGCGGCTCTCGCCCATGATCAGTGGCGTCGAGACCATGTAGATCTTGCGCCGCGAGAACGTGCGCGTGCGGGCGCAGGCAAGGTTGATCGGATCGCCTTCACCGTCGACGTCGCCCGGGTACGCATCCACTTCATCTAGGAATAGATACCGGACCGCCATCGAGCGCAAGCCCACAGCGCTGTTGGCTCCGGTCATCACCAGTACGCCTCCGGGAAACTGCTTCGACAAGACAGTGTTTCCCGAGTCGCGCGAGCGCGGACTCTTCACCAGCGCCCGCAAGACTTCGCTCTCTTCAATCAGCGGATCGACGCGCTGCTTCGAGTTGCGCTTGGCGAGTTCAACAGTCGGCTGCACCACCATCATCGGCCCAGGTGCCTTGTGCACCACGTAGCCGACCCAGTTGTTCCCCCCTTCTGTCGCGCCGAGCTGCGCGCCCTTGGCGAACACGACGCGCTCCACGGGACAGGACGGCGACAGCGAATCCATGATCTCCCGCATGTAAGGTGTGCGGTCGCTGCGGTACGGTCCGGGCTCACTCGCCGCCTTGCCTGACAACCGGCGATAACGGTCCGCCCATTCCGACACAGTGAGCAACGGATCCGGCCGCAGACCGGCATTGAACGCATCGCCGTAGATCTGCTCGACGGACTGTTGACTATCAGCCATGATCGGGAAGCCCCGCAATCTCGGCCAAGACGGTGCGGATCTCGGACGTCAGTACGCCGTGAATGTGGTCGAGATCGATCTTCGCCAAGACCATCTCGGCAATCTGAGCCGGTGCGCTGAGTTCCCGGCAGGCTGCTATCAAAGCTCCGGCCAAGTCGGCTCGGATCTGCGCCGCAACCCGATCCGGGATGATCATCATGTGGTCACGAACCGTCCGGCCCTTCGTGAACCCGGCAATGGTGACCTGGTCCGCCGGCACGAGTTTGCCAATGCGCTCCTCGTATTCGAGCTTCGCTAACCGTGCGGTGTAGACTTCGCGCACCGCTCGTGACTGCGCGTAGCTGGGCCCAGACACGGAGGCATCACCTGTAGCGACTGAACCTCCATAGTTGGTGTTCCGCTCCCAGTCGCGGTCGGCTTGCTCAACGTCGATCTTCCCATCTGCCGCCGTTCGGATGCGGCCGAGTTTGATCGCCTTCTGCACGGCCGCCAGGCTGACGCCGCGGTGCCGCGCATAGGCTCGCTGGCTCACGAGTGCCATAGATCTTTCTTTCCGAAAACTCGAACTTCAGCCTTGCTATTCCGGCGGACCGAAGCGATGAATGGGTTCGCCATGATTACCCGCGACGAACTGATCGCCTGGGCCAAACGGAACGGCTGGAAGCTCGACCGCTGGGGCCACCTCAAGAAGGAATTCGACAACGGAACACATCGACTCAAATTGAGCCGCATTGCCGCCCGGCATGAGCTAACGACGCCCTGGGGATGGGCCCGCCTCGCCAGTGGCTATTACAAGTACCTCACCATCACCGCCGACGACAAGATCGCCGGCCTGAAGTTTTGACACCAAAGGAGCAATCGAACCATGAGACTGTTTGCCATCGACACCGACAACAACATCACGGCCTTCCCTGCCGCCGAGCAGATCCCCGAAGGCCAAGAGCATTTCGGCACCGAAAAGGAGCTTGCCAAGCTCGCTGCCAACTGGCCCGGCGACCGCCTGCTCCAGATCTGGAACAGCTTCGCCGGAGTGGCGCCCTTCGACGAGCTGAAAGCGATCAAGAAGTTCACAGACCGCAAGACGGCGGTGGCCCGAGTCTGGAAGGCCATCCAACGCCTGGACGCCGCCCCCGCGCCACAGGCGGCCGACGTTGCGCCGAAGCCGAAGAAGTCAAGGAAGGCCTCCAAGGCCGAGGACGGCGCGCCCACAACCAAAGGGGCGCGCGAGGGCAGCAAGAAGGCCATCGTGCTCGATCTGTTGAAGCGCCCGACCGGCGCGACTCTCGCCGACATAATGTCCGCAACGGGCTGGCAGGCGCACAGCGTACGCGGGTTCATCTCCGGCAGCCTCTCAAAGAAGATGGGCATCAAGGTCGAGTCCTTCAAGTCCGAAAGTGGTGACCGCTCCTACAAGGTCAGCCAGTAGTCAACTCCCGCCTCGTACGCCGCCAGCCTCAATCGCTGGCGGCGTTTCTGTTCTTCAGCTCATCCACGATCGAGGCGAGCCTCTCGTGGACAAGCTCTTCGCGTAAGCCACACTCTTGCCTCCGGACGTACGTGCCGTTGATGCGCAAAATTAGCCGATTTTCGAGCTCGGCAATTTCGCGGCGCACCTCGGCAAGCAACGCGCGGTTCTGCAAACTGACGTAGGTCGCGATGAGTCCTGAGATCAAACCAATGCCGGGAATCAGGAGCTGAAGAATTTGTTTTTCCATGGAAGACTTTCAAGAATGCGAAGCTCTACCGACCAATCGGACAAGGCCAGGCACAGTCCCTGGATATCTGGATTCCCCGCGCGTAGCTCGGACTCGATCTGAGCCAGCTCCCGGCGGCAGCGTTCGATTCATGCGGCCACCCCAAGGCGCTCCGCTGCGACCTCGCTGAACTTACGGCCATCAGCCTCGAGGGTCGCCGGCTTGCCGCTGAATTCCTGGAAGCGTCTGATGATGACATCGCAATACTTCGGCTCCAGTTCAATCAGCCGCGCATGGCGGCCGCACTTCTCGCAAGCGATCAACGTCGAGCCCGAGCCGCCGAAGGGATCGAGCACCGTGTCGCGACCCTTACTCGAGTTGCGAATCGCGCGCTCCACCAGCTCCACTGGCTTCATCGTCGGATGCAGATCGTTACTCACTGGCTTCTTGACGAGCCATACATCGCCCTGGTCGCGGGCACCGCACCAATAGTGATCCGTGCCGTTTTTCCAACCGTAAAGGATCGGCTCGTATTGCCGCTGGTAATCAGACCGTCCCATGGTGAATGTGTTCTTCGCCCAGATGACGAACGTGGACCAGTGACCGCCAGCCTCAGTAAATGCCTTGTGCAGCGTGTGAAGCTCCGAGGAGGACATGCAGATGTACATGGCGCCTTTGCTCACCGCCAGCATGTTCACGCAGGTGTTGCGCATGAACTGTTCGAATCCATCGCCCAGGTTGTCGTTGGCGATTTTCCGTTTCTTGCCACGTAGCCTGTCCTTCATCGTGGCGCCGTAGTTGACGTTATAGGGAGGGTCTGTCCAAACCAGATCAGCCAGGCCGCCGGCGAGGACCTTTTCGACAGCGTCCATCTGCGTAGCGTCGCCGCATAGAAGACGGTGGTCACCCATCAGCCACACGTCGCCAGGTACCGTCACGGCGGTCTCTGGCGTCTCCGGAACCGCGTCGTCATCTGTGTTGCCAGCGGCTTCGTTCTCCGGTTCCGCGAGCAGCGCTTCGAGTTCGTCGTCGCCGAACCCTATCACGTCGAGGTTGTAATCGTCTTCGCGCAGCGCCTCGAGCTCGACCCGCAGCATCTCCTCGTCCCAACCGGCATTCAACGCAAGCCGGTTGTCGGCCAAAACAAGAGCGCGCCGTTGTGTTTCGGTGAGATGATCAAGGACGATGACCGGAACCTCGGTCATGCCCAGTTTGCGAGCGGCCAGCAGGCGTGCGTGGCCGGCGATGACGATCCCGTCAGCGCCGGCGAGTATCGGGTTCGTCCAGCCAAACTCGGCGATCGACGCCGCGATCTGGGCGACCTGTTCGTCACTATGCGTCCGCGCATTCCGGGCGTATGGGATCAACTTCTCCACCGGCCAGCGCACCACCTGTAGGTCCGTCATGGTTTGTCGGGTTGAGCGGATTTCTGAAAAAGACCGAGAGAGTTGTGGAGCGCGACGATCTTCTCGATCATCGGCACCACGAGAGTGACCAGCTTTTCCCAACTGAATTGCTTCATCAGCTCGGTGCTGGCGTCGTAAGCGGACTTGATCACGTCGAGAACGAGATCGAGTTTCTGTTTGCCCTGGCCCGGCAGCGGGATAGCCTCTTCGACGGCTTTGACCGCTGCGAGGACGAGCGGAAAGATCCGGAGGATGATCAACAGGGTGTTCATCGGTTTCATCTCCAAGCGAAAATCCGGGGCGGCCCACAACGGCTGCCGCCCCGGTCGGAGGAAGACGCTACGCCGTCTTCGGCTGCGCCTGGTTGACGACGTTCGCAATGGACGTGGTCGCCGTCGCGAGCGCCTGGACGATCTGCTGGAGCGTCGCCAACACCGGGGTGATGGTGGCGTCCACCTGCTTGGCAACGGCCGCCGCGACGGCCTGCGCGTCCACACCCACGCCTGCGGCGCTTACGTCGGTAGCGCGGTTGGCGGGAACGGCGCCCGCGGTCAGGTTCATGCCGGCGCCGCTGGCCACCGGATTCCAGAACGAGTCGTGAGCCAGGTTGTTCAGCTCGATGCTTCGCTTGCCGACCATGTTGGCGGTCTCGACGGCGTTCTGGAGAGCCTGCGAGGCGATCTGGTTGAGGCGCGTCTGTTCGATCAGCGCTTGGCGGGCGGCCTGAACGTCCAGATCCTGATACACGTCGTAGGTGCGCTTGATGTTGGCGTACGTCACCCGCTGGTTCTCAGTGTGAGTGGCGCTCGCGCTGGCGTTGACGCTTTTGAACGATTCGTCCGAACCAGTCTCGAACTCGCGTTCGCCCTGGTTCGGAGTAGCAACTTCGGGCATAAGTGATTTTCTCCTTGTCAGTTGGTTTGTGCTGAGTGTTTGCCGCTACCGAACGGCGCCTTTGGGTGCGTAGCAGGGCATGCCGTTTGGTTTTCGGCGGATCGACTTCGCGTCGCGAAGTCGTAGATCGCCGGCAGCAGTGGAACCGCGCTGCGCGGCAATGTCGTTGAACTTCTCTCCGGTCGCGAGCATCGGCTCGATGCCAGTCAGATGCTTGATTCGACGCACGATCACATCGCAATACGCCGGGCTGATCTCGATGCCGTAACCGACACGATTGAGCACGTGTGCGGCAGCCATCGTTGTTCCGCTCCCGAGTAACGGATCAAAGACGAGATCACCCGGGTCGGAGAAAGCCTTGATGAAGAACTCGACCAGCGCGCGCGGGAACGGAGCCGAATGCGATCCCTGGTTACTTTCCGTTCGAACCTCGATCACGTTGCTTGGCCGGGCAATACCGGTGTGCCGCCCCTCGTTGTCGGCCGCTTCATCGTTGCCGGCCGCAGCGCCTCGCGGGCCGGTGCCGAGCAGCCCGCTTCCCGACGTGGATTTCGGATTGTCGGGCGAGTAATCGAAGCAATCATCAGAAACATGACCGACTGCCTTGGGCCGGAACTTGATCGTCGGTTGCACGCAGAAGTGAAAGACCGGCTCAAATGCATTCTTGAAACGGTTGTTCCAACCACCCGGCACGCCATTGTCTGTTTTCCGCCAGCAGAATTCATCGACGAATCGCCAGCCCCATTGCCGCTTGTGGGCGATGACGAGATCCTTCACATACAGGTGGCGCTCGCCCTCGGCTGCGTGCTCTTTGATGTTGAGGAAGTACGATCCATCCTCGGCCAGCGCGGCTCGGAGGTTGGCGGCCACATCCCGGTACCAGTCGGCATACTTCTCCGGCGGGATCGGCTCAAAACCACTCGATGGGTCGTACTCGCGCTGCGTCGCATACGGCGGCGACGTCACCACCACGTTCGCCTTCGCTCCTGCCAGAAGGCGCTCGACTGTGGACGAGTCGCGGCAGTCGCCGCACAGCAATCGGTGAGGCCCGATCACCCACAGGTCGCCAGGCTGGGTGACCGCGACCGCCGGAGCATCCGGGATCTCTTCTGGGGCTTCCGGCTCCTCCTGTGCCGGCGCCGCTTCGGCCAGCATGCCTTCGAGTTCAGCGTCGGTGAAGCCGATGACGCCGAGTTCGAATCCTTCGGCCTCGAGTGCCGCCAACTCCGCGGTCAGTAGATCTTCATTCCAGCCCGCGGACTCTGCGAGCCTGTTATCGGCAAGCACGTAGGCTCGGCGCTGGATCTCAGTCAAGTGATCGAGGACGATCACCGGCACTTCAGTCAGCCCGAGCTTCTTCGCCGCGAGCAAACGCCCGTGCCCAGCAACGATGCCGGCGTTGGAATCGATCAGGATCGGCGAATTGAAGCCGAACTCCACAATCGACGCCGCGATTTGTGCGACCTGCGCGTCCGAGTGCGTCCGCGCGTTTTTCGTGTACGGGACCAGGCGATCAACCGCCCATAGTTCGATCCGCTTCGCCATCGCGGGTTTGATTTGCACGTCCGTCACTGAAGGAGAGGAAGCAGTTCAGTTTGCTGTGGGCTGCCCAGTTTGCGAGGCTCGAACGCACTCGCTGACCAATCCCGCCAGGGCACCCGCTTGTCATACGCGCCCACTACCCAGCGCTGAAATCCCACGAGCTCCAGAGTTCGGACATACGGCATCGGATACGGCCGCGCTCCAAAGTCGCGTAATCGCTTGCGCCGGTAATCGCGATCCTCGTGCGTCTCACCGGGCCAGTAACCGATGAGCATGTAGACCATGATGTGGTCCGGCTTCACGCCGTGCTTCACCAATCGGTCCAACCCAGCGAAGACCTGCGTCTCATCGGCCTTGCTGTCCCGCGCGGTGTAGATCCGCTTCACCTGCATCGAATCGTCGCGGTAATCCACGGACGCGATGGCTTCCGCCGCTTCTTCGGTCAAACAGCGGCAATTGATGCCTTGGTTAAGCGAGACCTTGAAGCGCCCTTCGCGGAGCTCACGCATGCGGTCCCGCCAGTGAGGCTGACCGAAGAAATCATTGTCGAGGAGCAACAGCTCTCGGGGCCACGGATCGCCTCGCCAGATTTCGTGAACCGTACGCTCTGCCCTCACTCGGCCTTCCTTCTCCGGGACAACACAGAAAGGACAACGCAACCGACATCCGCGCTGCGTGAATCCGATCGACTGACGGAAAGCCGGGTAGAGCGAGTAATCGAGATCCTGAGTGGTGATCCCGTGGCTTTCCACGGTGGACCGAACATCGTACCCGGTACCGCCAACGATCGCCCTCGGATAGACAGAGAAGAGCCTCGCCACGAGCGGCCTGGTCTTCACGAAAATCGCTGAGCCGTAGATGGCTCCGAAGTCATCCCACAACCCAACCTCGAATTGAGCGCCGAACCGAAGCTCGCAGGTGTCGCAACGTTGCCGGTGGTGGGAGGCGATCCGCATGAGTGCGAGGTTGGGCAGTTTCCCATCGAGTTGAATCAGAAGCACTCGCATGCACCGGCACGTGCGATCAGTTGGCCCAGTTCGGGACCCAGATCCAGTAGGAAACGATCAACCTCTCACCGGCAGTGTTGGCGTCGATGTAGTAGTCCGCTGGCCGCAGCAGATCGCCGTTCGAGGATTCGACAACGAACTTATCTGCCACTCCGCCGCCCGCGCCGGTCGGCCAGAACTCTTTGATCACGCCAACGCCATTTGCTTTGTTCATCCCGGCCACGCCGAGGAATACCCGTCCGACCTCGCCGATCATGGCGGCGAAACGGAGCCTCCCGACGCGGAGACTGGCATCCGATGTCAGCCTGGCCGGCGTGCCGGGCGTCGGCACGGCAATCTTGCCGAACGACCGTGCTTCAAGATGTGGAGCATTGGCCACGATGAAATGTCACTTGTGACCACCAGGTGGTCAACGGCGCTAACGTGCGACGCCCGCAAACCCTTGAAAGAAGGCGTCCCTCGCGTCGCGGGTGACAACCGACAACCGTTTCATTCCTGAAACGCTACCGAGGTTGTGCCATCCTTTAACCCGAGCCTTGGAGGCCCCACCTAGGACCCACAATTGCTACGACTTACGCCTCCCGTGTCGACTCCGCATGCCTGCTGCGATGATCCGGGCAGTCTTCTGCGCCGTGGCTCTTGCATGAACTGATCAACTGGCCCAGTCTCAATGTGGCGAGTCATCTGGGTGTGATGGCAGTGGCTTCGCTCACCCAATCACCACTGCGGAATTTCCGCAGTCGCTTCTCGGCTGCTTCACTTCACCAGGCAATCCGTCACAACTTGCAGAAAGACGCCGCGAGTCGTGAACGGTACGCCGTCCTCATCGCTGCGATCCAACCGCCGAAGCTTCCAGCAGCGACCGTGCTCAAGTGCCTCGATGAAGCTGTAGTGAGTGCCGGTGTTTGCGTGCCCCTGCACTGGGTTGCTTCCGTCTTCGCAAATCAACCAGATTGCCTTCAAATGCCCCTTGCGCCCATACGAGGGCCTCACGTAGCCGCCTGCAAGAAGGCGCTTCGCTGCTTCCACAGTGCGAAAGCCGAGCGACCTGCCATCAGGCCCGTAATAAGGGATCAGCTTCTCCTGGTTCATTTGGGACACTTCGAGTACGACACGGAAGGGAGAGAGTTTTGCGAGAGTCCCGTCTCTCGGTCAGCTTGGGAGGAATCTATCGGAGGGTGCGCCTTGCGCTCGCCTGTCGAACAGCGCCTTTACTGGAAATATACGCGAAACGCCAGAAAAACGTCCGGTCGGAAATTAAGATTCTTTGCAGGCGACGTGTTTGATCCACGGCTGGTCCACGTTCGGGCTATAGAATCGCTGGCAGACGTTGTTCGGCCGGATGATCTCGATGGAATACGTGGTCACCTCTCCAATGCGATCGCCCGGCTTGAGGTAGCAGACCAGCCCGTAGTCGTCTCCTAACGGAAAGCGCGTCGCACCCCGAGTCTGATAGAGGCTCTCGTACGTCCAGCCCAGAGCAATGGCACCGTCGCGAATCGCATCGACGAGCGCGGCGGATTCAGGCGACACTACGACCGCGTTTCGATCCAGGCTCGCCGGCATGACGGCACGCGGTTGTGGCTCTTGCTCTGCGGCCGGCGGCTTGTACTCGCGCACATCGAGGGCGTTTGTCGCGGCAACCAAGGCTTGTTCGTCGAAGCGGTCGACAGCCCAGTGGTGGACTGCATTGAACCCGCGACGCAAACCGTGAAAGGCATCGATTCCGATGTGGCCGGCGCAGGCAGCTGTTTTCGCCAACATCATTCTGGATCGAAGCCAAGCGTAATACTCGGGATCAAGGCGCCGGTAAACAGTGTCATTGATCTGCACGTCGCGAGCGAACGCCGCAGAGTCTTCAGTGAGCCACGTGTCCAGAGCTGTTGAGACGAACAGGTGGCCCTGCGCCGGCGTGCTGGTGGAAACGACGGCAGGCTGCGCGCTCATGACTGCTTTCCGTTCGGCGGCACGCTGCCATCCGGAAGATCGGCGAGATCCACGCGTGCCCGGTTGCGTGTCTTGGGGACCTCCGATGCAGTTGTGGGGACGTCACTCGCCAACATCCCCAAGTGATCCGCACTTTGAGTGCAAGTACTTGCGGACGTGTTGGGGACCTTGGGGACGTTGGGGACCTTGTTGCTACCTTCAATACGCGCGTGCGCGCGTATGTCTCTTTCTTGTCCATCGGCACATAGAGAGAAATCTCCCTCTACACGCGGAGTAACCCCTTCAACGTCCCCAAGGTCCCCAAAGAGGTTGTAATCGTCTGAGTTATCAGTACTTGAATCTTGGGGACCTTCACTGGGTACGTCCCCAAGAGGTCCCCCATGTCCCCAATTCCCGGAATCGCCTACGCGCTCCAACGCGTACATCGCGACGCCTTTGTGCTTCGTTGCGCCGCCAGTGCGCACGACGCGCAGGCCATCGAAGGAGCGATCGCGAACACTGCCGAGGGCGCTGCCCAGCCTCGTCTGTTGCGATCGTGCGGACCCGTCCCCGCGCAACCGAAGCATCAGTTCGCGGTCTTCACAGAATTGGTTTAGTTCGCTCACCTTCTTCGGTCCGTCGCGAAAGGCCTCCCACCATGCCGCTGTGAACTCTCGCCATGCTTGGCCTTCGACGTCCGCAGCTTCATAGAGCTGCTCGAGGTTGGCGAGGAAACCTGGGATGCCCGCAACCGAGAGAATGCCGCCCATGACGGCCGACCAGCGCTCGAACGAGCCGAGGCGCGCGCGATCGAGAGGCTTGCCGGCGATCATCCATGCACGGATTAGCGTCAGAATCGCCGCAACCAGCGCCGACCGATTCTCCTTCGCCCACGTCGCGATCTCGGGATGTTTGAAGGACGTGCGCTTCCACGGGCGGTCCACGCGTGGATCGATGCGCAGGCGAATGCATCGCCGGGTGAGCTCGAGGTGAAGGTTGGGGTTATTCGCCGTCATCATCCACAGGGCGCTGTTCGGAACCGATGCCATTGCGGACTGGCCAAGCTTGCGATCGGTCCAGCGGATCGAGGTCAGCACGGAGGCGAGCGCCGATGAATACAGTTGGCGGCGATCATTGGCGTTGTCGAGCAGTATGATTGGCCGGCCCTTCATCAGTTCCGCCGTCACCATTTTGCGGACTTCATCCTCGCTTTCCGGCAACGTGCGAGCTTCGCAAACCGCGCCCGTGGCAACGATGGAGATGAGGTTGGCCAGCAGTCCTTTGCCGGAGCCCATGGTGGGTGCCTCGATCAAGTGCATCGGAGTGGGCCCATCGATCAAGCGCCTAATAAACGGCAGGATCATCGCGGTGGCTGCGTGGGCTCGATCCGACGTATCCACAAACGGAAAGTCCACCAGCAGTTCATCGAAAAGGAGCTCGCGCGCGGCGGTAACCTCCTCTGTCGCAGGCTTGTCTGGAATGGTCGACAGTTCGAGACCAAGGTCCGGAGACAGCCAGACCCGGTCTTCCTTGTGATAGCCTTCGCTCATAATCAACTCTCCTTTGTGGCCGAACACGGGAGTACTGATAACGCCCTCCAGGTTCGGCAGGTGTAAATCGGGGTACGCCAGCATGTCGCGTGCGGCGTCTCGTGGCGGCGATGTCTCGACGATGGAATCTTCACCGGCCCTGTGCCAGTCGGCTGTGCGCGCCAAGAGGCCGAAGACCGCGTCCTCGTCCATCTCGTCGATCTCGGGTCCCGCCTCGCCCACGACGAGCCGAACGAGTCTTCCTGCACGATGGAACAGGAAAGGCGTATGCGGACAAATGTCGGCGCCATGCTCGTTGGCTTGATGGACCGCAGCCCAACCGTCAGACACGATCTCTCGCAACTGGCGGTCGTTGATTTGAATTTTCGGAAGTGTTGGCTGGCCGCCGGCGCTCTCCGTCTGTGAGCCGCGGTTGCGATTCTTTCCACTGCGATGTTTCCGGCGCGTGTTGTCATCGAGGACAACAACCTTCAACTGCTGCCGCAGAATGCTGACCGGCGTCTTGGACCTTCCGCAACGGGCCTGTATCAGCCGAAGGTGGCGTTCCCGTTCGAACGGACCCATTCGGCCAACTTCCTGGAGAATTGGCTTCAGAGTCGGCTCGAGCTTCTCCTCAGGCGTGCTGGAGTCGAGTTTGGCAATGGCCATCTCCAATGGGGTTTCCGCTGCGGCCAAGATCGCTTCGAAATCGGCCGCCGTCTTGCCGGAGGCGAAGAACTCGTTGACATCGATCTTCGCGTCCGCCATCGCGGTTTCCGCTTCGGCACTGCCTTCTTGTAACCCGGCAAGTTTCTCCCGCGCAGCTCGCTGCTTCTCGCCAAGGGGCAAAACGGCCACTCGGGTAGCGATGCCGTGCTCCGCCAGGACTCGCGCCGTCTTCAAAGCGCCCTGCGTTCCGGCCTCGGAAACTTCGTTGTCCTGGCAGATGTAGACAGTCTTTACGCCTCGGAGTTTCGGCAGCAGACGTTCCCAGTCGGCGTCGCGGATCTGCACGGTCACTGGCGACACTACAGGGAATCCACGCTCCATCAGAGAAATGCAATCCGTCACGCCCTCGGTGATGATGACCCGCTCGGGTCGGGTGACAAGGACGTCCTCGTTGTAGAGAATGTCATTCCGAATGCAGGCGCCGACGTGACTGTGATCGCGCTCGTTCCGCACGGCGAGTTTCTTGTACTTCGATTTCTCCCAGTCGTGATCCGGCGTCCAGGGCGTGCGCCGGCCAATCATGAACACGACTTGCCCGCGGCTCCAGTAAGGGAACACGATTCGGCGATCGAAGAACGGCACGATGCCATCCTGCGGAGTTGGCCGAAAGGCTGATGTGGCCGTCAGATCGCGCATAGTGAATGCGCCCGGTCCATCCATCAGCACTCGGGCCACACTGGGTTCGCTGTTGTCAGCAAAGCCGATCTTCAGACGCGCGATCGTCTCGTCGGCGATTCCATACTTCGTTTTGAACCAGGCGAGGACTTCGGCATTCGCGATAAGCCGCTCGTGATACGCGCCCGCCACGGCGGTCAACGTCTCACGCACGCGGAGAGTGACCTGATAGGCTTCCTCAGCCGTCTCCGGATTTCCGGACGCCAGCTTCGACAGCGGCGGCAGTCCGACTTTCGCGGCTAGGAAATCCCGCGCCCGGCGGTGGGACTCGGGCATGCTGCCGGTCTGACCGCGCGTTACGACGCCATGCTGCAAGAACTCTACAAAGTGAAGGACATCGCCGCCGATGCCGCAGCCCCAGCAATACCAGCACTGCTCGTCGAGCGACACGTGGAGTGATCGATGCGATTGGCTGGCATGGTTCGGGCAGTCGCAGAAGAGCTTCTGCCGCGATTCCTGGGTGACGCGGTTGCCCAACAGTTCGCGCGTGATCTCGCCGATATCGAGATCGGTGACCTGCCGGTAATAAGCGTGAACATCCAGGGGCGGGCCATTCACGGACGTGCCTCAGGAGTGAGAAGGAAGGAGAGGAAGGTGTTGCGACGGTCCACCTGGCGTTTGCTGGCGCAGTTGTCGATGCCCCAGCGGTCGCCGAGAATGATCACCGACTCCTTCGCACGCGTCACCGCAGTGTAGAGCAGGTTCCGGTGGTGCATGAAGGAGTGCGACTTGTGCGCGACGACAACGGCACAAGGGAACTCGGAGCCCTGCATCTTGTGGATCGATGTTGCGTACCCGAGTTGCAAATTTCCCAAGGCATCGGAGTCCTTTCCGATCTCCACAGCCATCCCGTCGAAGTTGACCGTGAGTCGGCCGCCACTGTCGGCTTCCATGACCACGCCCATCGCGCCATTCATGACGCCCAACTCATAGTCGTTTTTCGTCTGGATCACCTTGTCGCCGGCGTAAAAACGTGGCCGGTGTCCTGGCTCCACATCTGGTGGTTCGAAGCCATAGAGCTTCTTTTGAAGCAGGCGCTGCAACTCGATATTCAACTCGACTGTGCCGATTGGGCCTTTGTGTGTTGGCGTCAGCACCTGCACATCACGGATCAGATCGTAGCCAAGCCGTTCGTGCAGGACTTCCTCGAACAGAAGCAGCAGCATGCGCCGCACATCGTCGCGGTCAGTGAACTTGTCGATGACGTACCAGGGCCGCCGCACGCCGATCTGCGTCTCGGAAGTCGGCCGCACCTCACCGGACAGGACGGCGGTCGAATTCTCTTTCAACACGCCGGCTTGGCGGATGATCCGGGTGAGCAGGACTGTCGGGATGGCACGTGATCGCGTCAGATCCCGAAGAAGATTGCCCGGGCCGACCGGCGGCAACTGATTGTGGTCGCCGACGAGGACAACGGCGGTGCGTTTGAGATCCACCGCCTGAAAGAGCCGCCAGGCGAGCGCCACATCCACCATAGAGGCTTCATCCACGACGAGGGTGTCCGCCTCGATCGGATTCAGTGCATCGCGGGAATATGTGCGTCCGTTGAACCCCAGCAGCCGATGGATGGTGCTGGCCTCGTGGCCAACGACCTGATCGAGCCGTTTCGCCGCTTTGCCGGTGGGTGCGGCCAGAACCACGCTTTTCTCCAGCCGCTCGGCGATGGTCGTGATCGTCGATACCGCATAGGTCTTCCCGCTGCCCGCGCCACCGGTCATCAGGGAAATCGAATACGTGAAGGCGTTCTTGACAGCTTCACGCTGTTCCGGGTTCAACAGCGATCCTTCGGCATCGAGCAGGCCTTCCAGATCGCCGATGGCGTGGGGATTTCGCGCCTGCGCCGTCCGCAACAGGGCGGCCAGTTCCCGCTCCATCCGGTGGATCTCCGGATCGGCCACCACCAGCCGTTCAAAGGGTTGGGACACGAGAACGCCCTCGGCGATCATGGTCTCCAGGTGGCCTTCGATCACCTCGCGGCTGTCGAGCGTGTCCATAACGAGCAACGTGTTGGCCCGATCCAGCAGGTCCTCGTACTCAACCCAGCAATCGCCATCGTCGAGCGCGGCGAGCACACAGTAATGAAGCCCGGCACGAATCCGCGAGGGCAGATCCTTGGGTGTGCCCAACTTGCGCGCGATCTTGTCCACGCGTTTGAAGCCAAAGCCGGGGATCTCGCGCATGAGCACGTACGGGTCGCGCTCGAGGATCGGCACCACCTGGCTGCCGAACTTACCGACCAGCGTGGTCACCTGGTGATGCGTCAGTCCGAAAGCCGCCAGGTACGCCATCGCGGTGTTGAAGTCGCTGTTGGCGATCCAGATACGCTGCAAGTCCAGGATGTTCTCAATGGGCACTTTGGCGACGTTCGCCACCGCCTCAGGGTCGGACCGTATGGCGGCATCGAAACCGACGCCGAAGTGATCCGCAATCAACCGCGCCTTCGCCGGGCCGATCCCTTTCACGTCCGGGTGATTGGCGAGGAAATTAGCCAGGCCATCCGGACTCATCTCCAGATCGTGGCCCATGAACTCGGCCTCGAACTGCCGCCCGTACTTGGGGTGGTCCACCCAGCGCCCTTCCAGCTTGACCGGATCGCTCTCCTTGACGAACACCTTGCCCGCGAATTTCACGACGGCGCCGTTCGCGGTGCGAAGGCGACCGGCGCTGAAAGACGGCCCGGAGTAGAAGACCGTCTCGACGACGCCGCGGATGCTCGCGCGTTCCTGAGTCATACGCTCCACCTCGCGTGTGCGGCCAGCAGATACGCCTGTGTGAAATGACAGCCCGCCTGTCGATTGCCGCAGAAGAACACCGGAAGGCGGAAGTCGAGGATGATCGACAGCGCGCTCCCGAGCACTGCGTTCGCGTGCGCCTCGCCGCGATACCGCTGCTGCAAAACGTCTGCGAGACCAGCCTCGACAACCACGCAGGCAGCGCGATACTCGCCCAGCTTCCGAAGTTCCTCGCGGAACCTTCTCCGGCTGTGAATCACCGTCGAGACGAAATCGTCGAGCGTCTTCCGCTCCACTGCGACGATGCCTTCGAGCCCGTCGATGGAGTAATCCCCGGCTGGCAGCGCTCGCCGCACAGCGGCCGCCAGGCGGGGATCGAACGAATACGGCTCCTGTTCCCGCGTGTCGATGATGATTGTGGCCGGCCCAGCGCTAAAACGGGACGAGGGCATCGTCCGCGTCCTTGCGGAACTTCCCCGGCGCCCGATCGTTCTGGATGCGGCTGTTGAAGAAGACGTTCTCGTTGTCCCCCTTGGTCTTCTTGGTGACCTCGAGCTTCACGTCCAGAAGCTTCTTCAAGTGCTTCGGTAAATCGGAGAGCTTGTCGATATCGAGACCGCAGGCGTGCAGGTCGGTCTTCAGGTACTTCAGCGTGTTATGGGTGATGACGCTGTTACGCCATATCACCCGGTTGACGAACTTCGGAGCGATGACACGAAGCTTCCACTTCAACATCGGATTGCCGGTGCTCTGGGCTTCAGTCAATTCCACCTTCTCGACAGTCACCTGGTACTTCCCGTCCGGAACACTTTCAAAGTCGCCGCGCTCCTCCGGCTGCTCAGAGCTGTAGTCGTCGTCGAACTGGGTCAGATCAATTCCACGTTTGCTCATGTTGATTTCTCCTGTTTGGGATTTCACTTTGCTTCCTGCGCTTTGGCAACCTGCACGGGTTTCATCGGAGTTGCAGCGCTGTTGAAGGCGTCCAGAAATTTCCGGAAGTCCAGATCGATGGTCTCCGGCAGACGCCCCGTCCGGTCGCCGGCCTCGTAATACAAACTGGGCTTGGTGCGAATGACGCGGTGGACACTCTTCGTGCCGTCCTCGGACGTGTCGAGTTCCAAGTCGCAAAACAGCACCTGGTCCACCATGCCCAAGACGATCTTGCGGGCCTTATCGGGCAAGGTCGGCACAATGCGCGTGTACTTGCCGGTGCGCGTCTCGACCTCGATCTCCTTGGCGTGTGAGATGAGAAACAGGCCGTAGGGCAGAAACGCCAGCTTCGTCAGTACCCTCTGGAATTCGTTGTTGACGAGAGCATAACCCTTGCCGTAGCCGAGATCCGATTCGTGCTCGATCTTGTACTTCTTGACGATGTAGTCCGTGCAGAACTTGTAGGCGTTGTCGATCGTGTCGATGATGACCGTCTTGAACGGGTGCTTTCCCTCCGTGATTTCCGCGCACGCATTGAGCAAGTCCTCCCAGGACTGAAGCGGCATCTGATAAACATCGAGGGAGTTCAGCCCGGGCTCCGTGGCAAGGAAGAGCGCGCCGTCGGAGTTCGAACAGAACGTGGACTTTCCGATCTTTGTTTGCCCGTACACCAACACGGTAAGGTCGGCGAGGTTGGGCTTTGGTTGAGTCTTGGCAGTTGGAAGCATAGGTTCTCCTTCTTCAGAAAGCTGTTTCGGGCGCGTCGCTGGGCATCACCCGCAACTCTTCGTTGGGCGCCACGCGCTGGTAGAAGTTCTCGATCACATTCGGATTGCCGTTCGAGCGGCAAATGGCGAAGTAGGGACAAGGCCGCTGGTAGTTGAAGCAGAAGGCGGTGTTCTGGTAGAAGACGCCGCGGCGGCGAGCATCGAGGAAGGCCTGCGTCAACTCCCACAGCTCGCTCCGCAATACGTCAAAGCGGTCCCGCGAGAGATAGAGCATCTCGCGGTGAAACATCCCAGGGTCGGTGTACTTCTCAGTGAGGCGGGCCTGGAATTCCTGATCCGACTCCGGTTGCTTCCGTTTCGCGGTGGTCTTGCCGGTCTTAGATTTGGACAGCAGCTCCGCGCGGCGTTCCTGGAATTGCTCCTCCGTCTCTCCCTTGCCCTGCTGGAGTTTTGCCTTCACCAGCACGTTGTAGAGGATGCCCGTGATGGGGATGCCCATCGTTTGCTCGACGTAGTAGGCATAGATGGTGATCTGGAAGTCGGTCCAGAGTTTCTCCAGGTAATCACCGTCGACCTGCGCCGCCGTCTTATGCTCGAGGATGAAGTGTTCACCATCGATGCGAACGATGCCGTCCACCTTGCCGGCGAGTGTGAAGCTGCGCGACGCCGCGCTGGTCATCGGGTTAACAATTGGGCCCTCGAAGTTTTTCTCGAGCGCCATCACTTCGAAGTTCTCGGTCGCGTATCGCGCGGCGTAGGCCTTCATCATGGCCGTCGCGAGGTGCCAGTCCCGAAGCTGATTCTCATCCTGGAGCCGATTGGGGCAGAGCCGGTCGATAAGGGCGAGCACCTCGGCCAGGTCGCGCCGTTGGTACCAGCTCTGCAGGCATTCGTGGATAATCGAGCCGAAGTGGAGATTCCGGTCGCGCTCCAACGGCACCAGATGCTGCAGGTAGCGCAGCTCGGCGGCCTTGCGGCAGTTCCGGAACTGACTCCACATCGTGTAGGTCGTGATCATGGGCACGCCGCTCATGTCAGATCTCCGGAAACTTCTCGGGATTGTTGCCGCCGTTGTTCCAGCGAAGACTTTTCATGGTCTTGCCGGCGCGATACGCGATCCATGCCTTGAAGAACAGCGCAACGATCTCAAGTAACGGCAGTTTCGCCTTGCTGATGCTGTTCGTACGCAACCGCTCCCGAAGGATGTACACGGGGTTGTCCTGGTTGAGGCGAGTGCCGCTCTCGAATTGTCCGAAGAACCGGTCGGTCAGGTCCTGGTTCTGCGCACTGAAGAGGTAGTAGCAGAACGTCAGCACGCGCGGGGAGGCGAGTCCGCGGCCCATGTTGGAGATGCGGCCGGCGACCTCCGAGATCCTGGGGTCCGTCCTGACGCGCTCATTGATTTTCGTCTTGCTCGGCTCGGCCTGTTTATTGCCCAGTTGCTGGATGCCACCGTTCTCATGGAGCAGAATCAAATGCGCCGCGGCGCACGCGCCGGTCGCGTTCTCAACGCCTTCCAGGTGGGCAATATTCGCGGCGGTCCTGACCTTGCCGATGTCGATCGTGTTCATTACGTCGGGGTCCAACCCGAAGATCACGTCGGTATCGATGGCCGTTTCGCTTTCAGCGCAGGCGCGAAGGCGATGTTGCCCATTCAGAAGTGCGCCGTTCGAGCCGAAGCTGATGGGCTCGCCGTTGTACCTCCAACGCGCCTCAACAATGTCGAGCCAGATCTTCATCCAGTGCATCTCCGAGATCGGACGGTTCTTGATGTTCGTCGTTTCAAGCCACTGCTTCGCCATCTCGGGTGTTACCTGAATCCTGATGCGAACCGGCTTGGTGGCGCGCAGGAGAGAGGCGAAATTGTTGTTCGTGCCGCCGCTGAACATCGCGGGCGCCGTCAGATCAGTCGGCGACTGTTTCGGCGAGAATTGCTGAAAGGTAGTCACGTGTTTTCTCCAGTTGATGGATTAAACGTTCGCGGCTGTCGCTGTTGCGAATCGCTGCCGCAAGGTCGTTCGGCTTCATGAGACATTGAGTGATTTCGAACGTCGTGAGATGGATCCGCTTGCACCATGTCCAGGCCGCACGGGCGGTTGTGCCGTCATCGGACTCTGGGGTTCCATCTACGGACCGGTCTGTTTGTGAAGGGTTGTCATCGCCGGGCTCAGCAATGGCGCTGGCTGGGGCCTTCGCGGGCGCGGACCGCGTGGTCTTGCTGCCGATCTTCGAGGTGTTGATGGTGCGGCCGTCGCGCCCCTTGCGTTTCGTCGACTGCGGAATTTCCGCAGTCAACTTTTCGCGCCAGTTGCGAACTGTGCCCTCATCTACTCCGACATGGACTGCGATCTGGCGGTTGCTGAGCTCTGCGCCTTTCGGGTGCGTGATCGCCGCCCTCACCGCCCTTTGCTTGTCATCATTGGTGCGCCGCAGTCCGTTTGTTCGATTAGCGCTGAAGGAGAACCATTGGGCATCTTCGAGTGTGCCCTGCCGGAGATCGCACTCAATCGTTTCGAATTCCGCAGCGTAGGCGGCCTGAACGCGATGGAATCCATCCGCCAACCAGTAGCGTTCGCCATCGTAGAACACGGTTACCGCTGGGAACTTCGCGCCGGTACTCATTGCGTCCGTATAGTCGTGAACCGCGTCCCAATCCAGAGCCGCTCGGGGTTGAGTGCCACCGTCCCGGTGAATGTCGTTGATGGGGATGTTCACCAGGTTCACCGTGCACCTCCCGTGGTGAAGTAGGTTGGCCCGATTCCCACGGCCAGGAACGCTTGGCGGATCAGGGCGATGCGCTCGTACACTACCGATTTGGCAGTACCTAGCATTCGGCTGGCTTCCGTCGCTGATCCACAGCGAAGAGCGATTACTGTCTCACGAAGTTGGGCTGGCAACGTGTTCACAACCTTGTGCACATCCAGCCAAAACTCCTGGCGCTCAACTGCGGAGGGAGACGCGATGCAAAGATCGTCAAGTGCGGTGCCATCGACAAGATCCGGACGGCCAAGGTGAAGTCGCCGCCGCGCCAGACGGTACCGTTGAATGGAGGCGACCTCCTTGTCCATCACGCGGCAGGTGAAAGTGTTGAGCGAGGACCGCTTGCTATCGAATCTTCGTGCGCGTGAACAAAGGGCCAACAGAAGCTGGGCTTCAATGTCTTCCCTGTCATCCGTGGTTAGACCGCATTGACCGATGGCAGCGTTGGCCTTCATGCGGGCCAAACCACGTACCGTGGCTACATGAAGTTCGAGGTTCACCTTGGTCATGACCGGCCACCTCGTCGACTGGCGGCCAACTCAACTTCCATCGAGAAGGGAAGCCCGTGGCGGATCTCGAGCGCGCGAATCTCGCCGGCATCGACATCGCGGGTGTACTCGAAGAACTCGGCTACCTGCCGCTTCAGTTGATGTTCGGATTGCGGGCGCTCCGCGACGGGTTCGACCCCAAACTTCACATCGCGAACGGCGGTTGGCCAAGGGTCAAGAACGATCTGTCCATCACGGATCTGGATGTATTCAAAGCGGCCGAAGCCCACCGCCTTCATGGCGGCGAGGAACCGCTGTTCGGACGGCGTCAGGTCGCCCCAGAAGCCCGGCTTGGAGACGACAGTCATGACCGCGCCCCCTCCCCACCACTGGGCCGCGTTTCCAGCCATGCCTGGACGTCTTCGAGCCGATAGCGGACCGCCGAGCCGATCTTGATGTAGCGAGGTCCTTTGCGGAGGAGACGCCAGCGGCGGACTGCAGCTTCGCTGAGCCCGCAGATCTTGGCTACATCGTGCTCGCTCAGCAGCGGCTCAATCCGCTGGCCACCCCCGGCAATTTGTTGTGTGTTGTTTTGAATCGCAGCCACGAGATGAGATTGCCCGATGCCTGCGGTGAGAGGTCAAGGTTGGAGAAGGTAGGAAAATTCGGCCTGAAATCAGCGTTGGGGTAGGAGCGCAAACCTACCGCAACAGATGGCGGGATATGTCTCGTTGTTGCATCACTTCAAGTCTTTGTCATCCGCGAGGGTAGGTTCGTTCCACCGCGGGAGCGGGTCCCGTTCAGCGAGTTGGAGGAGGAGCGCGGCGCCACCGGTTTCATCGAAGAGCCTGTGGATCAAGCGATAGGTCCGGTTAACCACATCGATCATGAGATCCTTCATTTCGTCATCGTTGAATCGTGAGACCTCGGGCCAGGGGATGGGGCCGTACGGGCTGCGAACCTCCACATCGGAATAGTCACCGACGGCGGAACTCGGCGATATGCCGGCATGGAGATCCTCCAGCCGCGAATTGCGGAAGCACTGGTGCACGATGTACTTCGCAAGGCGTTTCTGAAGTACTGGGTCGGTGACGAATGCGCGGGCTGCTTCGTTGGCGCTCATGAGGCCTCCAGGATCCACCACTATCACACGGAAGCGCAAGAAGTTGTGATGTCGATTGGCTCGATGTGCGAGGGTAGGAATCGGGTAGGAAGTCGTCCTACCCTCAGTCCACGATTCACAAACTCGCTGCGGTCTTTGTTTGAAGGGGCTCTATGTTGGCAGCACCGTCACCAGAGGATCGATCGCCGCGCGCATGCCATACTCGGTCGATGGTAGGCGACGACCGGCGGACGTCATTCTCTGGCAACTCCACTTCCGGATAGCCGAAACCCGCTCGCAATCGGTCGCCGCACCGAGGTGCTTTGGGCGTTATTTGTCAACTTAACGTGACGCCGACTCCTTGGATTGCTGCTGGGCCTCAGGAGCGCCAGTGCTTTCCATCGCCGATCCAAAAAGAACAGCGGAGTGCGCGACTACGTTCCGAGCGAGATAGTAAAGGATCTCTAATTTTTTCTGGCGAGATGATATGGACAGCCTGATCATACAGAATGCGATTGGTGAGCTCGACAAAATTCTCAGCCAAGCCAAACGCGCGCTGTGGGAAATTGGGCGAGAGATCTACGTCGGGTACAACGAAGACGCCGAAAGCCAAGGTGGGTACGCCGACCCGCGCGGAGCGCTTGGCGCAAATCTTGAGGAACTCCATGACATTCTGCTAGTCGTCCTGGAGGCGGCTCAAATGCCGGAGGCCAGCGCCTCCCTCGTGAAGGCATGGGCCGAATTCATGTCATCTAGCGACGGCCTGCGCCACACGGATGAGGACCACGAATACCAGGACTGCACCAGCCCTGCAGTCACGTTCGTCGAGCGGCTTATCAAAGCTCTGCGCATGACCGTCAGTCGGCAGATCACCAGCGAACAGGCATGGACCCTGGCAAGGCTGGAATCGATGCTTCGAGATACGCCGGTACTGGTTCATCGCTTGGGCCGGCCGAGCCCGACTAGAGAGATCGATCTGCAGCGAGTGATGCACGACTACTTGAGCGCATGTTTTGCTGATTATGACCCAAAACCGAGTATTTCTGGGACCCTGAAGGCATTCAAGCCGGATTGCGGCGTAAGAAGCGTCCGTGCTGCAATTGAGTTCAAGTTCATTGATACGCCCGAAAAGGCGGCGGTAGCATTTGGCGGCTTGGCAGAGGACTCCGCGGCATACAAAGGATCGAAGGATTGGACTCGATTCTACGCGGTGGTATACCAGACTGGACCGTTCATGCATGAGAGCCACCTGCGAAGCGATATGCAGCGCATTGGTGCAGTTGCGTGGGAGCCATTCGTCGTCAATGGGTTCGCTGCTACGAACACGCAATCAGGCGACACCTACCGGGTGACCAGAAAGAATAAGCGTTAGCTTCACGAACAACCGATCTACCAAAACCCGACGAACCGGGGGTCTTGATGGCTTGCGCACCAGGGGCGGGATGGGCGTTTTGCAGGTCGCTACGTGTTCCCGACGGGGTCTTCCGCATCTCGCGCACGCCAAAGACTTTCAATCTCAAATAGCGTACAGTTCTCCCGCGTCGCGACCTCCAGCAATCCTCTGATCACATCGCGATACTGGTGGTAAGTGGCGATCCTGGATATCGGCACACCGCAGTCGCACAGGTTCCTGAGCCTTGTATTCCGGGAATCATGCAAGGGATAGCGGCGGCGGATTTCGGCAATCAACGCGTTATCGATAGGCGGGTGGATCAAGGGAGCAAGCGAACAATGTCCCTCTCGTCCCAGGTACACTCGCGTTTTCAAAAGCATCGCGATCAGCTTGGCACTCCATCCGAGGGGAATTTCGGCAGCTCGGGCCAGCGCAACGGCCTGGGCTTCATGCCAGCTTTGGAATTCGTCCGCCGTCCATTCATGCTCTCCGTCCAGGATCGCGGTGAGGTCGACCGATTGCAGGAACGGATAGAGCTTCCTTCCTCGCACAGGGCAGCCTTGCCGGGCGGCTGACATGGCCACCCACAGACTAAACTCATTCAATATCCGTGATCTTCTGGGGTGCATCCAACCGTCATTCTAGATGAAGCGTAAACGAAGTGATCCACTTGGGCGAGAAGTCCCGTTCCGCCAACTGACAGACGCTTGAGTGCACGCATCAGTGTCGGGCGTTATGCAAGCAAGCCGGTTTGTCGCAGTCTGCACCTTGCCACAGTCGAAAGAAAGGACTCGCGAGACGAGCCCACTCTCCTCTCATGTGCCTCCCGCAAAGAGCTTCTCGGTCATTGCCGAGCGCTTCGGGTCCTGCACGATCACAACCGCTCGTCCACGTGCACGAGTCACGGCGTTGTAGAGTAGCCGCCGTTTCAGCTCGAGGTTGCCGGCAATCTTCAGCGGCCACAGGACGACGACTGATTCGAACTCGCGATTCTTTGCCTGGTGGATAGTCATCGCCCGCTGCCGCCAAGCTCGATGTGGGCCAAATGCACGTCGGCGGCGAACGATGTCGCCCACCTCTCTCACCACGTCCGAAACGGTGACCGCGGATAGACCTCGAACAAACTGTTGTCGAAGCGCCCAGTCCCGAAGGTCGTGGACGCCATGTTTATCGGCCTGAGCCGCGAGGTCGGTACAGCAGATTTCGGTCGTAGGATCATTTCGGAGGTCGAGAACCTCAAGTATGTCTTGTTGAGCCTCATCGTCACTGCTCTCCCACTCCATGGGGTATGGACCCGCCGTCGCACCATTCTTTGCTGTAGAGGCATTTGTACACGCCCAGTCGATTACCTGGTCCGAGAACGGTGACGTGCCCCTAGCCGTGGCAGAGATTAGCGCGATCGGTCCGCGAGGAGCCCACGAGCGGACTCGCCAGCACACAACTGCTCCCCCTTGGGCAGCAGCGGCGGCGGGCACGACCTCGAAGCCGGGCTTCGAATCGGAGCTAACCGCGCTTCCGTTGCGGATGGCTTGGGCGGCGGCCAGAAGACCAATGGTCTGCGTTCGGAATACCTGCGTCAACGCCACCACCTCACCGACCTTAGAGGCCCAGAAGATGGCCTCATTGTCTTTGTCCCCTGAGAGGTCTTGGAAGGCATCCGCACCGCATAGCAGGCGGACATGCGGTTCGAGGCCCTTAAGTAGCGCGACCTCACCGCCCTTGCAGTCCTGCATCTCATCCACGACGACGAGCGGATAGCGTCGAGCAACCCACCTGGCCACATTGTGTCGCTGAAGCAGAACGCCAGCGGCCAAAGTGATAGATGCGAAGTCTCCCTCGATTGGATGAAAGCCTATGTCGTTCACAAGCGAACGCCAGCGGACGACCAAGCTCCTGGCGAAGCTGTCGACGGTGACGCAGTCCAAGGCGTTACCCACGCCCTCGTCCCGGTCACGAAGCTTGATATCCATCCGGCGCCGAGACCCGTGATACTTCGTCAAGGCAAGCACCCGTTGCTCGACATCAAGGGGACGTTGTTCGAGGTATTCCCGGGCAGCTGCAAGCAGCCTGGTCGTCTTGCCGGTCCCGGCGGGACCTTCGAACATCAGGAGGCTCATGCGCGGAACCGACACACGGCGATACGGTTCCGGGACCGCACCTCATCAGACTCCAGATTCTCGAAGCCGTCGAGCCTCCGGAGCACAGCCCTAGTCACTGCTTCTAATAGCCGCTCGACGCGCTGAACACACAACGGAGACTTCCGCATCGCCCCGGCGATGTCCTCGTGCGCCATGTAGTGGGCCTTCAGGCCGCCCGTCTGTCCGCTGGTGTTCTTGAGCGCCGCCACGAGTTCGTCGAGGGACTGAAACTGCCGATCCAATCGAGTGTTGATCTCGGCTAGGAGAACTGGGTCGTCCGCATCCAGCGTCCAACGAACGGCGTCCTCGATGGCCCACCCGGTCGGCCATTGCATCACACAGCAGGGTGTCGGGCTGCAAGAGATCAGGTCTGCTACGTACCGGTCCCCCGCCGGATCCCCATCAACGAGCACTCCAACATGATCGTGAAGGCTGCGAAGCCGCTCGAATGTCGCTCGCAAGGCCGAATCCCGAGTCGGCACCACCCCCACCACCGAACCAAACGGCGGCACAGGGCTCTGATGGCCATGCAACATTCGCTCTCCGGTTTCTGCAACGTCCAGTAGCAGGCGCAGCCACTCGAAGTCGATGCGGCCCTCAGGAATCAATACTCGAGGGAACATGAGTGCCTCGACCAGCCGGGCACGGTGATCAGTATAGAGTTGAACAACAGAGTTTGGCTCGTTGACCATAGAGGCCGGAGACAGAGGCCGCCCTTCGAGTTTTTCAACTCTGGATCCGCCGTCATCTCCAGGAATGGAGGTGCGGCTGAGGATTTGGATGCTCGCGGCGTCGAAGAAGGCAGCCGCTCTCGGAGCATGTGTAGTGCAGATCACCTGATCCGACACGGCAGCAGCGTCGCCGATCAGACGGCGTTGCAATCCGGGAGGGACATGTAATTCGGGCTCCTCTAGGGCGAGGATGAAGGACTGCCCTGCCGTTTTCCTGGCCCGTCCGATCTCCAGCAGGAGTACCAGTGTCTGAAGAGAAATCAGGCCGGTGCCGTGTCGCCCCGCGGGCAGCGATCCACCCTCATCCCGCTGGTAGTGCGGTACGAGGGCTTGGAGTAACGATTCCGAATCCGTCGAGGTGACCCGAAGATGGAGTCGGGGGTTACCGGGAACAAGCTGGGCCATCCTAGTGTTGATGCTCTGTATAAGCGGCTGGAGCGCACGGTCCTCCTCAAGGGGCGAGGATGGGTTTCGCAGGGCGTCCCGGTGGTGAATCACGGTCGTGGCGGGTACACCGCCGAGAGTGGCCACCGCCTTGCGGAACAGTTCCGATCCGAACGAGATAGTAGCTGCCCATGTTCTACGAGCAGGGAGGACAAAGAACCCGACATCGCTGAGGAGCCTATCGGGGAACCGGTCGATGGCCTCCTCGTCGAATGGGTCCACCTGATCATCGTGTTGCTGGAAGTAGCGAATCTGCTTGACCGTGAGATCTTCGTGGTCGAAGCGGGCAGCGTAACCGATCTGAGCGCATAACAAGGTTCCAGGTTGCTCCTCGGGAAGCACCGTCTTCGTCGCCGGATCCCACCACTTCTCTATGGAGCGGCCGCTTCGGAACCAGTTCGTGTTCCGGTCCGGGTCATTCGACGGAAAGCCGCCCACTGTTGCCACGATGCGAATACGATCCGCTGGCTGCGGGCAGCTTCCAGTAAAATCGTGCTCAGTGAGGTTGTGGACGAGCTTCTGGCGACCGAACACAAGGCTGAGTGCATCTATGATGGTGCTCTTACCGGAGCCGTTCGGGCCGACGAGGGCCACCTGATCAGGCAAAACGAGGCGGCCGCTGGGGATACCTCTGAAACCCTGGATGTCGAGAGCCAGGACTCTCATCCAAGGACCTTTCCGTCGACCGCAAGATGGCTGTGGAAACGGTTGAGATTACTCTGGGCCATGAGTGCTATGAAACACAACGGAGCGTCGAGTCCGGTGGAAATGTCGGCTGGGCAGGCATCTACCACGCAGTCGTAAAGCCTCGGCGTTAGTTGAGCACGGAGTAATCTCAATGGCGACCGACGACCCGATGCCATTGCGTTCACTTTGGCCGACCTCCTCTGACCTTCAGTCATCAACGGGCAGGATAACTTAGTTCCAGCCCCTTCGCCAGCGGTCGACCAGTCGCTATCGACCAGTCGCCTCCTCGCTGATCTCTGCAATAACCGAATTGTTCACTCGGAAACAACAGAGATGAGCGAGAAGTTGCTAGCCTCGGAGGGCTCGAATTACGCTATCTGCCAGAATAGAAACCGTCACGCGCTACTCGTGCTGGCATCTCAGCGCGATGGCCTGTCCGAGCCGTCGTGTTCCGGAATCCGAGCGTGCTGCGGTGACTCAGAGATCCCGTTATCGACTTCCGAAACGGTTTACTATTCTATGCGGCAGTTTTGGCCGCGCCAGCCTTCAACGGGGTTTTTCCGGCCAGCACATTCTCAATCCTCTGCGACATGACGGAGTCGCCGCTCAACTCGCCCCGCCGCCAGCGCTGCATGTCGGGCTTGTGTACGTCGGCGGCATCGGCCACGGCCGCGATGGTGGTGTGGTTGGCGGCCACGAGCCCCTGTAGCCGTTTCTCACGATCCTGGGCTAGCACCTCAGGATCGGGAAGTGCGGATTCGGCCGGAACCACGTGGACTGCACCGGAGCCATTCATGGAACACGTGATCTCGTCCGCCGGTGACGCCAGTTCCTGTTCAAGGCGCTCGTTATGGCGCCGCCATGCCTCAAGCCCAAGCCGCGCGCTTTCGCCTGCGACGGCGGCGCGTACCAATTGATGGAAGCAGGCCACGGCAACATCTCCCTTCCGCAGAAGCAGCGAGTCATAAGGCCGCAGTTTCGCCTCGTACGTACGCTCGGACACGATGCAGACGCACTCGCGCAGAAATTTCTCGAATTCATTCGGCAACTCAATCACAGCCAAGGCAGCGGTGCCGTGTGCGGGAATTATCACTTCGGCATATCGCACACCGGCTTGCCAGTGCGGAGGAATGTGGTTTTCCAGCCGCATCGGATCGAACTCAGCGAGTTCGCCCAAGTGTTTCTTCCAGTCACGCCAGTTGGCTGCCACCTCTCTCGATCGGAATTCCACCTCGGCCTTTGCTCGTGCCTTGCGCACCGTAGCCGTCGCCGCCAGAGACCGCATCCGGGCCTCCGCCGCTTCCCGAGGATTGTTGAAGAAGCTAAGAAATCCACCTCGCTCCATACATACCCTCTCAAAGTGTGAATTATGATTCTACCATGGCGAAGAAGTAGCGAAGAGGTTGGGTGCCGACTCGCCACATCTATCCTTCTCAAAACGGGATAGATTTTGTTCGCCACCTAGTGCTTCAGATCGCATCCGGCAAAGACCTTATGACATGGATTTGCTTAGAAAACAACAACTTACAGTCCCCATAACCAGCTCACGCCACGAACGGCGTTGTTCGGACCAGTCGACCAAAGCCGTTAAACGTCGTAGTCGTCGCTCCGGCGGCAGAGGCCCCGCCGGGAACAGCACTTGCTCCTGGATATCCGGGGCCAAGTTCGAGAGGTTCATGATCTGTGTCATCCGGGCCCGGCTCACGTAACCTAGGCGGGAGATGTCCGCATAGTCGCGAAACTCACAGCTATCAACCATTCCCTGATACTTCACCGCCAGTGCCATCAGACGAGTGACCCGCGGAATGCGTTCGCGGGCCGGCGGCCGGACAACTTCGGTCGGCACTGGTGCCGCGTGTCGCGGCAACTCGAGGGTGACCTCCAATTCGATACATGGAGCAATGCTTCTGTTCCTGCGCCTCATTCGATCTTCCTCCCTGAGCACAACTCCCGCATGCCCTGCGAACGGAACGCAACCGTTACCTTCTGAGTTCGGCCATCGTAGCCGACCCGCTGCACGACCAAGTTCACCAGACGCGCCTGCTGATGCGACCGCATCGAATCCCAAACGTCGTCGAACCTGCGCAACTCGGCGAGAACGTCATCAACGTTCAGCGGGTCGTTCTGCAACGCCGTGAGCTCTTCGCGGATGACAGACATCCGCTCCTCGATCTCCTGAACCTCCTTGTGCACCTCCATCATTCGGTCGAAGCGAGAGCCAGCCACATCTTCTTCGCCGGAGACGGTTGCCGCACACACCATTTCGGAGTGCAGACGGCGGAGCCGTTCCTTGGCGGCTGCCTCCTCCTCGCGCAACTGCTCGACTCGCTTGGCCACCTGCGCCCTGGCATGCTCCACCGTCCTTTGCGCGAGAACGGGATCGCTGCCGAGCTTCCGGATCGCCTGGATCACGGCCATCTCCAGATTCTGCGCCGCGACGGACTTGGTCTCGCACTTGTTCCAGCCGTGCTGCTGGGCGTGGTAGCACACGTAGTAGCGGTAGCGCTTCGAGCCACGCATCGTGTAGGTGTGGAACATCGGCGCATCGCATGGTACGCAGTACACCAGGCCATGCAGCAACGCACCGTATTTGTTCCTCACGTGTTCGCGGTTTACCGCGCTGTTTCTGCCAAGGAGACGCTGCACTCGTTCCCACGTTCTCCGCTCAACGATGGCTTCGTGTTCGCCCTCGTAGATACTGCCCTTGTGATCCACGCGACCCGTGTAGATCACGTTCGTTAAGACGCCGTAGAGGCGGTTCTTCGTGAAAGGCTTGTCACCATGTTCGCGACCCTCGGCGGACTGCCACTTCTTCGTGCGCCAATCGCGCTGCCGCAGTTCTTCGATGACGGGCAGGGCGGCCTGGTGCTCGATGTACAGATCAAAAATGGTCCGCACCCGAGGAGCTTCATCCGCGTTTACGATCAGCCGTCCGCCACGAGGGTCGATGTCGTACCCCAGCACCGGGTGGCCACCGATCCATTTGCCCTTCTTCCGCGCGGCCGACTGCTTGTCGCGGGTGCGCTCAGAAATGATCTCGCGTTCGAACTGCGCGAAGGATAGAAGGATGTTCAACGTGAGCCGGCCCAGTGAGGTCGTCGTGTTGAACTGCTGTGTGACCGACACGAAGCTGACGCCGCGCTTATCGAAGGATTCCATGATGCGCGCGAAGTCCAGAAGCGAGCGGCTGAGCCGGTCAACCTTGTAAACGACCACGCAGTCGACCTTGCCCGCGTTGATATCCATCAGCAACCGTTTGAGGGCTGGGCGCTCCATATTGCCGCCGGTGTACCCACCATCGTCGTAATGGGCCGGAAGCAACTGCCAGCCCTCATGGCGCTGGCTTAGGACGAAGGCCTCGCCTGCCTCACGCTGCGCGTCGAGCGAGTTGAACTCCTGTTGCAAGCCCTCCTCCGTGGATTTCCTCGTGTATATGGCACAACGGACTGTCTTCGCCGCCGGCGTGACTCCGGTGTCCTTCGCCTTGCAGTTACCCTTCCTTATTGCCATTGCCGTTTCCTGTGGGCAAGTGGAAGAAGAGATAGCCATTCCACTTCGTGCCCGTGACCTCCTTCGCGATTGCACTCAGCGACCGGTAGCGCCTGCCTTCGTAGTCGAAGCTCTCAGCGTGGACTTTGACCTTGATCGTGCGCCCTTTGTACTCGCGCTCCAACACCATTCCCGGCAGCGGCCGCCGCGGATCGGCATCTGGTGGGACCGTCTGTGACACCGACCGGTCACACGCAGCTTCGAAGTCGAATCCCTTCGGAGCGCGGATGCGGAGATCGTTGTCGTTGGCGATCTCCAGTGCTCGTCGCCGGGCACGCTCGGAAAGACCACCCTCCGCCTGCGCCTGCAGCCGCCAGGCGATGCGCCGGAACAGAAACTGCTTGTGATTGGACCGCGATTCCTCGCCGAAGACCTCCTGGTACCGCTCGCGGAGCTGGCGCACGGTCATCCGCTTCAACGCTTCAATCTGCCTACGAATCTGGATTTCCAAATCCTTCTCCTTTCTCGGAGGCGTTAACCTCGTGTCCATGAGGGCTCGCTTCCGGCGAGGTGGCAAGTAGATCTTCGCGGCGTTTCTGACGCAAACGCAGATAGCCCGAGGCGAGGATTGATGCGATGCTGTCGAGGTCTTCGAGGAAACCGTCGTCGCGGTCGTCCATTGATCGGCTCCTTCGCGGGGCCGCGCCAGGTGCTGCTGGGGGCGACGGACGAACGGGACAAAAAAAACGCTGTGGTGTCCCGGCGGCGATCCGGCACCCACAGCGTTGTCCGCCTGGCGGTAATCCCGCTGTCTGGTGAAGTCAGGAACGGCGATGCGCCGCCCTCAATGGAAATATACGCGAGAAGTTCGAAAACCGTCCGGTTGCAAGGCAATCCGATCGGCGGCGTTAACCGCCGCGCGTTTCTCCGGCCGAGTCAGGAGAAAAACCGCCCGGAATGCCGCCGGAAACGCAGTCACACCGCTCACCGCGACTCTCCGCGTCCGGGCACGTCAGACGGCTCCGCGCGGCAACTACTTGCATATGTTGAGGAAAGGGCAAGGCGTTCGCGCATGTGCACAGAGAGCGCTCACGCTAACCACAGGGGGAAACAAATCCAGGTAAAAATGGATTGGCTCCCCGAGAGGAACCCTCTTCATAACGAAAACGGAGAATTTGTGCCTGCCAGCTAGGGTGCGAAGTAGCCGTTAATGTCGAGAATGACATCCGTCGGATTCGTCACAAACACACTCACCGACCCGTTCGTTCCCGCGGGAACAATCGCCGCATTCGCAACAATCCTGCCGAGGAAGGAATTGAGCGTGGATACCAGCGGTTGGCTCTGTCCGGTGGGCCAAAGCGTCAGATATGCGAGCGGACCTTTCGGTACTACGGTCACATTGAGCGAATACGCTTTTGCGTTGGACGGAATGCCGCACGAACTCGATGGGATCGGAAACCCGCGAGTTTCGCCGCCGCTCATGCTGGGCCCGCCGAATGCCCCAGGGTCGTTCCGGGTGTCAGCGACGCGGCAGGGACGAACGGGATAGAAAGCTAGTGCCCCAGATCCACCTTGGGTAGCGAAGTAGCCGTTGCTGTCCAAGATCAGTTCGGTGTTATTGGTAACGTAGGCACTCACCGAACCGTTTGTTCCCGACGGCACTATGGCCGCATTGGCGACCACTGAACCGTCGAATGAGTTCAGGGTCGAGACGTACGGCTGCGTTTGGCCAGTCGGCCAGAGAGTTAGATAGCCGAGGGGACCGGGAGGAACGACAGTTGCATTCAGGGAATACGCTCCCGCCGCCCCTGGTAAACCACAGGCGCTGGCGGGAACCAGGAAATCACGTCGGGCTCCAGTGCCCATTGATGGTGCACCAAATGGTCCGGGAGCATTACGGGTGTCCGCGATGCGGCAAGGAGTCGCAGGATAAAATGACAGCGCCGTAAGAGTCTGCGAATCGAAATAGCCGTTGATATCGAGAATGACGTGGGTGGCGTTCGTCACAAAGACATCAATCGATCCATTCGTTCCAGCCGGCACTACTGCTGCATTCGCCACGATTCTTCCCTCGAAGGAATTCAAAGTGGATACTAAGGGAATCAGCTGCCCTGTCGGCCATGTGGTCAGATAGGCGAGGGGACCTGAGGGCACAACCGTAACGTTCAGCGAGTAAGCTTTCGCAGTGGCCGGAATGCCGCAAGGGCTCGACGGGATTGGGAACGTGCGCGTCGAGCCTCCAGCCACAACGGGAGGGCCGAAAGCGCCGGACTGCCCCGTTTCGCCACGGGTATCCGCGACTCGGCAGGGCGGAACGGGCACGAACCGCACGCCGGTGAATCCCGAAGCGCCGTCCTGGTTAACAGTGAATGTCTGGCCGCCGATTGAGAGGATCGCAGTCCTGGAGAATCCCGAGTTGCCGGTCACTTGAAAGCTCACGACGCCGTTCCCGGTTCCAGTAGAACCCCCCGTTATCGTGAGCCATGACTGGTCACTCGACGCGGTCCAGGTGCAAGTGGGGGGTGCAGTAACAGTGACCGTTCCAGAACCACCCGCCGCATTCATAGAGATGCTGTTCGTGGACAGAGTCGCTCCGCATCCTGGCTGCGCCACATTCAAGGTGACCGGGACGACAAGCGGACTATTGGAGGCGCCGTTTGCGGTGAATGTTAAAGAGCCGTTGTAGGTGGTCGCAGCTAGCCCTTGAATCGAAACCGAGACCGTGATTGTGGCAGCGTTCATCCCAGAGGACGGAGAGGCAATGAGCCAGTTTGCAGACGACCCTGCATTCCAGGAGAGCGTGCCAGTGCCGCTGTTATTGATTTGCACGGTTTGCAATGGTGGATTGCCTTGGCCGAATGTTGCGTTAAAGGAAAGGGAGGACCTGTTCAGCGAGATCGTAGGCTGCGTCCCTCCTCCCGTCGTTGATATCGCAAGAGAAGTACGGTTGCCCGCCGAGTCATAGGTGTAGACGATTGAAGTACCATCTCCGTATGAAACCCGCGTGAGCCGATTTAGCGAATCGTACGTGTATTGAATGGATCCGGCGCACATCAGAACAAAGGGCGCAAGCAACAGTAGAGCCCAGATCGGAATCCGAGTCACCATAGGGAACTCCACTTCTGGCCTATCCAGTTGCCGGCGGCGGTAGCCCCGGATTTAGTCAGATTCCACACAGTTTTGGTATTCTGCGGAAAATCCAGAACGACATCCTTCGTAAAATCGCCGAGACCCGGCACGTAAACACCACCCACGCTTCCTCCTTCAATAACTGGAGAAAGCGGTTTACCTGGCGCGAACAATTGGTCGCCACCCCATTTGCTAACCTGAAAGACTGGACATCCGAGACCAAGCGTCTCGGCGTTCAAGACAGCACAACCGGCCGCTTTACCTGTGGCTTTCCAGATCGATCCGAGAGTCGCCGTGCCATTCTTAATATCTGTGGCCAATGTCCCCACCAGATCGACAATGTCCACTATCTGACCAGCGGTCTCAAGCTTCCCGAAGACATCGTGTCTGACAAATCGCCATGCTCCTGCGCCATCAGGGATCAGTTCATAACCAGCTGGCGCGAGTTTCTTGCCCCATTCCGTAAGCACGCCCGTAATCATGCCAGCAAGGTCCGTCTTGTCTAGAGGGAAGCTGCCACTCGCTGACGAGGTCGATAATATTGTTGCGTTCAACAATGAAGCCGGAGTGCTTCCGGCGGTCCCAGGTGTCGAACCAGATATGAAGAGCGGAGATATTATCCCTCCCGCAGTGCTGGTCGGTGCAGGAACTGCATTAAGACCTGAAGCATCGAGCAGCGCCAAAGGGGACTGGTTAGCATAGACGTACGCAGCCCATTGCGGAAACTTCATCGCTAGCGGATCTGAACTCGTGAACCGCGCTTCACGCGAATCGTAAAGGCGGTGATGCGTTAAGACGAATTGGCCGATACTAGGAACCGAAAAACTCCCGAGAAAACTGAACATATTGGAGATCTGCTCAGTGGAGGCGCCCAACTTCTTCCCAAACGGATCATAGCGGTAGGTGTTACGCGCGACACCCGAAGAATCGGTCATGAGTGCTGTGGACATCTGGAGATTGTGATGATACGTATACGACTCGGCGGTCATGATCTGGAACAACATTCCTCGTGGACCATGTACGTACGCAGTCTGCACAGCACCGGCAGTATCTAGCTCCGCCAGGATGCGGTTTCCGGGGACCGTCGGGTCAAGAAGAAAACGCGAGGAATTCAGCGTAGCCAGTTTTCCATCTCCTAGGTAGCTTAACGTCGCGTTTGTAGATGCACCTATGATCCTCGTGGCGCGATTGTTGAGATCGTAGGTGAAACTCGTTGTGCCGGCGGCACCCGGCATCGAAACCAGGTTCCCATTCCTGTCGTGCGCCGGGCTGCCGGCCGGAGTTGTCGCCAAGCGGTTTGCGTCGTCGAATGTGAAGCTGGAATTCTCCGCTATGAACCCAGTCGAGTTCAGACCGGAAATATCGCTGGAAGTCGGATTCCCATTGGCCGACCAACTCGTTGCTTCAGAATACAGAACCGTCGAGCCCTTCTTGTGCTCGATCCGAGTATTCTGACCGACTGTATCATACGTAAACGCGGTGCTGAGTCCGTTGGAGTAAGTGACAGCGGTAGTGCGCCCTGCCCCGTCGTATGTATAATTGGCTTCAAACCCGTTCCAGGCTCGCACTTTCGTGATCCGGCTGTTCGCATCGAAGGTGTACTGGACAGTCTTGCTGCCTGGGTAAGTGAGGCCAGTCCGGTTGGAGACGGAATCGTAAGCGAAGCTCAGGCCCGCACCAAACGGGCTGGCGTAGGTTTGAAGGCGGTTCAAGTCGTCGTGGGTGTATGTCGAAGTTCCGATCAGGTCGATCATCTTCGTTCGGTTGCCGGCTGCGTCGTACTGGAATTGGATATTGCCCCCAGTGGAGTAGATCACCTTCGTCTGCCGCCGGTTGGCATCGTACTCGAACGTCTTCGAATTTCCGTTGCCGTCGGTTACTTGCTGCAAGTTGCCGACGCTATCGTAGCGATTCGATGTCGTGTTGCCCAGAGGATCGCTTGTGGTCAGCAGGCGATTCAGATTGTCATATGTGAATCTTGTGGTCTTGCCGCGCGTATCCGTGATTGACGTGCGGTTGCCCGCTCGATCATAAGCGAAAGTTACGGTACCGCCGGCGGCGTCAGTGATGCCCGTCTGACGGCCGAGCGAGTCATAGCTGTAGCTCGTCGAGTTCCCCGCCGGATCGGTCTTCCGAGTCAGGCGCCCCGCATCATCGTAGGCGTTGCTTGTCGTGTTGCCCAAGGCATCCGTGACGGAGATCAGGCGATTAAGCGAATCGTACGCGTGGGTAGTGGCGTTCCCGAGCGGATCAGTGACCTTCGTGCGGTTGCCATTGGCATCATATTCGTAGCGAGTAACATTGCTCAATGGGTCGGTGATGCTTGTGAGGCGATTCTCCGAATCGTACGCGTAGCGGGTCACCTTCCCCAGAGCATCGGTTGTGCTGGCCAAATTGCGAAGCCGATCGTAGGTGTTGGTAGTCCGGTTGCCAAGCGCATCAGTGACCGACGCCACCTGGTAGTTGGCATTATAAGTGGTCGTCGTAATCTTGCCTCGTTGATCCGTCACACGAATCCGGTTATTGTTCCCGTCATAGGCGTACTGGATCTTGTTGCCCAGCGGATCAGTTACAGATGTGAGATTGTCGTTGGAATCATAAGCGAAAGTGGTGGCGAACTGGTTGGCATCGGTTGTGGAAATCCTACGGCCAACGCCGTCATATGTGTGGGTCGTCTTGTTGCCGAGCGGATCGGTTTCCTCGATCATGTTTCCGCTGGAATCGTACCTGTAGCGGGTGATTCGCCCCTCCGCATCAGTTTTCGTGACCGGTTGCGCGAGGGAGTCGTAAGTGTAGGTGGCGCTGTTGCCAGCCGCATCCCGAGCGGTGGTGAGATTGCCCATCGTGTCGTAGGAAAAAACCGAGGTATTGCCTAAGACATCAGTTCGCGTGACCGGATCATTCATGGCGTTGTAGGAAGCTGTCTGGACCTTCGATTGGGGATCCACGACCGAGATAACGTTGCCGGAACCGTCGTAGCTGTAGCGGGTCGTGTTGTTGTTTCGATTGGTGAGGGAGGTCCGGTTGCCATTGCTGTACTGGTATGTTTCGCTCTTGCCAAAGGTGTCGGTCACCGAGAGCAGTTCAAAGTTGGAATTGTGCTGGTGCGTCGTGATCTTCGCGTTGGGGTCAGTAATGGTCGTGGTGAAATTGGTGTCGTTGTAGCTATAAGTCCAGCGGTTGGCCGCGCCGTCAGACTGGGCTGTGACGCGGCCGGATCCATCGTACTCATTCGTGAGGAATGTGTTGTTTTCCGGATCGATGGCCGTGAGCATTCGGTTTGAGCTGTCATACGAATACCGGAAGCGGCCACCACGGGCGTCGGTGAAGGCGGTCTGATTGCCTGCGGAATCATATTCATATCGAAGAGTGCGACCTAGGGGGTCCGTCACCGATGTGAGGTGGCCTGCAGCGTCGTAGGCGAGCGAGATAGCACGTCCCACCGTATCCACGATAGTGGTCAAGCGATTGTTGCTGTCATAAGAGAGATTGATAAGGTGGCCGTTCCGATCATCAATGGCACTGAGCTTCCCCATGAAGAACTGGTACGAGATTGCCGCCTTGTTTGTTAGAAGAAACGAGTCACTGGAATATGCCGTGAGAGTGCTGTAGACATTGCTGAATCGCGGCCGGTATGCGCCGCCAACTGAGTCGAAGATGATCACTCTTCCGTCGGGCAGCCGGATTGTGACGGAGCTGTCGCTGTTTTTTACGAGTGAGCCCTGGAAGGAGTGCGTCCATCCATTGCCCATTGGGCCTGGTGTTGTGTCAAGGGAGTTGTAGGACCGCCCGAAGACGAAAGGTATCCCGCGCCCTGCGATAGTCAGATCGGCGTGCTGGTAGCCGTAGTTCCCGGTAGCCGTGTTGATCGGATCTCCGCTGCACCCCGAGTTGCCGCCGCACGGCCCGTTGACGGAGCTTGTCGTCGGCGTGTTGATTGTGAAGTATCCGGACGTGGAACGCTTGCTGGCGCTGTCGACGGTCCACGCTTCGTAAACCCCAACCGCCGACGATTGTGAACTCGCGTAATTGAAAGTGAACGATCCCGAACCGGGGATGGTCAGTTGCGCGGCAGTCGTGGTTGTGCCACTTGGAAGTTTGACGAAAAGCGTGGCCGCACCCGAGGCCAGATTGCTTCCGAGAATGGAGAAGGTTGTCCCTTTGGGACCGGTCGCTGGGTCGACGCGGACGCTGGGTGTGGTTTGAGTACCCGAAGGCGGGCTTGCGATCACCAAGACCTCGGCCAACTTGGCCCCCCGGCTGCCGGAGGAGTAATCCCAGAGGCGGAAGGTGTACGTTTGCGGCGATGCTTCAATCCACGGAATGCTCTGTGACCCCTGCAGGCCTGTCGCCACCGGGGTATCCGGGCCGACTGCCGGCAGCACCCAGATTTGAGCTGCGGAGACGTTTTGAGTGGTCCATGTCAGCGTAATGGTGCAGCGGCCGCCGACCGTTTGCACCTGGCACGTCGTCGGATTGGACGTCAAGGTTCCGGAGTGCGTACCGCCACTGCCAGGGAGCACAGTCACCTGTCGAGACATGCCGTTGCTGCTGGTGTAGCCGCTCTTGCTAGCCCCGGAGAAGAAGACTGTGAACGTTCCTGACCCCTGATTCGACGGCACGGACAGGCTGTAGTTAGCGTTTCCGCTCCCATCAGACATGACCGTGCTGTTGGTGCCAGTGAACGGATTCGTTACTGTCACGGTCGCAGAGCCGACACCTGCACCATTGCCATCCCTGACGCTCAGTGAATAGTTGACCGTCTGTCCGGCGTTCACGGACTGAATCGCTGCCGGTGTCACATCCAGCGTGAGGAATGGCTGCGGTCCGTTTACCGCAACCGTCCGCTGAACGATGGCGCTGTCTACGTAGCCAGTTTTGTGAGCGGTCCCGAAGGAGATTGTATGTTGACCCGAGCTTGTGCCCGATGGCACTGTGAAGCTGTAACTCGCCGTTCCGCCTGAGACGGTGGTCAGCGTTGCATTTCCAGCTAATGGATTGGTCACTGGAACAGTCGCGCCGCTGATTCCATTGTTGCTGCTATCTCGGACAGTGATCGAGTACGTGACAATGCTTCCGGGCGTTGCCGTCTGCGTTGTTGAAGGCTGAACATCCAGGCTAAGCTGATTCGAATTAGAGTTGACGGTCACTTGACGCGTGACAGTGCCACTCTGCGTGTACCCAGACTTGGTTGCTGGCCCGAAAGTAAGGGTGTACGTGCCTGGAGAAGCGAGGTTCGTAGGAATGACGTAGCTATATGCAACCATGCCGCTTCCGTTCGTGGCGAAATTCTGCAACGCACCACCTTGCAAGCCATCCTGGATCGCGACATTCGCGCCGGCTACCGGGTTGCTATTCGAATCCCGCACCGTGATGGTGAATGTCAGGGTATCGCCGAGATTGTAGGTCTGAGCGGACGAAGGCGAAACCTCGATGTTGAGTGAAGGTGTCGATGTAACGGTAAGGCTTACGCCGTTAGATTCTGTGCCGTCCGAGTTCCGCACCTTGACCGTATACGTACCTGGCGTTGCGGTCGACAGGTTCTCCTGCACCACGATCTGGGTGCCCGTCCGACTCTGAATCGCTCCACTTCCAACCAGATTGTTGCCAAAGTAGACTCGATCAATCGCTCCAAGGTCGAATCCCGTTCCGTTGATCGTGAGATTGAACGTGCTCGGGGAAACACTGGTCGGTGTGGCGTTGCTAATGTTCGGTGACGACGCAACGGTGAAGTTCCACCGGTTGGACGTTTGCCCACTCTGGTTCACCTGAATGCCCCAACTGCCTGGGCCGCCCAGCTTGATCACCGTCTGAAAACTGCTCGCCGTGACGTTCTGAATTTGCCCACTGCCCTGCAGCAAGCTCGTTCCGCCGCCGGGGAGGAATGCTGTCACGGTCAGTCCGGATTGGAATCCACTACCCGAAACAGTTACTGTCTGGTCATCTGCACTCGCCATCGGCGTCCCCGGAGAAATCCCGGAGATTGAGGGTCCGGGAGATGCGACCGTGAGGCTTACACCGTTGGATTCTGTGCCGTCCGAGTTGCGCACTTTGACCGTGTACGTTCCGGGAGTAGCCGTCGACAGATTCTCCTGCACAACGATCTGAGTGCCCGTCCGACTCTGGATCGTGCCACTGCCAACCAGATTGTTGCCAAAGTAGATTCGATCAATCGCCCCAACGTCGAATCCCGTCCCGTTGATGGTTAGGTTGAACGTGCTCGGGGAGGCACTGGTCGGTGTGATGTTGCTAATGTTCGGTGACGAAGCGACGGTGAAATTCCACCGATTGGACGTCTGGCCGCTCTGGTTAACTTGAATGCCCCAACTGCCAGGGCCGCCCAGTTTGATTACCATCTGAAAGCTGTTAGGGGTGACGTTCTGAATCTGGCCGCTGCCCTGTAGCAGGCTCGTCCCGCCCCCAGGGAGGAACGCGGTCACGGTCAGCCCCGATTGGAAGCCACCCCCGGAAACAGTCACCGTCTGGTCGTCTGCACTGGCGTTGGGCGTTCCCGGAGAAATCCCTGAAATTGAGGGGCCAGGCGATGTGACGGTAAGGCTTACACCGTTGGATTCTGTGCCGTCCGAGTTGCGCACTTTGACCGTGTACGTTCCCGGAGTAGCCGTCGACAGATTCTCCTGCACGACGATTTGGGTGCCCGTCCGACTTTGGATCGCGCCACTGCCAACCAGATTGCTGCCGAAATAGACTCGATCAATCGACCCGAGGTCGAATCCGGTCCCATTAATGGTTAGGTTGAACGTGCTCGGCGAAACGCTCGTTGGCGTGATGTTGTTGATGTGAGGGGATGAGGCGACGGTAAAGTTCCATCGGTTGGAAGTTTGGCCACTCTGGTTTACTTGAATGCCCCAACTGCCAGGACCGCCCAGTTTGATGACCATCTGAAAACTGGTCGCGGTGACGTTCTGAATTTGCCCACTGCCCTGTAGCAGGCTTGTTCCACCCCCAGGGAGGAACGCCGTCACCGTCAGCCCGGACTGGAATCCACTCCCAGAAACGGTTACGGTCTGGTCATCTGCGCTGGCCGTTGGGGTTCCCGGAGAGATCCCTGAAATTGACGGTCCGGCCGATGTGATGGTGAGGCTTACACCGTTGGATTCTGTGCCGTCCGAGTTCCTCACTTTGACCGTGTAGGTGCCTGGCGTCGCCGTCGACAGATTTTCCTGCACCACGATCTGGGTGCCTGTCCGACTTTGGATCGCGCCACTGCCAACCAGATTGCTGCCAAAATAGATTCGATCAATCGCTCCCAAGTCGAATCCCGTCCCATTAATGGTTAGGTTGAAGGTGCTCGGCGAAACACTCGTTGGCGTGATGTTATTGATGTGGGGGGATGAGGCGACAGTAAAGTTCCATCGGTTGGAAGTTTGGCTGCTCTGGTTTACTTGAATGCCCCAACTACCGGGATTCCCGAGTTTGATTATTAGCTGGAAGCTGTTGGACGTGACATTCTGAATCTGGCTGCCCTGTAGCAGCCCCGTTCCACCGCCGGGAAGATAAGCGGTGACGGTCAAGCCGGATTGGAACCCGGTTCCGGACACAGTAACCGTTTGATCGTCGGCACTGGCTACTGGCGTCGTTGGGGTAATGGAACTGATGGTCGGCGTGGAACAACTCGGATGCGCTGTCACGGTGTTCGGCACCTGTGGGCTGGTCCAGTTCCTCCCAAGATCTACAATCCAGTTCTGCCACGTTCCCACAGCGTCCGTGCACTTATACACATAAGTCCAATTCAGATTGCCGTTCACGTCGGCTGTGGCCGTGAACGTTTGCACACCCCCGTTCGGCGCCTGGAACTTCTGCTGGATGGTTCCGTTCGGAGTTAGCCCGGTTCCGCTGTAGGTGAAAGTCGTGGTCAATTGCTGGCCGCTGGTCGGGCTTCCGGTGAATGCTGGTGTCGTGCAATTCGGGTGCGCGGTCACCGTGTTCGGCAGGTGAGGACTAGTCCAATTCTTGGATACATCCACGATCCAGTTCTGCCAAGTGCCTATCGCGTCGGTACATTTGTAGACGTAGGTCCAACTGAGTTGGCCGCTACTATTCGCATTGACCAGAAAGCTTTGCAGACTCCCATTAGGTGCTTGAAACCACTGTTGGATCTGTCCGTTTGGTGTGAGGCCACTCCCGCTGTAACTGAATACCGTCGTTAGTTGCTGTCCGGAACTGGGATTCGTGCTGAACGTCTGTGCCTGAATCGCGAAGGTGAACAGGATCAGTAGGGCAAGCGGCATCATGCTCCTCACCTGTCGCAGTAGGTAGCCTTTGTTTTCGTCGAGCAACCGACTGCCAACGCCGACAGTCCGGGCATGTTCAAACCGCGCTATGGCGGCGAGTCCAACGGGAGGACCAACCTCGCGCATACTTCGGACTAAGCTCCTTACCAGACCAGATGCAATTCAAGCGGGTACCGCGATTCGCTCCGTGCGGATCGGGTACGCCAGTCACCCATGACGGGAATAAAGTATACTATTCGCCATCGATCAAATTAGCTGAGAAATCCTGATGTGATTCTGAGGCGATCCTGAGGATCGCGGAATCAGATTGATTGCATGAATGTTAGCGCCCAATCCGACTGCGAACACCGCTTCTCGTTCGGTGCGTTCGAGCTGAGCGTTCGCCGACGGGAGTTGAGGTGGCAGACAGACCTGGTCGCTTTGACGGGAAAACCGTTTGACACTCTGGTCTGCTTGTTGGAGAACCGGGATCGAATCGTTACCAGGGAGGACCTGATACAACGGGTTTGGAAGCGGACCCACGTTTCCGACAACGCCATAGACCGAGTTCTGACCGAACTGCGCGCGGCCTTGAATAGACACGACGCGGGAACCATGTGGATCAGAACGGTGTATGGAGAGGGCTACCGGTTCATTGGGGACGTGACAGAAAGCGTAGACCAGTCGACTCGAGTCAATTTGCCTGTTCCGGCGGCGTCGGCCGTTGACGGGCAGCAAACTCCGTCGCCGGGCACCCAGCTCGTCCGAGAGGACACGTCTTGGAGCCGTCGCCGTCTAACGCGCGCAGTGCTGGTGATTGGCACACCGGCGCTGCTAGCAGCGGGAGGATTGGGCATTTGGGCGGTTCGAGATCCGGCAAAGAGGCTCGAATTCGCCAGCCCCTCAAGCCAAATCACCCACTCGGTCAGATCAAAAGTGTCGCCAGTGCTCACGGATGGGCAACATCTTTTCTTCACCGAAATCGAGGGCGGCCGCTACCGCTTGTCCCAGGTTCCGGTGGATGGCGGAGAAACGAAGGAGATCTCAGTCCCGTTTGCGAACCCTTACGCATGCGACATTTCACCGGATCGAAAGTTCTTGCTGGTTCGGGATGTAACGGGCGCGTTTGACGAGTACGGACCGCTGTGGATTGTGCCGGTTGGAGGACCGGCGATGCCGAGGAAGGTAGGAGATTTAACGGCATTCGACGGCAACTGGTCCCCTGACGGCACGCAGATTGCCGCTGCGCGGGGATTTCAGGTGTACCTTATTTCGAGCAACCGTCTAACCGTGGATCGGACGATTGATCTGCCGGGCTATGGGTGGTGGCCACGATGGTCGCGTGACGGTCGGAGGCTGAGGCTGACCGTGATGGACTCCAAGACGCTCGCGAACTCGATTTGGGAGTTGGACGTCCGGAGTGGAAGGCTCTGGAGGCTTGCTATTGCAGGACCGGACCTCGTGAACATTTCGGCCGGGAGTTGGACGCCAGACGGTCGCTATTTCGTGTTCCAGTCCTTATTCGACGGGGTTTACAGCGTGTGGGGCATAGCGGAGCCGGCATCGGCCCGCGGCAACAACCCGGTACTGCTTACTCGCGGGCCGATGAGCTGGCGCGGGCCCGCATTCACCCCGGTTGGGCGCCAATTATACCTGAGGGGGCAGTTGACGAAGTTCGAGGTGCTCAGCTATACGCCAGCGGGCGGGAGATACCATCGTTTTCTGTCTGGGCTCTCAGCAGAAACGGTCTCGTTCTCCCGCGACCACAGCCAAATCGCCTACACGGCGATGCCAGGCATGGGATTGTGGCGATGCAAGTCGGATGGAACCGAGCGGAAGAGGTTACTCGCACCGCCTTTACAGGCGGCGCAGCCCCGCTGGTCGCCGGACGGCAGTCGGATCGCCGTCATGCTCAGACGGCCAGGCGAATCGTGGAAGATCCACTTGGTCTCGGCTGAAGATGGAGGGATTGAAGAGTTGGTCCCAGGTGGCTCCAAAGAGGCGACGCCAGATTGGTCACCGGATGGCACGCGGATCGTGTTCGGAAGGATCTTCTCCGTAGAAGACCCGGAGAAGATTCTGCTACATGTGGCCGATTTGCGTTCAAAGCAGGTAACAGCGATTCCCGGCTCTCTTCGACTGTTCTCTCCCGCTTGGTCTCCGGACGGTCAGTACATTGCCGCGATCCACTCGGAGACTTTTAATCTGCACGTGTTTGACACGCGAAAGAATTCCTGGCGCGAGGTCACACGGTCCCGCGCCGGCTTTCCAACCTGGACTCAAGACAGCCGCGCGGTGGTTTTCCTCGACCCGAGTACGCCATATCCGTCGGTCTACAGCGCCGAGATCAGCACAGGGCTCGTCACGAAACTTGCCGATTTGACGGAGGTGCGCCCGCCCAATTCCTCGTTTGGCCGATGGATTGGATTGCATCCGGACGGCTCGGTTCTCGCCGTCCACGATGTCAGCACGGATCAAATCTTTGCCTTCGACTACGTTGTCCGATAGTGCTTGAAGCGATTCTCGCGGACTACTGACGCACCCGGTGCGGTCCAGAATGTGGAGCCTTTGTTCCAGCTTCCAACCAGTGTCGGTCCACTCCGGCAGCACACGACGCCGACGTCTCAACGGTCGCGCGCACGCGACTGATCTCAGACAAGTCCTTCGGACCGAAGCGAGCAAACCTGATTCCAGACAACGCGCTCTTGACCGGCGACCCTCCGAGTTCATTGCGCCTTACGGCCGTCCCGCTGTCTGGTGGATTGGGAGGGCGATCAAGGTATAAACATACGCAGGAATTTTCGGAATACGCAAACACCGGCCCCAGGAATACTCGTTTCCAACCTTCTCTCTCCCTCTATTGTCAATTGGTTAGTTGGATTACTCGGTTCCGATCGCCCACCCATCGGAAGCGGAGCCGCCGACGGCACCCTGAGCTTCACTTCTTGGGCGCGGCCGAAGCTGTGGAGGCTGTAGTCGCCCGCTTTTCGCCCATCGCGCTGCTCCCTCCCTGTCAACACACCTCCCTTGCGTGCTTCGTTACTGTGCGCCAATAGCTCCCTGGCCTTTCGCGACTTCGCCGGGACTGCTGCGCACCACCACGCCGATCGCAACGGACCCGGTTCACCGACGTTAGTCGGTCTCCTCCAGTAATCTGGCAGACATCGCGTCAAGGTCTTCTAGTGCGCGAAGAAAGGCCGGGACTCGATCCTCCCACTCCTGCCAGCGCCCGCGCTCGAAGCTGACCGCAACTTCGTCGCGCCATTGCCCGCGCGTCGTTAGCCAGCAATCTCGCAGCCTATGCCACTCGGACTGAAGTTCGTCAAGAGTGCGATCATGTCTAGCCATTTCTGATCCCATCGCTGGTTCTCGCAGGCACGGCCGTCCACCCAGCGTCCGCAGCAGCTCGTATTCGATGCCGACCGTTGGTTATTGAAAACAAGGAACCCTCTGGGCCACGGGAGAGGTAGATAGAGTCGGTCCCAAAAAAAGCGTCGTACACCCTTTGTAACCCCTTCGCGTAGGGTACTCCGTTCAACGCATCGAGCCGCGCAAAGGTGCCTGACGCATCCGTGATTCCGTCTAGAGCCGGCAATATCTCGGTGTGGAGCAAGTCAAGCCCTTTGCGGACATCGGCATAGGACACTTTCTTAAAATCTTCTTCAGTCTTCACATCGGCCAACTCGCCTGCCAGGTCGATTGCACTCAGCGGAATCCACCGAAACCCGGCAGGCAGCGCGAATGACGTCGGATCGACGGTGCCAGCAGCGACGGCGACACCGCTAGCATACGCTTCTCCAACCGCGGAACCGAATCCCCCTGCTGCAGGCTGCCAACCGCCATGCTCAGCAGCAAAGTAGGCACGCAAATCGCTGATGACGCTGCGCAGATAAACCATTGCGTCCCGCGTCGTGGTTGTGGTGAGTTCGTCGAGCCGTTGCGCCTCGCGCTTGTAGGTCCTGATCGACGCCTCCAAATTGCGCTGCGCCCTCCGTACACGAGCGAGAGCGTCCTCGGCCTCCTCCATGCGTCGTTCTGCCTCTCGAACATCATGGTCATCCTCGGCACTCTCGATGTCATTTCGAAGCTGAGCTATCTCACGCCGAAGTGCGCTCCGGCGCTCCTCAAGCTCCGCGACAGCCAGGCGGATCGCGGAGTCTGAGTGCCTAAGCTTCTCCTGGGCAACGTCAGCAAAGCGGTGCAGCGCCTTCGCAAAATCTTCGATCGCCTCGTAGGAGGCGTGCACATCGCTTCGTGTCACGAGATTACCTGTGCCCGAGGTATTTCTTCGCTAGCCCGGCTTTTCGTTCCAAGAATTGCGAGTACTCCTTCGCCATCCGTGCAAAGTGGTCTAGCTCCTTGATCGTTTGATCGAAGACCCTGTAGAACTGATCGTACTTCGCATCCTTCCATACATGCCGCGAATCTGAGATGAAGCGAGTGGTCTTGTTCCTCCTTTTTTGAATGGCTTCTGCCGTCTTTTCAAGTTGCCGAGCAAAGGCAACAAGTTCAGCGGGTGAGACTATTGCTGTTGGCATGGTCTTACGGTGTTTGCAGTCTCTGATAAGCGCGAATAGCCTCGGCATCAGCCAGCATAGCCGGCTTGCTCCGCTCGATTTCTTCGCGGAACAGTTCGAGGATTCGCTGGAGTGGCTGGACGGCGCTCCTAAACTTCTTGTACTCGTCATCCTGCCAAGAACGGCCGAGCTTCGCAAGTTCGGTATTGAGCACAGTCAACTCGGCATTCACGTCATTGGCAAACATGCTGAGTTCTTCGGCGATCGCTCGCAGGCGATCAGGATCAACGTGAACATCTGGAGTGGACATCGTTTTGGAACCTCCTACTTGTGGTTAGTTCGCCCTTTTAGCGCGCGCCCGGTCATTTCCAACCACTGGCGTGGTGGCATGGAATACGGCCGAAACTTGTCAAGATGTCCTGGCCGTTCTTCGTCAAAAAAGATGATGCGGTGCGGCTTATCGATGCGCGAGGCAACTGCGTCATCAAAGAACGCGTGCGAATCGTCCGCACTCATTACGCCTCCAGCACGAAGCCCGAATTCGTTCATTGTTCGACGGTCGGCCACACGCGAAGCATTAGGGACAGTATCGCACCAAGCGATTACATGTATACCAACATCAGGACCCTCTCTGAGAATATGTGCAAACTTCTCCGACGGAGTGGCGCTATCATCGCTGTAGCTAAAACTCTCGTCCTCAGACCGCAGAACTTTCATTCGCTGCATGCCCTGCAATACCAAGAAGATCGCGCAAGGATCAGGATCAGCTTCTGTGCGGCGGCTGACTTCATTGCTTAAAGTTCTCACAGCTTCGGCGACCTCGCGCTGACGACTGAGTACTTTCACTTCATGGGGAAAGAACTCTTCGACCTCTTCGGCGCGTTCGGCCCATTCGCTATCTGCAAGCGTGAAGTCCGCTATGAACACCTTTGTCGTGCCAGGTCGATGCTGCGCTAGGATACTGAGAATCGAAGCTACGCACATGCCAACGCCTTCTGCTTCATCGCGAGAAATGATCAGGAGGTGACGGCCGCTCTGCCGGCGGACCTGAGCAGAAATGGGGTCGCGAATGGCTATCGGATCGCCGAGCAGCAGGTCCACGCTCTTTTTAGACGGCCAATCGTCAGCCGCGAGCATCCTTTGCAGTGGCCGACAATCTGTCAGGTGGGCAAGCTCATTCCCTTCGAAAACAATAGGAACCGGAACAGGTTTCCCTGCATTGCGCGCGATAGTCGAGACAAGCTTTAGCCGTTCCTCGCGATCCTCATCGCTGAACCGCGCGACTTGAAACAGGTTGTTCCCCTCTACGAGTCCACTCGCCGCGTTGTAAATCGCTTCCCCTGGTCTGGACAGGAGGCGCGCCGCAGGGTTGTCATCGGAGAGAATCAAACGCGAATCAGCTTCGCTGCATTGCATGGCGATGCGGACGGCCATTTGATCGAGGGTGCTCCTGGACAGATTGTAGCTCCCTGCTAATGTCTGCGAGCCTAGCATCACATGAATGCCAAAGGCACGCCCCTGTCGCACCAGTCGATCGAGGATGAGAGCAGTTTGGCGTGCAATGAAATCATCTTGCGTGAAGAATTCCTGAAACTCGTCGACCAAGAGAAGCACTCGGGACAGCTGAGTATGGGTCTTCTCGCGGTACTCAGCGATGTTAGCGACTCCAGCAGCCCGGAAGCGGTCGCCGCGACTTTTCAACTCCAAGTCCAGCCGCTCTACGACGCTGAGGCCGAATTCGCGCTCGCTCTCGACTGCAATCGCCTCTGCATGAGGCAATTTGTGATCTGCGTAGCTCTTGAATTCGACCCCTTTCTTGAAATCGATCAAATAGACCCGCATTTCGTCCGGCGGGTAGGTCAGGGCGAGCGTCGTGATAATGACATGCATCAGGTTACTCTTACCTGAACCCGGTCTTCCTACAATGAGCGCGTGATGGCCCATTCCTTCACCAAGGACTAGGTACTGTAGCTTTCGAGCACCGGTAGGTCCAAGTGGTATCCGAATGGATTTCGTCGACTCGGCTTTCCACCACGAATCCGCACCAAGCTGCGCCTGAGCAAGAAGTCTGTCATACGGAACCTCGACGCGCATGGCATCCTTAGCGAGTCCACCGACTGAGCTGACGATCCGCTCGACAATCTGCCGGGGGGCAGGGGCATCGAACTGAATCGTCAAAGATTGGAAGTCGGGGTCTTGCCATCGAAACCCACCAGGCGGCGGAGCCGCGGAATGGGCAAGAACGGTCGCCGTCTGCTCAAGTTCGCTGAGGCTGAAGCCGTAGGGCAGGGATTTCGCAGCATCATTCACGACAATGGCGTATACGCCACATCGCGAGCCATTGCGGGCGATACTAACCAACCTGCGCAAGGAATTGTCGGTAAAGTTCACTGGGAAGTCAAAAATGACAACGAAGCGGTAGGGCTCGGCTACTTCCTGCGCAGCTTCGTTGTAATCATGAATGGTCTTGAACTCCGTGCGCAGGTACTTCTGTATGACCGTCTCCATGTGTTCGGTCAGATCGCCCAATCGTTGTTCAATGTGCTGCGGCTCGCTCCAGGCTCGACTATTCACGAGGGACTCCTCGTGGTCAGACAATGCCATGAAGGGCGCGACGCTATTACCAAGAGCGATTGGATCGATGAACGTGAATCGCAGCTTGCCAGGAGGGATTGTGGCGAGGAGACGGGTAAGCAGAGACTGGACAGCATTGACCGCGTGGTCCTTCTCAGTGCCCGAAGCCTTAAACAGGAGACAGCGACCTTCCGGAAACGGAACCAAGGCAGGTAGTGTGAACTTCAAATTCAGGGTTGGCAGATGCTGCCTGAGATCTGTTGGGTCGGCGATGACTAGACCGAAGCGAGCGGCGAACGCGGACGAACCAGCGGGTGACCAATTTCGCCAGCTGTGCGCGGTCCATTCGGCGCCCGAATAGCCGCAATCAGCCACGAACGAAGTGACATCCTGCTGGAGGGCGGCGACTTGCGGATGTAGTGTCTTTTCAAGCGTAGCGGTCTCCGACTTAAACCACTTCTCAGCAGCGCTGATCGCCTGTTGAGCTTCGTTACTGACGAGCCCGACGTGTTTCTCCAGCAAACCGAGCAAGTGCTGTCCGAGCTCATTCGCCTGGCGGGATGCCTGTTCGAGCCTGGAGACCGGCTCTTTATGCAGGAACCACATCACTGCGACGTAAACGCCGAGGAAGCCGATAACGAATCCGAAGAAGCTCTTGAAGGCACTCGCAAGGATGGCACCCAGTACGAAACCAGCGATCAACATTGCGCACCCACCCCCGTCGCTATCTGGGCGCCACGCGGCCTTCGGTTTCGCAGTCTTCAGGATGTCCCCTTCGACGAGGGACTTGAGGTACTCCATTCGCGATGTCGCTTCCGCCAAGGGCTGAAGTTTCTTATGCGCATCGACTGGTTCCCCTAGAAGGGGCTCTGACGTCCCAGCAGAGTGCGAGACGAAGACATTTTGAGCGGCAAGATGCTCGCGGGCTGCATTGAGCAGGCGGCCAATTTCTTGGCGTGGCTTCTCCACTTGGCTTTGCGCGCTCGTGATGGCGGACTGTGCGGCGGCCCGCGACTGGGCGAGTTGCGCCGTGACTTCCGTCAGCTTCTTGCGGGCTGGCTCGATAACCTCGTGCTGGACTCGCCGAACGAGCGTTCGCATCCGGGCCGTGAGCGCCCATATCCGAGCGTCCAGGTGGTTTGGTATTGGTTGTGGCGGAGGAGTCATCGCGGCGCTTCTTCGGTGGCGATCGTAGCACAATTACCCAAAGTGTGGTTGTACGACCACATTTGCCTCAGCCGCCACCGGCAGGCATGATCCTTTCGCAGAAAACGAGAGCACCTCGGGGGGATCACGCCATTGGGGGACGTTGCATCCACTTGCGGGCACAGGGTTCCGGGCTGTCGTGCAACTCCAATTGGGACTATACTCTAGAGTTGAACGCTCGTGGCCGCGCATCGCATGACGTTTGGCGGCCAGTACGTCCTGCGTCCACGCTAAAAGGAGTGCCGAAGATGAGTTCTCCGGAAATTCTGGAGGTCCACCCTCTCCCGGACGAATCGACGAGATCCCGGCACAGGCAGCTGGCCCGTCATCACCTTGACCAGGCACGAGGCACAATTGGCCGTCTAAAAGAAGAAGTGGATGCCATCTTGCGGTGCGGCGGAAACCCAGCCGAGGATCTCCGCTCGATCGACGAAGTCGAATCTGCAATCGAGGCCCTCTCAAACCAGGGGGACGGGAGCATCGCAGTAGCCCGCGCTGAGGAGTATCTTCGCCACGTGCAGGCTGCCGAAGTGGTTTTGAGAAAGCGACGCGCCCGACTCGAAGCCGAAACCTCATACCTTCGTGAACTCCAAGCGATTGCCCATCGCGAATCTGAGCGGCTGGCGAACCTCTCTAGTAAATTCGCACCATCAGAACTGAAGCTCCGTGAACTGACACGCGAAGCGGGTGGAGGTGGGCCTGGAACGCCGCATCGGACTGCGGCAGACATCGAGGACGCACTTGCTGCCATTCTCGCATCTGTCAAGTCAGACGAAGAGCGCCGAGCACTGATCGATCGACTGGAGGGCCTTGCACGACTGCCGGCACGTGAGCGGCTGATCCAATTTGACACTCTTCGATCGGCGCTCGAACTTCAAACGAAAAGGAGGTTATTGGCCAGAGCTGCGCAGATTGAACGCGGCCGCAGGGCCTCAGCTGTTGGTCAGCTTGCCGCTAAGGAATTTGCTGATCTAGATGCTGCGATTGCCGCAACCGATGGCGGCGATAAGACTACACTCCGTAGCGCGTTATCTGCTCTCCGGAAAGAGACACCCGACTTGGATGAGAGCACGTTCTTGTCTCGTGTAAATGACCTACGTCGGCAAGTCGAGGCAGCCCAACGACGGCAAAGAATCCTTGGAGCCGTGGTCCATGCTCTCCGCATCCACGGATTCGAAGCAGCAGATGGAATGAATACTCTCACATCTGAAGACATCCAGAGCATGCTCCTCAGGGACAGTCGAGATCCCGACCGCATGGTGGAAGTGCAGTGTTCGGGCGACCGCGGGCTAGTTTCTGCCGAAGTAGTGCGGTGCCAGGACTCAAACGGTACGCAACGGGAACGGCAACTCGATCTTGAGAGCCAGGAGCGGCTCTGTGCCGCCATGCGGTCTGCAAATGATACCCTGGCGACGACATTCTCCGTGAAAGTGCGTTCCCGAACTCCACCCGGAAAGCCTGTGAAACTCCACCCTGCCGCTGCGGCAGCCCGCCGAACTGGGCGACGCGCAGCGATCTCAGATCGCAGTAAGAGCGCCAAGCCATGAATCCTCCTGGAACCACCGACGCCAAGCTGCATGCGCTCTTCGCCGACGATGCCTGTCCACGCTGGCTCCGCGAGATTGACAGGTTTCTTCCCGTGAAGCCCCAGTTTTCATTGCACGGCAATATCCGCGACAAGCATCCCTTTCCCTTGGGCGACGGCGACTACGATTTGCGGACGACCGCTGAATGCATCGTCGACTACCTTTCGTTTCGGGGATATCAGCACTTCCTCGGAGTCTATCCGCTTTACGGGCTTGTAGTCCTTGTTCCCACAGACGAAGACCGCCGCGCGCATGTTAAGTCTACGCTCGACTGGCTGAACGCAACCGAGCCTGACAAAGCACGCCTTCCGGAATTCAAAACCGACGGTATGGCAAGTCGATGCTATTCCCACTGCAGCTTTGCCGCAGCAGTCGAACTCGTGGAACGCCTCGTCAGCGATCATTCTTCAAAGTGCGCCATCCTGTTCGATTACCTCATGGGACAGACCGAGCAAGGCCAGACGCGAGAGATTGAGTCCTTTGTTCGTTCTTTGATTCTCAGTTACGAGGTCGGTCCCTCAGGAGACACCTACAATACGGTATTCTGGCTCTGCGATCGTGATAATGACTTGCCGGCCTGGTTTACCCTGAATAATCCCCGCGTTCGACAAGTGTCTGTATCTCGCCCGGATTTCCGCACCCGCTCACTTGTCGGCACAGCTCTACTGGCTGCCGTTCCCGGCTTCAGCGATTTGTCCCCGGAGTCCAGGAGTATGGCCGCCTCTGAATTTGCCCTCTCTACTGATGGCCTTCTAATCAACGATCTGCAGGCGATCGCCCGCTTTTGTCCGACGCAGAAACTAGTGGCGACTGATATCGCGGAAGCGTCGCGGCGGTATAAGCTCGGCGTTACAGAGGACCCCTGGCGGCAGATAGGAAGAGAGCGCCTTTCGCAGACGGAATCAGTGATGCGTCGACGCGTCAAGGGCCAGGAAGCGGCCCTCCAAAAGGCACTGGATATTCTTCACCGTTCGGTCCTGGGCTTGTCCGGTTCGCAAACGTCGCGCCACTCCAACCGGCCCAAAGGCGTCCTGTTTTTCGCCGGCCCTACAGGCGTTGGGAAAACTGAGCTTGCCAAGGCTATCGCCGAAGGGCTGTTCGGAGATGAGACGTCCTACATACGATTCGATATGTCGGAGTTCAATCACGAACATGCCGACCAGCGTCTGATAGGCGCTCCGCCTGGCTATACAGGCTACGAAGCAGGGGGCGAACTGACTGATGCTATCCGCCAACGTCCGTTTTCGGTACTGCTGTTTGATGAGATCGATAAGGCGCATCCCCGTATTCTGGACAAGTTCTTGCAGATATTGGACGACGGCCACATCACTAGCGGGAAGGGTGAACGGGTCTACTTCAGTGAGTCGTTGATTATCTTCACATCGAATCTGGGAATGCACGACGTTACTCCGGAGGACGATACGTTCGAGAAGCTCGACAGTCGCTTGCGTCATGCGATTTCTCAACATTTTAAGGAAGAGCTGAAGCGGCCCGAGCTGTTGAATCGCTTCGGCGACAACATCGTAATCTTCAATTTCATAAGCCTGCAGGATGCTCTCGACATTCTCGCAAAGAACGTCCGACTCATTTTCGACCGCGTTGCGGATGTGCGGGGTGTGCGCTTGACCATGCTGGGCTTTGACGGTTCGGGCCAAGCACAGCAGGGCACTCCATATAGCTTCTTGGTGGAGAAGTGCACAGCAAATTTACGGGAAATGGGAGGGCGGGGTATCGGTAGCCTTCTAGAGACTTATCTGATTAACCCGTTGTCTCGCGCCCTTTGGCGTGTTGACCTCCAGCATGGAGAGAGAGGCGTCATTGAGAGGATTTACCTGGATGGAAATGTCCCGATCGTACAGGTCTCTCGAATGTAAGGAGCCATGAACAAGAAGATCTGCCTTAACCGTTGCCACTTCCCGGTCACTAGTCTCGGGTACGGAAATCGCGTCGGGATCTGGCTTCAGGGCTGTTCGATCAAATGTGATGGTTGTATTGTCCCTGAGACGTGGGATATCGAGCCGAAGCACGTGGTTTCAGTCGAGGCACTGCTGGCGGCCATCAAGCCTTGGCTTCAGTGTGCCGACGGCGTTACGATTTCGGGGGGCGAACCTTTCGAGCAGCCTGCCCCGCTGATGTCTCTGATCGAAGGCGTTCGATCTGTTTGTCCTGGAGATCTGCTCGTGTACTCCGGTTTTACATGGTCGCAACTTCGACGACGATTCGGCCCGATTATTGCCAACATTGATGTTCTTGTCGCTGGCCCATACATTGCCAGGCTAAGGACGGAGGGTTGTCTATTTGGGAGTTCGAACCAGGAGATCCGTATTCTGTCCCCGTTGGCGGAGCGTCGATATACCGCCGAAGTCTTGTGGGCTCGGTCCGTCAATGTCGCGATTGATGGCACCTCGGTTCGGCTAGCTGGTGTTCTGCCTGGAAAGGCTCTGGTGACCATTCAGCAGACCCTTCGCACAGCAGGGTTTACTGGGAGTCTTACACATGACCCTCTATAGATGCACAGTGCCAGGCTGTGGCATAACCGCTACGAAGCGTCTCCGACGTCCTCCACAGTGTCCTCGCGACTGCTGCAATCTCGTTCCTGTGGGCTCCGAGTCCGAGCAAAAGGTACTGCCGGAGGATGCGGCCGACAAGGATCAGATAGAGTGCCATGTTGGACCGGACGGAGATCTCGCTGAGGCACGGTTGGGCATAACCATCGATCAGTGGCGAGACGAGATATTTGAGCGGCGGATTCTCGGCCGAAATGGTGATATCGCGACGGACCGGTTCCGGGAGGATCTCAGCACCGCGCGTGAACATGCGGAACTCTATCGCGAAGGTGGCCGCTGGTGGGTCCGCAATTTGTGCAAGAGCGGAAGTCCTTGTGTGCTGAACGGACGTGAGATGGGCCCAGGCCAGTCCGCAGCCATCGACACACCCGGCCTTCTCATTCTAGGGACCAGGGGGTTGACGGTGTACCTGGACCCACCGAAATCGACGGGCGGCGCCCGTGGTGCACTTGAGGAGTACTTTCACGGCGAGAACTCAGCGAATTGAGACAGGCGAGCATGAGTACAAATTCTACGCCCAACGATGACCGCCAGACCAGGTTGGATGACGACCGGGGTACCGTCTTCGTGGAAGGCACTTCGCGGTTCGCGCGACCGAGTCGATACTATCTTCCGGATGCGCTCATCCTAGATGGGCAGTATCGGCTGGTAGAAGAACTGCGAAGCGGCAACCAGGCCCGAGCCTTTCGGGGCGTTCGCGTGGCGGACTCCGCGGCCGTGTTCGTCAAGATCCTCCACAATCCGACCGTACGACCGGACTACTTTGCCAAATTGTCCACGCTGCGCGAGAGAATCCTCGCCGTCGACCACCCGAGCCTATTGCGGTGCTATGACTTCGAAGGCGACGGAGAGGCGTGGATCGAGGTCTATGAGTTCGCTGAGGGACAGACGTTAACTGAATGGAATCACTCTCACCATCCCGCCTCCGACGGCGAAGTGCGCACGGCGCTGGAACAACTGAGCAATGCAATTCACTTCCTCCACGCTAGTCTAGGCCTCGCTCATCGCGATATTAAGCCGGACAATATCCACGTCTCTACAAAGGAAGGAGGACTTCGCCTCAAACTGCTCGATTATGGTACGGTCTCGGCTCTTGAGACAGGAGGCGTCACGCTAGTCGTCGGCACAAAGTTGTACAGCCCCCCGGAATCCTATGGACGCTATATTCGAAACGATGCTTTGCTCGAGAAATGGGACTGGTTCAGTTTGGGCCGAATCATACAGGAGATGGTTGACGGCGTCCATGCCTACGATCGAATCGCTGGTGTTTTTGCGGAAGAGATTGCTCGCCGCGCCGACCATGCTGCTGCCGTACAAGAGAAGTTCGACAGCATCATGATTGAGTTCGATTACGCGAGGAATCGGATATGGGCGGGCATGGTGGAGTTAAGCGAGGAGAACCCAGGTAGAGCGGTATGGATTCCCCTCTTGAAGGGGCTCCTCACTAGTTCCAGGCAGCTTCGATGGGGCCACGAGGAAATTGTCGCTTTCCTTGCAGGCAGGGCACCGAGGTACTTCTACGGAACAAAAGCTCGCGATGAAGGCTTTGAATATCGAGGCGTGAAGTGGGATTTGGTGAGCTTGGCTTCTCACTTGAGTTGCGCCGAGCGGTGGCCGGAGGCACGTGATCTTCTCTACAAAGGGTTGTTGCGCCATCACATTCGGAACGAACTTAAGATCGCAGATCTCGACGAGCAGATCGATCGGGATGTGGCTTTGGATGATCGAGACATCGCAACAGCGTTGGTCCTCACTCGTCTCGGTGAAGGCGGCCTGAACCCTTCGATCGCGGGCTTTCGTCTCGATCGCGAGTACGTCAAGCATGTTGTTGATTCGTCGTCGGCATTGTGTGCAGTGCTGTGGGATCGAGGCAAGCATCTTCGTGCTTTGACGTCTCCCTCTCTGGCCGGTCGATTAGCATCTTTGCCACAAGTTGCCTCACGCGACGCTCTAGATTCAGTCGGCCGGCTTGCCGGGGAAATCAGCCAGTTCACGCGTGAACTGGCTGCGCTTGGCGTGCCCTATTCTGCCAAGGAGTTCACTTCGGATCCCTCCATTCCGCTCAAATTCATTCTCGCTCCTCGGCATGACCTTGAGGCGGAAATAGCAGGCTTTCGCCGGACGGAGTTTTCTCACACGACCAAAGCAGAGTTGCAGCGCGTCTATGGCAGGGAGGACTTGTCGGGTCTTCCAGTAACCGCCGTACAGGCTTTGCGTTTCGCGCTTTTCCACTACAGTGAGAACGGTTTCGTAACCTATCGTAGTCAAGCGGAAGCCCTGCACAATCAAGCGCGACACATCAAGTGCGGACTGCTATGGAGACGGGTTCGAGACCTAGTGGAGCCAGTGTATATGCCATGGCTTGGAAGCGAGAAGTTCGTTTTCTGGGCTTGGGCGCTCGCGGTATTCGTACTCGGCAGCTTCGCCCTGCAGAAAGGGCAGGGCGACCTGTCGACAGTGGCAAGTAGCCTGAAGACACTCTTCTGCTCCGGACTGGTCGCACTCGGAGCCGGCGGCCTTGCGCTTGCGTGGAGATCGTGGCTGTGGGGCGACATCGAGAGATGGGCAAAGCGGCAGCTACCGCCCGACCATGCTGTGCCTGCTCCGCAGACTGCCAGTCAGATCGCATCCACATGCGCCGCAGAGTACCTCAGGCAAGTCTCTCCCGAAATGGAGCACGCATCCGCACGTGAACTCCATGATGCCGTCTCGGCAAGGAACAGGGAGATTGCGAATCTCCAATGCGTGACTTCTTCTGAGTTTACGGTCGAGACCGAACCTTGGTCGATGATTCGTTCTCAGTTAGCAGAAGTGGTCCTTCTGCTGTTGTTGACTCCATTGGGTTTGTTCATGGCGGGCCGTCTCTTTCGCGCCGACGATGGACCTCCTCTTACCGTTCCGACACCTAAGCCGACGGTCTCTACGGATGCGGCTCGAACGCCAATACGAATAAGGGATACGATGACCTCTCTACGAATTATCCGTGACCAGGGCCTGGGCTGGGCGCCGCCAGCCGCCAGATCGGTTCTGATGGGAATGCGTGACGGAGACCTATGGTCACTCGACCCGACGTCACTTGCTGAGACTCAGTTGACCTTTACATCAGACAGTTCCTCGCGGGTGCACTGGTTCTCTGCCTCGCCTGCAGGGATTGTTGCTTATACGGTTGGGCGAAGAGACAACTTTGAGTATGGTGCATCGGGAGACCTCTATCTTCTTAATTCGGATCAACCGATAGCCACAAACATCGCTCTTCCTTTTGTGTATCTGACCCTGGATGGGCGGAGTGTCTTCTTTTTAAGGTCTGACGGCATGTCGCGATTTCCCGTCGCCGGTGAGTTTGGCCCGAGAAGCATCCGTCGATTTCAAATCCAAGTGATCGACCTGGTTGATCGAACGGAACGAACAGCTGTTGGCCAAGTGGATTATCCGTTCCCCACACTAGACGATGCGTGGCTTCCTGGTCCGGGAGCCCGTCCGGACCGTTGGGGAGGTAATTGGATATCATTGGTTTCTCCGAACGGACAGGGCGTAGTGTTTCAGCGACGTTACTACGCCATGGAGAAAGGCGAGTGTCAACGTACTCCTCTCATCGCGCCGAACTGGAAGAATCAACAGGCCGGCTTTCTTTTTTCAACTGAAAGCCATATGCGCTGCGCAGAATGGTTCCAGTGGTTTGGCAATCTCGTACTCGTCCAGGACGACACTCTTGAGTCGCTATTGCTCATCAGGGTACCTGACTTGACACAGTTCATACTGAGACTCAGCCCGCCCGGGAAATACCGTGCGCCATCTATTTCGCCCGATGGAAAGACGATTGCAGCTTTAAGGGTCGATGGTACTTTGATGCTCCTCGATACCAGAAGTGGGAGAGCCACAAGTGCGGGCAGTCTTCCGAATAACGCAACACCAGATGAGTTTACATCCTACACGGACTGGGCGCCGGATGCTTCCGCAGTTGCAATAAACGTATCAGGTGGTGTTGTGCTATGGCGTCCACAGGCCGGTTTTACGAAACTGTCCGGATGGCACCAAGTGAGTTCTCAGACCTGGACCACGAAAAAGGCTGAGATGGCCTCACCGAACTAGGTGCACATTGGCACATGGTGCACGTTGAGAGCGGGCGGCGAATTAGGGATCTGCTTTTGGGACAGCAGCACGAATCCTGACACACCGAGGGAGACTTTGCTGGACCAATGAGCGCTGCCACACGCCACACGCTGGCTCACTTTGGGAAAGTTTGCGCTGTGTCATGGATTGATCACTGTACTGTCAGCTCGATCGAGGAGAATCTGTTCGACCAACGGGTCGAAGGCAACTGCCGTTCTTGTCCCAGTCCCTGAAGTGCTGGAAGTTCGCCATGTTCTCCAGCGGGCCGCCAATTGTCTGGTACGGGCCGCAGTCGACGACTGGGCCGGTGTTTTGGTCGTCCGCAACGGACCTCCTTGGAGCTTAGTTAGGTTAGCCGAGGGAGTCGGTGGAACGGAGGATTGCACCCGCGGGAGGGAAGGGATGCCATCGTCAGGAGTAGGCGGGTCGACATGCAGGTCTCATTATTCTCGTAGAGTAGTCATTTCACTCGATTGAATCCGGTGAGGATTGGCTCAATCCAAGACAAATCAGCTCTCTTAAAGTATGGGCAGTTCTCCAATACTTCCGCCAGCTTCTGTGCTTCTTCCCAGGATAAATTCACAGCCTTCGCTGGCAAATCGGCATTTCGGTTCCATGCCGGTAGCTGTGCTCCGCTCGGATGGGGAACAACAACGTAGCCAATCGCTGTCTTCTGGTCCTCCGACAACTCGATCTTGTGGGCGATCCGGGTGAGAAGGCGCAGTTGCCCCAGGTTGCCTTGTTGGGCGTCCAGAACGGACACGAGGTTGATGCGGGCTTCAAAGCCCAGCGTGATTGTTACAGGTTCCATGATTCTCCTCCTCAAGTTGGATTGGACCAGCTTGTGATTCGGCCAGTAGGACCGACGCCGATAGAGCCTTCTGCACCGCCGGACGGGATCAGAAAGGTGTATTGACCGCTGGAAGAACTGATTCCCGGTCCAGAGACGCTCGTCACAACGTTCAGCGTGATGGTGTTCCAGGTACGACGGGGGAGTGCCACCGTGCCTTCTGACACTGCCCCTGCGGCATCGACCCCCAGATTGCTTCGCGCACCTGCGGCGCTGCTTGCGCCGGTGCCTCCATAAAGGACCCCGAGAGCGTTCGTCAGCACCAACGTGTGGATTGTCGCGGTGCCATTGACGGCAATGTCACCTGTGATCAGCCCGTCGCCGGCAACCTGCAGTTTCTCTCCGCTGCCGCTGTCAGCGAGCGTGCCGACGAGCACGTTGCCATACTTCGACAGCGCCATTCTCACGGCGGCGCTCGATTCGCCAACTGCGGCGTTGTAGAAGCGCATTGTGCAGCCACGATGCGAACCGTCCCAGAGTTCTTCGCCCATGACGTCAATGAGAGCACCGATAGCGTACTGCGCGCCGTCCCAGCCCTGGAAATACATGTTCGCCATATAGCCGTACTGGCGGACCGCAGTTCCGCCGCCGGCGTTGCCCTTCTTGCGGAAGTAGATTGCCTGGCAGTTGTCGCCGGTATTGTTGGCATCGATGAACAAATCCGCATCGTGGACCATCAGGTTCCCGGTGACCTGCAGGCGGTTCGCTCCATCGTCGGTGGTCGAACCAATCAGCACGTTCCCGCCACGGGCGATCACCATACGCGTGCCAGCATATGTCCCCGCGTTGTACTCGGCAAAGCTTAGATTGAGGTTTGTGTTGGTTGGAAGTCCGGTACCGAAAAGCCATTCGCGGTTGCCATCGTCATAGATCGAGAACGTTGCCGTCTTTGCCGTTCCGGTGTTGTTGACGATGATTTCGGGCGCGCCCGCGTCGTTTACGCGGAGTACTCCCACGAACTCAGGATTCGTGGGGAATTGGCTGTTGGCAATTGATCCCGCGACATCGCTGAACGCCATTGCCTGCTTGCCCCACTTCACTCCGCCAGTCTGGGAGGAGTCAGCAATAAGTGCATCCCCATTGGCGCCCACTGATAGCTTTGCCAGCGAGGCCGCGCCGGTGGCCACCAGAATGTCGCCTTTGGTATAGGCGGATTGCCCAGTGCCACCCTGATCCGCGGCCAGCGCTGTCGTTAGGTGCAAGGCACCAGTAACCTTCACATTGCCAGCCACCTGCAGGATGTTGGCACCGTCATCGGTTGTTGCTCCGATCGCCACACGGCCGCCCTTGAAGATCATCATCCGAACGCCCTGGTAGACGTCGTCTGTGAACTCAGTGAACGCGAGCGCCGCGTTGGTGTTGTTCGGAACGCCCGCGCTGAACAGCCACTGCCGGTGGCCGCCCCATCCCATATCGAATCCACCGAGCATCGTTGCGCCGGTGTTGCGGATCAAGAGGAGCGGAGAGGAGGAAGCCATAGTGAGTGCTTCAAAACTGGCCGTCGCCGGCAACTGTGCCTGAGCGATAGAGCCGATCAAGTCCGAGAATGCGAGTTGCCTCCACTTCAAGCCAGCTGTTTCGGCGGAGTCCGCAAGGAGCACATGCCCATTGGTGCCTACGCCGAGTTTCACCAGTGCTGAGGCCCCGGTGGCCACCAACAAGTCACCCTTGGTGTACGATGCAACGCCGGTGCCACCATTTGAAGACGACAGCGGTGTCCCAAGCGACAGGCCACCACTGAACTTCCCGTCGCCGGTCACCTGCAGCTTGTTCTCTCCATCATCGGCCGTCTGGTTGACCAGAATCGCACCACCGCGAGCGACTACAAGGCGCACGCCTTGGTATGCGCCTGCATCGTATTCTGCGATGCTCCAGTTCCGGTTTGTGTTGCCGGGCATCCCCTGGCCTACAACCCACTCGTCCAGGCCGGAATGCTGGAGTCGCAATCCGACAGCGTAAGTGCTTCCGGTGTTGTCGATAGCCACACCCGCGCTGCTGGCATCGCGCACGAACAGAAACCCGCTGAATGCCGGGTTGACCACGTCAGCAAATGTCCCCCACTTCATGCCGACCGATTGTGCTGAATCCGCAATCAGGAAACGGCCATTTGCACCAAGAGGCAATCGGTCCAGAACGGCTGGCGCAGATGCCACCAACAGGTCGCCCTTGAGATAGCTCGCCATCCCCGTCCCACCCTCGGCGACTCCCAATGCAACATTGAGTGAAAGCGCGCCCGTCACTTTGAGCGTGCCCGCCACCTGCAGTTTGTGTCCGCTGTCCGTCTCCGATCCAACAGCGACGTTGCCGCCACGGAACAGCACCAATCGCGGTGGTCCCACATAAACGTTCGCATCGTACTCGGCAATGCTCAGGTTCCGATTCGCCGCTCCCGGCAGACCGGGCCCGAAGTACCACTCACGTTCGAAGCCATGTTCGAAGCTCACGAAGCCCGCGTAGTTCGTGCCCATGTTCCGCAGCGCCAGGCCCGGTGCGGATTGGTCCTCGATCGCTACAATTCCTTTGAACTTCGGGTTGGTGACGTCGTAGAGCGCGCCCCACTTGAGGCCGGTTTCCTGTGAGCTATCCACCATCAGAAACTGGCCGTTCGTGCCCACACCCTGGCGGGTCAATTCCATCGGGCCGGCCGCGACGATCAGATCGCCCTTGCTGTACGAACCTAACCCTGTGCCGCCCTCCGTGGCTGCGAGTGGATCGGTCAGTTGTAGTGTCTTGATATTCGCAACATCGGCAACGCTCAGATTCTCCGCATGCAAGCCGTTGGCATCCACATATGCTTTGGCCACGCCAGCGTGACGCATCTGAATAGCAGCATCAACATGCTCAGCGTTCAGGATGAGATCGCGATCTGTGTCCGCGGTGCCGGACTGAATCTCGAAGGCATCATCGGTGTTCAGCAGATGCCCTTGATGGATGTCCGGCTCCTCCGGGTCCGGGTTCGGCGTCTTCCAACTCAGTCCGGCCGAACCACCCAGCGTTTCCCACGTGATGCCGATGTTCCCCGTGAGCCGCATCGAATTGAGCAACTGCAAGCCAGACGAATCGACGATCGCCTTGTTGACTGTCCCGATACGCAGATGAATGCTCCCGGAGTTCCCCTGGGAGTGCATCAGCAGCGTGCGCTCAATCTCGGCATTCCACTCCGCGGCGGTGCCGAACTTCACAAACCGTTCGCCCACGTTGTTCTGTGCGAGCGCCGCCAAACGCACCTGCGTCGGCGAGAGGTATTCCGCAATCGTCGTGTCCAGTGCGTCCTTCTCGTTGATGCCCTTTTCGACGAGGACGCGTTTGCCCACGTCTTCGGGAGCGAACTCCACGTCGATCGTCTTGCCCGGATACGGTGAGATGGTGAGGATGTCCGAACCGCTCTCGATGGACCCTGCCGTCACGCGGCACGTGGAGTGTCCGGCCCAGATCTGCGGCACTCCGCCGATGTCGCCGATGGCGAACTTGGTGGGAGAGTCCGCGTCGGCACGCCAGAAGATACCGCTCGCACCGCTGGTGCCGTTCCACGTCAGGTAGGACGACGGTTGCAGAAACATACCGGTGTCGAGATACGCATAGCCAGTGATGTGGTTTTCCACCCGCCCGGCACTTTGCGAACCCCAGACCTGCGTGGTGCCCGTGCGATCCTCGATCCCTTCCCCGTGAAAGCCACCCAGTACGCGGCAGTACGTTCCACCGGTCTTGATGAAGGTGACGCCGTCCTCCGCAAGCACGCCCTCTTCGAAGACGGCACCTTTCGTGCGGCAGAACTCCGAACGCGAGCCGAGGAAAATGTTGTCGTAGGATCCGATCAAGTAGCCGACGTCCCAGTGCTCGCAGTCCACCAACGTCACGAGGTTCTGGTTCCCTTGTTCCTGGTGAAATCCGTAGAAGCCGTAGCCGGAAGGTGCTGTCTCGCTTGGCGGGTCCAGCGATTCCCAAATGATTGTGCCGTGCTGGAACACGCAGGCATTGAAGCCCCAGCCGCTCTTCGCAGCGGTCATCCAGACGCCGCGCTTGAATCGCCCTTTGATGACGTTCGACTCCCAATAGAAGTTGGCACCGAATGACTTCTCGTAGCCTGCTCCGTCCAGCACAAGCCCGACCTGCTCCATCTCCTCGAAGGAATACAGCGCCTGGCTGTTGATGTAGCTGTGCGTGAGGCGGCAATAGTGCGATGGCGTCACGTAGACACCCGCCGCGTTGGGCCCCGCGCAGGTGATCGAGATGTACAGGTTTTCGATGTGGTGGTGAGATGTATTGGCGGAACCACTGCCTAAGCGGATCGCCGGCCCGTCTCCGCAGAACTCGATCACCGCTCCTGATGTGGAGACGCCGGTGAGCTTCACTCCCATCAACTCGGAGTTGATTTGAATGCCGTCGTTCCACAGGAGGTACACCCCGCTGGGGAAGTAAACGGTGCGCCCAGCGGCGATACATGCTTGGATGGCTGCGGAATCATTGGAGCCCGCGACGGCATTGGCCCAGCCGGGCTCCGCGAATGTTGCGGGGGAAGCGTCTTCAATTGTGGCTTGGTTCTGGCTCAGGACGGAGGTAACGCGCGTCTTGAACCTGCCACCCTCGAAGGTGATGGCGATCAGCTTACCTTCGAGCCCCTTCAACCCGCCCGTGGAAGAGGTGAGGGTTGTCGTACCCTCGATGATGCCAACGCGAAGCCGTTTGGCATCTCCGCGTGCACCCATCTTCTTCACATCGACCCAGCCGCCGGGCACAGAGCCGCCGGCAGCCGGCACAGTAAAGGTGGCACGCGGGCCAGTCTGAATCAGACGCTTCATGAGAGCAAAATGCGAAGGTTCTTTCCGGGGTTCTCGGCAGTGATGTTCGCGTTGAGCAGCGCACCCTCGGGGACGTTGCCGACCGCCCGGCCATCGAGCACGTTCGATCTCACGCCGCCATCGGGAATGCGCAATTGCAGCCAAGGAGTGCCGTTGAGCGACATATCGATGGTGAGCGATCCTGAGCCTGCGGGCTGACTCGGGCCTGACCATTGCTGCTGGTTCGCCAGGTCTGCTTCCACTACCGTGTCCAGCGCTTCCGTCGATCCATTCGGAACAGTGGCCACCAGATACAGCGGCCAATCTGCCCCATCCGGAGCCGCCCAGATGCACACGGACGTCATCTCAGTCTGTGTGCTCACCGGCAGATCCTTCAACTCGATCTGCTGCGCGCCGCCCGTGGGGCCAGTCGATGACGACAGTGGAGACAAATCAGATTCGATTCCAGCCCCTGCGAAACTCACGGCATAGCGGCGGCCGGAGAGGATGCCCATCGCGGAGGTCAACCCCGTGGCGGTTGCCAGCAGCGTCCCATCCGTTTGGACCGTGAGGGTACCGCCGCGCCCGGTCTTGTCGGTGATGAGGACCGTCGAGTCCGAATGTTCTGCCAAATAGAACTGGACGAAGCGCTCATCCGCGTTTAGCCAGGCGGCCAGCGAATCTGCAACCTCAGCTAGCGTCGTCTCTGTGGTGACACGGAATACAGTAATCTCGACATCGCCAATCGTGACCGACAGACGGTTGTCCGTCACCACCTCGCCTGACAGGGCAATCGTTCCCGTAGGGATGAAACTCCCGAACGCGATGTTGTTGACGCCCGCTGGCGGATGCAGCCGCTCAGTGCCGCGGATCTCTGCATACGCGGAGCCGAAGGCGCCAGCCTCAGTCGTATAGAGCGGCTCGAATGCATCGATTGTTGCACCATCTGGAACGTCCATCATGCTGAAGCAGTACGATTGGTTCCCGCCCGTGTGCTTCCGGCCTGCGGTCCAGTCCATCGTGATCGGTGCGGAACGTTTGCCGGACACCGATTCCAACTGCGCACGGATGAGCACCAAGCCATAGTCAGGCAGATCGAATATCTCCTCCCATCCGGCACGGTTGGGCGAGGTGAAGAATCGCGGCTGGAGATGCACGATTCGCTCGATCTTCCGCAGCGGGTAGACACGCGGATCGGAGTAGCAGATCTGTCCGATAGCAGGCGTGTTCTCCAGTGGCCGGATCAGTGTCACGGTCTTGCCGTTCACCTCGCCGATCGGAAGTTGCTCGGCTTCCGATGGACTGAGTTCAAGGAAGAACCGGTCACCGGCGCGGAATGCGCCTTGCGTCAAAGCTGCGGTGATGACAACTTTGCCATCCTGGTGGGTGACTGTGCCCTCTGCCCGAAGGTGCGCTTTCTCCGTCGTGCCGAGTTGGGCGCGCGCCACATTCGCAGTACCGAATCCAGGGTCCGTCTGCATGGCTTTGGTGACGAGGATAATCTCGTCGTTCACCAGCAGATACTGACTCGGTTCGAGCGCGAATCCGTCCCAACCAAGCTGGGTGGCACCCTCAGCCAAGCCACCGTTTGCGCGGCAGTAGCCGGTCGTCGCCTCGTCGATGGACCAGATCTCGAAGTGCGCCTTGGTCACGCCGATCGCATTGCGCTTGCATTCGAGGTTCGTGATGCGCAGCGTGCCGTCGCCCGGCGTGTCCACATCGAAGCGCCAATCGGATGGTGTATCCGTCGGATCGGTCGGCAGGGGATCGGCTGGAACATCCGCAGGTTTGGGGCCGACGGTCAGGTCATACATTGAATCAGTTGTCGTGCGCCCATGGATGTCGATTGAGTAATCGCGATTCAGCTTCCACTCGGTGACGCGGAATTCATTGGCCGCATCGGGGAGATCCGGATGGGTGAGCGAGCAGATCATTCCAGGCTCCGTGTTCAGCGCCAGCACCGTCGTCTTGAAGCTCAGCTCACGAGCCTTCGTCCACTCCGCGGGAGTGATGCCGCCCAACTCCTCGCGCAGCCGCATTGTGATCAGTCGGGCGGCCTGCGATTTCGAGGACACCCCGACGAAGGTCATGTTCGTCTTCAGATACTTTGGCGTCCCAGGCCCGCCAATCATCAGTGCATGGTCACGGTCGCGAAGCGAGACGGAGTTGAGCGCCCAGCCGTACTCCTGATCGCCGAACTGCCCGGTGATGTGGTTGAACGATGGAATCACCGGCTCCACGTGCAGGGTGTCCAGCACGATATTTCCCTCCGTGAACGGCTCCGTTGCGCCGGAATGGAAGCGGAGCCCGATACGCAGCTTGCCGAAAGCGAAGGTGAAGTAGCCGGCGCAGGTGTTGAGGATCTCCTGGAGCCATTCCCGGAGAGGCTTTTCTTCCTGGATCACGCCTCGAAAGCTGTACTGCCGTTCCGTGCCAGTACCGATGAGCTTGGGAACTTCGATGTCGCAGAGTGCGGCTGCCGCAAGCGCGGCGTTCACATCGAAACGCTCCTCCATGTCTGCGGCGGATAGCAGCGCTGCCTGGCTCTCATGGATGAAGTAGCCGATAGCTTTGAGATAGGCGTTCACGCCAATCCAAACGGGGTTGTTGAGGCCAGGCGCCCAAATGCGCTGGCCAGGAGCAGTCCAGACCCAGCCACCCATGCCCACTGTGACCGCAACCTGCATGTCGTGCTCGGTGAGGCGGGACAACTGGAGCCCTTTCGGGTCGGACTTGCGGATCTCGGCGAACGCGATTCCCGCCGACCACACATCCGGCAGGTTCGAGAGAACACCCCAAGGTGCCTGGGTGATCCCAAACTTGTCCTGCGGATTGGCTGGCGTGACTCCGGCGGCATAGCGCCACCCGCCGTTGCGCTGCGGGTCGTGTGGCGGCGAGCCGTCGAGCAGATGCTTCGTCAGGTCGGAGGAGAAACTGGTGATAGGGCCAGCGCTGACGATGCCGAGCGCGGTGTAGAAATCACCTTCGTCCCGTCCCGCAGCGATCTTGCACTTCACTGGCAGGTCGATGCCGTCAGTGTAGACTTCCGGCAGCACTTGATCGTAGACGGAATCGGCAATCAGGGAGACGCTGGTGATTCGCGAGCGCCCAAAGCCCCACACGCCGGTCGAGTTGTCCTTCACGTTGACGCCTTGTGGACGGACCAGCAGACCGCCGAAGTATCGGTCCATCCCGTGCGCGAGGCAGCCGTTGGGGGTGTCGTAGCCTTGATCGCAGGAGCCCACCGCCGGTGTGAAGGTCAGTGGCCGATCGATGAGCTTGCCCTCTTCGTTGGTCCACCGGATGCTGCGATTCGGGAAGGTTTGGCCGCTCGCGGATGCCCACGGACAGTGCTTACCGTCGTTGTGGATCTTCCAACATTCGCGGGTAATCTTAAAGGTTGGATAGGCGAGAGTCAGTTCGTATGCGTCGTCCGAGGCATCAATGCGGAACTCGGGTTTACCGGCGTCGGTTGCCCACCGCCGGATGTAGCCGGACCACAGATCGATCTTGATCCGCGTTGCGACGTGGAACAGGGAGAACTCGATGACGGCCTTGTCTAGGCTGACGCTGCTGGTGAGGCGGGTGAAAACGCGGTCGGCGTTTCCCAGGATGAAAGTGGCAGCGTCGCTTGCCTCGCCGAGGCTTTGACCGATACCCTGCCAGTCCAGCAAGCGCGGCTGGTAGAGAGTGCCGTCGATGGTGACGCGTCGGTCCGAGAGAAAGATGTCCTCAATGGCTGGGTCTGTCACGCGGATGCGGATGAGCGGGAAGACTTCCTGGACCTGATCGAGCAGTGCCGGTGTCAGCGCGGCATCTGGAAATTGGTTCAGCGTTGCAGAGGTGGCGTAGCCAGGGTTGCGGTTTGGAACCTCGATCAATCCGACGCCGTTCACACTGGCGAGGCAACCGGCGAAGTGCTCGATCGAGAGGGGCTGATTTTCGAAGTGGCACTTGTAATCCGTCGTGGTGCCGTCGGGATTAGGAGCACGGTACGTGAATGTCGCGTAAGCGCCCCGCGCCAATTCCCAGAAGTCCACCAGTGCTTCGTACTCTTGCTTGCGCATGCGCTCCCGCCGCACGTGAAATCGGATCGTGCCGTCGCCGAGGTAAAACCGCTGCTCGATCTTCGCGTTCGCGCTGGCGAAGCGGTGGACAACAATCTGCGGCCTGATGACCATTCCGCTGCCGTAATCGGGCTTGATGGGGAAGACTCCGGCGTCGGGCGGGACGGGAATGTCGATGCCGCCGATCGTTTCTGACATTAATCAGGCAACCTCCACGAGCGAAATGTTAACTGGAGCGCGGCCCAATCCGAGTTCGAGCACGAGTTCGCCTTCAAATCGCACGGTGTATCGGCCTGTCGGGTTTTGTCCGGTCGGGTCGTGACTGAATAGTGGTAGGGTCTCCGGCCCAAAGTAGAAGTGAAATGGCTTAGCTGCGCCACCTTGCGCATAGAAAAAGTCCCGCAGCATAGCGAGTTGCTCAGCGGTCAGCCTCCTTGTAACGGTGAAGCTCTTCCGGCAGATGGTTGTCTCCGCCAAGCACTGGCCTGATCCATCCACGTACTCGCTTTGACGCACATGGAACACGCGCTCCTCCCTGAAGGAGTTGCAGAGATCCGGGGGCATTAGACTCAAAACGGTAGCGTTCTCGACATTGCCTGGCATGTCTCGGGAAATCAAGAGCGATTGGGGCTTTCCGGGGTGGTCACTACTTTGATTTGTCCGTCGCGATCTTCGGTATCCTTGGGGAGATGCAGAACGAAGCAATCAAGCCTGAAGCCGAGATTGTACCCGCTGTGCCGTCGGAACTGATCCAAATCAGGGACGTGATCATGAAGGGTGAAACGCCAGCGCCTGTCTCTGTTCGAACCCTCCTTCGCTGGTTCAGGGCTCAGCGTCGAGGTTACTACGTCGTTGAGACGATTCGTTCATGCTTACAGTCCCTTGGGATTCAAACAGATCCTGAATTCAATTCTGTTTGGATCGACTCTAATGTTTCTTTCGTACCACTTGCTAAAGAAGCAGCGGCGAATGAGCCGGGTTCTGAAGCGGTGGATGTAATAGATCCGGGCACAGGCTTGGCTGGCATGGAAGTGACGCAAGTGCCGCCCAATTTTGTCGGTGGCTCTCTTGAGGACCCTACATATAGGATCGGCAAGCTGGAAGCTGCAAACAAGAAGGTTGTCTCCGTCACTCCCAACGAGAAGATCAGTGTCGCAGTCACATTGATGCTCGCCAGCGGATTTTCACAACTCCCCGTAATGCAAGGGGAGCGAGACGTCAAAGGTGTCGTGAGTTGGGAGAGTATCGGCGCCCGACTTGCCCTTGGACAATCTTGCGATGAAGTTAGGGAATGCCTATCGCCAGCGCAAATAATCGGATCAGACAAATCACTGTTTGCAGCAATCGAACTAATTGCCCAGCACCAATACGTGCTTGTCCAGGCACTCGACCGCAAGATCTCAGGGATCGTCACGTCGGCCGATCTGAGTCGGCAATTCCAGCAGCTTACTGAGCCATTCCTCTTGCTGGGAGAGATTGAACAGCACGTCCGGAGGCTAATCGATGGAAAGTTCACTCCTCAAGAACTGGAATGTGCGCGTGATCCGGTTGACACCGATCGCGAGATTGAGACAGTGGCGGATCTCAGCATGGGCGAGTACATTCGCTTGCTTGAAAATCCAAAATATTGGGAGAAACTGAGCATTCGGATCGACCGTGCCGCCTTCGTCGAGCAACTTCAGACGATTCGTCGAATACGAAACGACATTATGCACTTCGATCCAGACCCACTTGGCAAAGAGGATCTGGCGAGTCTACGCAGCTTTGTGGCTTTCATGCAATCTTTGCGTGAACTTGGTGTCCTCAACTGAATTCTCGTATCTGTCTCAAGTCGGCGTGGTCAGCGGCTCCCAAGCCACAATCCGCTCCCGTGTTCGGTTTACGCTTGCCAGTCGTGCATTTTGGTTCGCATCGCTAACTGCGCGCGGGTTGTCCACTATCGCCTGCACGGCCTTGCCTTCCATGAGGTCTGTTGTAGCCCGTCCGTCCAGTTGAAGGCTCAGGCTGACAGTGGTCGGCTGCGGGCGTGCCGCCGCAAAGCCCGCAAGCGTCGATTGCGTCATTAACGGCGAACCGTTGTCGTAGGTTGGAGCCTGGAATAGCTGACCTCGCGATTGGATCAAGTCTGCTGGCCGCATCACATCAACGCGCGACGTGGTTCGCCGACCGGTGCTCATCGCATATAGCTCTACCAAATCGCGAATCTGCGGCGACCGGATTGCGACGTCGAGATTGCCTCCGAATCCCTGCTTTGCCGTTTCCACGATCTGCTTCAGCAGCGCCTTGTCAGAGATGTCCACGCCATAAACGGCTTTCACCTTCTCGCGCGCCTTCTGCTCAGCGCCTTTGACAAACAGCCGCACCAGTCCTGCCACTGCACCAGCGCCCGCTCCGATTGCCGCACCCAGCGGTCCGCCAAACTTGAATCCAACGAGCGCTCCCCCGGCAGTGGACATCGCCATTCCCGACAACCCACCCTGCCGCAGTCCCTGCATCGCAAGTAGCCCGCCGCCGAGCAGCGCAGCGTTCGACCGGGCGATGGCTCCGATCTTTTGGAACAGCGTCGCCGCCTGCCATGTCGTCGCCACGCCCGGTGCAAGCTGGATACTATTCTCGATTCCGGCGAACGACTTCAGTCCCGGCAGCAGCCCGGCAAGCCCTGCCTTCGAAAGCATCCCGCTACCGCTGCCGCCAGACTGCGGAACGAATGGTGGCGTCGCAATCGAACCCGCCCCGAACACGGGAGCCGCACCAATCCCAAGGAATCCACCCAACTGCCCCAACCTGCCGCCACCCGCACCCGCTGGCATCATGGAAACCTGCGTACCCGCTAACATCTGCATCAGCATCGCAGCGACACGCGAAGTCACCACATCCTTGATCGCCGTCAGCAGCGCGGTTTTCAGCGAGTTCCCGATCGCCGACCACACGGAGCCTGACTTCGCCAGCAATGCGTCGAACACGCCCTCCGCCTGCCTCTTGAAGGAGTCGAACATCTGCTGATTGTGATCGCGCACCAGATCCACCTGCCGGTTTGCCGCCGACTGCTGTGCCGCTTCAATTGCCGTGTCTGTCTGCTCTGCCAGATGTTGTCGCAAAGTCTCTCTTTGTTGCGTCAGATCTGCAATCCGTTGATTGATCTCCTCAGCCCGCAGGCCCAGACGCCGTAGGTGGGACTCCTCTTCAATCACCATTCGCGACGTTTCCATATCGAACAGCCGCTGCTTGATCTCATGCACGGTTTCGAGGTGATCGATTTCGATCCGGGCCTTCCGCTGCTCGACCGCGATTTTCTGCTCCACAGTGCGGGCATCCATCGCCTCCACCATCCGCAAGTTGGCATCGCGCACGTAGCCGGCACGTTCCTCCTCGAAGGCATAGACGCGCTCCAGATGCTCAATATCCTTCGCCGCGGCGTCCAGGCTGTACTGCAACCGCTGCGCGTACAGTTCCGAGTCAAGCTGCAGCCGCTGCTCGTACTCCTCCCGGTACACCTGGAGCGTCTGCGCCACCGACTCCCGCTGAATCGCGACCACACGTGCCTGCAACTCGCGCTCAATGTTCTCCCGCGTCTGCGCCGTCAATCTGACGCCATTCTCAACGCCCTTCGAATCGACGAACACGGTCAGCTTGCGCGCCTTATCCTGCATCTCCTGCAGTGCACGCCCAGGGCCGGAGATCAGGGCACGCTCGGCAGCCAAAGCGGATTCGCGTGTCTCTCGCTCAATCTCTCCCTGCTTCTTGCGAATATCCCGCGCCAACTCCTCCGCCGCCTGCTTGCGAATCTGCTCCAATTCCTTCTGGTTGACGATCTTAATGCGGTTGGCGAATTCGCTGGCGTCGAAGCTCGCCATGAAATCCTCCGCGCCCTCCTTCGCACCGGTGAATGCCCGCCGGATCTGGTCGATCGAGTAGCCCATCTTCTGGAGATCCTGCACCGTCTTGCCGCGTTCGCCGATGAGATAGAAAATCTTCGCAGTCTCCGCAGCCTCCGCGTTCTGCCGCTTCAGTTGCTCCTCCAGTTGTTTCGAATCCTGGTACATCTCATACAGCGCTGTTCCGGCAACTGTGGCCGCGATGGCGGCCGCGGTCAGTGGATTCCGGGCGAGCGTAATCGTCAGAGCCTCAACCGCCTTCTTCGCACCGCCAATCCACGAAATAAACTGGCCGATGGCTGCACCCATTGCAGCCGCACCGATCCCCTTCGCCCACAGCGCAAGTGTATCGGCGTTCTCTTTGGCCCATTTCGCCAGATCAGTGAGGCCAACGATCATCTTGCGGAGTTCCGGCAGGAACTGCTCACCGATGGCCGATTTCGCTTCTTCGGTGAAGCGGGACAACGAGGCAATCTGCTTGCCCACCGTGCCCAGCGAGGCCTCGTATGCTCCGGCGATCTTCGGTGCCTCGCCCAGCACTTTCTGGAAGGCGATGTTCTTCCGCTCGCTGTCAGTAAGGTCGCGCCCAAGCCGCGCACGGGCAGCGGTGAACTCGCGTTCGAACTGAACGTTGATGCCGTAGGTGCGCAGGACTTCAATCTGCTGCGTGGTGATTCCGTGAATAATGCCCTGCAGCGCCTCGCTGGAGTTCTGCCCGGCGACAACAGCGGCATTCTGGGCAAGCCGAGCCAGATCGGTGGTGCGCGACAGATCGAGTTGCGCCGCGATCATCTTGTTTACGGTGTCGCGGGCCGCCTGTGTGGTGATGCCGAGATTTTTGACGCGACCCACCAGCCGCTCGATGGCATCGCCGTTGTAGTCATTCGCGCGGGCAAGCTGCGCGTTGACGACGGCGAGCGTTTCGTTCCGCGCCGCAAGCTTCGCCGACTCGACCGTATACTCCCGCACCCAGCCGACCACGCGCTCGAATGCGCCGGTGAGCAGATTGGCCGCCGTAGCGCCCTTCACTACGCTGAGTGTCAGGCCATCAATACCTCTGGAAGCACCACGCGCGGCATTGCTGGCAGTCGATTCCAGATTCGACAAACCGGTATTGATGCTCTTGATCGAGGCATTCGCCTTGTCCACATCGACCTGGACGACGAGTTCGAGCCTGTTATCCGGCATTCGCGAATGAGGTGGAATCGACCGATAAGGACATCAAAGGACAACCGTGCAGATCGCAGACACCCACATTGCGGAAGATGTAATTGAGCGTTTGGCCGCTGGGCACAAGATGAAGCAAGGCGAGTTAGAGAGCATCGCGGCGCACTTCCTCAATTGTGAGCACTGCCAGCAGCGGTATGAGGAGTGGGAAGAATTCGTCACCGTGTTTCGGTCCGTCATCGTCAGGATCGATTACTAAGCTCCGGCCACTCCGCGCTCAGATTCAAACTTCATCCGTTCTTCCTGTAGAACCAGTAGCGCTGCCAGTTCCTCTGCGGTCATGTCATCGAGCCGGACCTGCACTCCCGCCCGCATTGCCGCCAGAAGCAGCTGCGTGCGCTGTAAAAGCTGCCCCACCCCGCCGTTGCTCTCGGCATCCAAGCGATCTAGCGGGCAATGGTCGCATCGAGCATCATCGGGGGCGTCATGACACAGCCCCGGATCGCAGAGATCATCGCGTCGAATGCCCCAGTACACAAGAAAGCGGAGGGAAGGCCGGTCCGGCCACTCCGCTACTGAAAATTTCCGCCGTCTGCTCCATCCACTGCGGCATCAGCAGCGTCGATAGCCGCCTTCACGACGACAGCCTGATGAATGATCGGCACCTCTCCGGCGTAGCCCTCCGTCGCCGACATCAGCCGCTGGTACAGGCTCGCGGCACTGGCGAGATTAATGGTGATCTCCTGCTTGTTGTACGGCAAGTCGAGGACACGTGCGAAACCGCGCCGGTACTCGATGGCGTCTTTGGCAGATGGGGCCGACAGTAGATGTGAAGTGGTGCCGCCGAGCACGCGCAGTTGTACGCGGAAGGCACCCCCTTCGGGCACGACATCCTCCACCTCCGCCAAGCTCAGTTGCTCGACAATGCGCACCGCTTCGAAAGGATCGACCTCTCCATCCGATTCCGCGCGGATTTTGGCCAGCAGTGCGGCATCCACATCCTCGCCATTCGGTACGGTGGTCTCCGATACGCCCCGCCCGAGGTGTTTAATGATGACCTTGCGCCGGCGTTGGCGTTCCATCCATTCCGCATCCGACGGGAACCGGACCTTCACCGGCTTCACTACACCACCGGAGCGCAGTTGCGGCGTGATCGGGCGCGCCGCATCGAAAACAACATTCTTCTCTTCCATTGCAGTCTCCTCGAGGCCATCATTACTGGCCGATTCCATCCACTCCACACTTCGCCACTGCTGAGATCAGGCCATTGGTGTCGTCGTACAGCGGAGCGCACTCAACAGCCACGGTTACCAGCCCATCGGTTTCGCCCACCTCCGCCGAAGAAAACGCGTTCTTCGGGAACGTGATCTCCAGCGAGTTGTTGGCGTCGATGGACAAGCCAAGCACCGCAGTGCCGGTCGTCTGATTCTTCAGCGTCGTCAGTTCCGTCGAGCCATTTGCAAACCGTGCGCTGAACTTCAGGCTCGCCTGGCGGTTCCCGCATTCCAACCGCCCGCGAATCGCACCCGATGCGCCGTCACCCGGCGTCTGGAACCCGGAGCCAGGGAAGAACCCAGAGTCCATCCGGATATTGTTCTTCCACCCGCACTCCACCGATACGATGTTCTTCGACGTCACATAGTCCGTCCCATTGATCGACAGCGTCATCGATGCCGATGGCAGCAACTTCTCCGCCGTCGCCGCGGGCAGCACCACGCCAGAAGGCTCGGTCAGCTTGCCCGACCCAGCGAAGTTGATTGTGATCTTGCTGTTCGCCCGCCCCGGCCCCGAGCCAATCGTGATCGTCCAATCCTCCACCGCGCAGCCCACAGCCATCCGGTCCAGCACAGCGCTGCCCCCAGGCCGCATCTGCTCGATGAAGCTGAAGTAGGGCAGTTCGATCCCATCGGAAACAGGATTCAGCGGTGTGCACGTGTAAGTGAAGTTGGGGGCACTGCCACTCTTCACCACCTTGCCCAGTCCGAAGGCCACCGCCCACACTGCGATTTCCGCGCTTAGATACTTCTCAATCGCGCCGCCAACATCCCAGGACGTCTTGTAGACGGTGGTGGGAAACTCGTGGCCCTTGCCATATTCCTCGGCATCGGTTTCCGTGTTCAACTTTGGATTGGCAGTGGAGGCATTCAGCTTGTTCAGCCGCCAGATAGCAGGCGCGGCATTCGCCGTCGAGATATCGGCCTGCTTACCCTTGCCGAACCCGATAAGGATCTCCTGCATTCTAGCCGTCGATGGCATCTTCGGTTCCCTCCTTGTCCTTCTGCTGCGGACACTGGCTCCAGCCCGCTACGAGCAGCGGCACAATTATGTCCGGCCTGGCCTCCACTTCAACGGGCTCGCCGCCATCGGGCGGCTTCATGTTCACTTTGTGCATCAGGCATCTCCAATCTCGGTGAAGGTCACCGAAACCTCGAAATAGTCGAGTCCTTCCGCATCCGTCGCACGCTGGATCGCGGGAGAATCCATTGGGTAGCAGTCCGGATGAATCGTGTTCTGCATCATCGGGACACCGGCGCTCGCCGGAATGCCCTTGGTGATGAGCCGGAACAGCCGGTTGTACGCCGGTCCGTCCGACTCACCGGTGGATCGTGCGCGCAGATACAATGTCAACTCGTGCTTCCACACCTCATTGGTGCCGAACGTGCCCGGCCCCGTGCCCTTCCATGCAACCATCAGCCCAGGCGCCGGCATCTGATGCATCGCCATCGCAAGGCTCGATCGCTTCGGGTAGTGGTCATGGTAGGCAGAGATGCGCTCTGGCTCATCATCCATTTCCGCCACCAACTCCGGGATATCCCGAAGCGCGGCGACGAAGGCATCGACAATCTCGGAAGCATCGATCATCTGCGCCCTCCGCCGAGGAACCGCTCCAGCACAAGCCGCCTTGTGTTCTCAGCAAACACGCGCCGCGCGGCCTCCAGCACCGCACCACGGTTCTTCGCCGAAAACACCAGCCACGGTTCGATCTTCTGATTCGCCCAAGCCTTGATGCGATCCTTGCGCGTGGAGAGCCCTGCCGACGCCTTCCGTTCACTCACCGTTCGCACCGCAAGATTCCGCAGCATGTTCCCTGTGAAGGACAGGTTGCGGCGATTACTGAGCCCAAGCTTGCTCTTCTGAATTGCGTACCGTTTCGTAAGCGGCTTTGCGGGTGAGTCGTTCGTGCCGAGCCCGGCACTCAGCCGGTTCTTCACCGCCGCGACTCCGACGGTGCCGATCTTGAACATCTGGTTCTGCCGGAAGTTCAGCCGATCCAGCCGGATGTGCTTCTTCTGCCAGACGCGAACGCTTCCCATATCAATCGACCCGCAACGCCAGAGTCACGCCGCCCTGCTCATCTGCCTCGATCCCGAACACCTTGAACACCTTGTAGGTCGCACCGGAAATCTCCACCTGATCCCCACGCTGCGGAGGCACAGGCAGATCCGCCAAGCGCACAAAGAGTATGGCGTAGACACCCGGCGCGGTATCTTCTGTCTCCCTCGTCGCCTCCAGCACGCCGCGAATCGAGGCCTGCCCGCCGGCGCTGGGCAGATAGAGGACTTCGTGGCCGAACGTGTCCACGACGGCCGCGTTGAGTCCACGTATCGCCGTTTCCCAACTGCTCATGGTCAGATTTTCGTGCCCTTGACCAACACTTCCGGCCGCATGCAGATGGGGAGGGGGTTTTGCTGCGTGTGCAAGTCGGTCCCACGCCCGAACTTCCGCGGCTCCTGCTTCGCGTACAGTGGCAGGCCCAGTGTGTTTGCCGTCTCGTTGAAGTCCGCCGGTGCGAAGTATGTCCGGAATGTGTTGGCTGTGCCCAGCGGGAAGAAATGCGCCTCGTCGTCCGCGATGAATTTCCGCACGGACCCCGCGGCGTCGGTGGCCTGGCCCCGGTATTCCTCGAAGGTCACGCCGCCGAATGTGAAACCGGTGCGGTAGTCGTTGCCTAGTTGCTGATTGCGCTGGAAATACATGAAGGCTTCCTTGACCTTCGCGTGCGTGGTGAAGGCGTCGTAGAAGCCCTGCGAGCACAGGCACAGGATGCCCGTCATGAACTCGCCCTTGAGATTGTCCTCGATGTGGCGCTTCACCTCGAGCACCTTCAGAAGCACTTCCGTGCCGGCCGTTCCCAGCGCGAAGCCCACGGTTTTGGCTGTGATGCCGAATTCGCTGTAGAGGTCATAAAGCGTCGAGCCGTCCGCGTCGAGGATCACGCCCTTCAAGGCTCCCATCCGCAGGTACTCAAGCGTGATGGCGTGCTTGTTGCGCATGTTCTGCAGCTTCAGCGCAAGCAGGTTCGCCAAGGCGTCGGTCTCCGTCTCAGAGCCGAAGGCACGGATGCCCTGCACTTCTTCGGGGAGCACCGCATCATCGTGCGGGATGTGCGGGATCACGAACGAGCGCACCTTGCGCTTGCCCCCGGATCCGACGGTGCCGGGCGCGCCAACAGGCTGAGTGGGCAGCAGGTTCAGCACCCCGCTCATCTCCTCGATGATGATGGTGCGTGTCCGCACGCCCTGCGGAATCATCAGGTTCAACTGCTCCAGCCGCCCGTAGGTGTTCGGAATCTTGTTGATGGCCGCAGTGAGCGCCGTCATGTTGAAGGCGTCAGTCGAAAAAGGGTTCAGCATCATGGGTTAGGCTCCTTCCCGGACGAGAATGCCCAGGGTCTTCAGTTGGCCGATGGCCGTGGTCTTCTGGGGCGCGGTGATTCCGACCGGCCAGATCAGTTTCATGTCCGAGCAGATGGCGTGGCGGGCGATGATGACGCCTCCCTTGTCGGCCAGGGACGCATCCACGGGCAGCAGCAGCAAACCGGCGGTATTTTCCGAGCCGTCGCTGGCGGCGGGTGCAAGCTGCGTCACCTTGCCGCTCGCTGTGATGATGCCGACCACCGTCCCAGTGGCCAGATCCTGGCCAGAGACGACGACTACTTCATCGCGGCTGTACAAGCTCTCCGCTTCGTACTTGAGCCAATCGCCGAGATAGTTCTGTTCGTTGAGTACGGGCATGTTAGTTGACCCCCTTCCCGGCGAGGCGTTCGACGGCCTTCATGACCGGATTGTTCTCGGGATTCGCCTTCACGTTGGTCCCGGTCTCGGGCATGACGTGGGAGCGAATTTCGTCCTGGTCGGCCTCCGCCCGCATGGCGAGCAGTTCCTTGCGGACGTCGGCCACGGGGAGACGGCGCTCGATGAAGCCGGCGGCGAGAGTGGGCCGCCCGGCAATGGCGCACAGGACGACTATCTCGGCTGCTTCGGCGTAGCCCTGCTCACGGGCTGCCGCCTCAACCGCGGCGAGATCGGGAACGGGCGGACTGGTCGCCGCCTGGTTTGTTTGGGACACGGTGGTTTCTCCTTTACTGAAGTTGGGTTTTGACAACGACTCGGTCATGGCGGCAAGGGCTTCGCGGAACGTGCCGATGCTGTCGGCAAAGCCGCGATTCACGCTGTCATCGCCGTACAGGATTCCTGCCTCGGTGCCGCGTACAGTTGTTGCGCTTACACTCCTGCGCCGGGCCACGGCATCGACGAACATGCTGTAGAGCCGGTCGACTTCGGTGACCAGCACATCGTGGGCGCCCTCCGAAAGTGGCTCGTGTGGACTGAAATCGTTCTTCCGGTTGCCGGCGAAGACGGTGGTGTACCGCAAGCCGTTCGCGGCATCCCAGCCACTTTGGTCGAGGTGCATGGCGATGATGCCCACCGACCCGACTCCGCCGGTCCGGGTTATCCAGATCCGTTCCGCTGAGGACGCCAGGAGGTAGCCGGCGCTCAGGGCCCAATCATCTACCGAGGCCCACACGGGCTTCATGCTCGCGGCCTCCTCGATCATGCTGGCCACATCCCAGGCGCCGTTGGCCTCGCCTCCGTAACTATCGAATCGCAGCAAAATGCCTTTGACGGCCTGGTCCGTCGCCGCGTCGAGGATCTCGCTGCCCAGTTGCTCATACGATGTGAGACCCGATTGCGCGTCCATGCCGGATGCCCGGTTCACCAGGCTGCCGGCGACTTCGATAATGGCGATGCCTGCATCGGTGACAGCGTATGGCTTTCGGGAGCGCTGTTCCGCCAGCAGCGCGGCATCTACTGCCGGCGGATCGACGCCCAGGCGCGGGGCAAGCACGGCCAGGATCGCCGCCAGCTTTTTCGAATCGACCATCAGCGGCGTGTTGAACACGCGCGAGGCGATGTGCGTGAGATTGGTCATTGCGGTTCCGTTGCGGGGGCTTGCTCCACTACCCTTTGCCCGTTGGACGTTGTCCGGCGTGGGTCGGAATCGAAGGTCAGCCCGAGAGAATCAGAGCGCGAGTTGTCAGCAGCGACCTGCTGATCGACGTCCTCTTCGTCGTAGCCCATCTCGTTGATGACAGCGCTGCGCGGCTTGAAGCCCGCGCGCACAGCGGCGACCTCGGCGTTCATGTCCTTCAATGGATCGACCCAGTCCCAGGACGGTGGCCGCCATTCGACATCGAGGTACGCATCCCGGTTGCGCCCGTAATCGCGAGCGTCAATCACGCCGGCTACCGCCGCCGCTTCAATCCAGGCGCGCCACACGGGGCGGCAAAGCTGAAACACCATCACCTGATGCTGAAACTGTTCGCAGCGCCTGCGGAATTCCAACAGGCCCGCGCGAATCGACGAGTAGTTCACACGTTCCAGATCCCCGGTGAGTTGCTCATAAGTGATCCCGAGGCCCGCAGCCACAGCGCGGAGTTGGACCCGCATGAACTCTGTGTACATCCCGCCCACATCACCAGGTTCGGTGAACTTCACATCCTCGCCGGGCAGTAGTTTCACCATCGAGCCCGGTTCGATGCCGGCCAGCGGAACGCCGCTCGCATCTGTCTCACCCTCACCCGGCTTGCTCCCGATCACCGGATCCTCGGGATTGTTCTCGGTGATGAAAGCCGCGAACATCGCCGCCAGCTTCTTGCGGACCAACTCGGCATCGTCGTACTGATCGAGTTCATGCAGCTTCACCAGCACTTGCGTGAGCCACGGTTGCCCGCGATGCTGCCCGGGGCGAAGCGGCTTGTAGACATGCAGGACGGAGTCCGCCGGCACGCGGATGGTCTCACCCGCGTTTGCGAACATCAGCCGTTCACCGGGATGCTCGCGGTACAGGTGATATGCTACGCGGCGGCCGATCTTGTCAAACTCGATACCGGCGCGGATGACACTGCCGTTGGGCAGATTTTCATTTTTCGTGCTCGGCAGGTGTTCCGCCTCGAGTAACTGTAACTGGAGCGGGACACTCAAGCCGTCTTTGGGCAACCGAGGACGGAGGCGCACCAGGCATTCGCCGCCTTCGATTGTTGACCGGCAGATGAGCGCTTGGAGCCCGTAGAAATCGGTCAGGCCCGCGGCGTCCGCCTCGTCCGTCCATCGCAGCCAAAGTTCCTGCACCCGCCGCTTCACCACCGGGTCCGAATGCTTCGCCTGCGGCTTGATACCGGTGCCGACCGCGTTGCCGACGAAGCTTTCCACCGCATTGCAAGCCCATGCGTTCCGGCGAATCATGTCACGCGAACGGGAGCGCAGCGCATCACCGCCACCCGTGATGAGGGCGTTGATACCTTCCGTCGACGGGTTCCACCCTTGCGTGCGGCGCGTCGCGGCAGCGGCTTCGTAACCGGCGGCCGCGCCAATCACCGGTGCGAGCGCGGCTCGCATCAGATTCCGCCAGTAACCCATCGTCAGAAACCCTTGCCTGTATGAGTTCGAATCACACGTGGAGTCGCAGCAGCAGCGGACTCCGCGGCCTTCACCTTCGCGATCTCGGCATCCAACTGTTGCAGCGCTGTGCGGATCTGCTCCGGGCTGCGGTGTCGCAGTGATCGGTCGCCGAAGCTGACCGAGTCCGGCGCGCTCAACGCGGACAGCAGCGTCTCCCGCTGCGCTTCGAGTTCCGCCAGTGTCATCGCTTCATCCAGTTCGAACTGACCGTGACGCGACGCACGGGGCGTGACGGAAGCGCAGGTGTCGTTTCCGGTTGTGCTGCCGGGGCAGGCAGCAGTGCCTCGAGTTCGCGCCAGTGCTTCTCGGCAAAGCGGTCGATGCCATAGATCGAAGCTGCCGCACGAGCATATACTCTCGCGTCCAGTGCCTCATTCCTCGTGTTTGCGCTCAGCACCCAGTGCCCCTTGACGAAACTCTCCGCTGTCAACTGGCGGAAATACTCGGCCTCGTAACGAGGGAAGTGGCAGTAACCTGCCGGGAACGGGTCACCGCTTTCTTCCGTCGGCGGCACCAGGCGCAGGCGACTGTAGAGTTCGGACTTCGCCACCGGCGTGCCGAGCGTCCATAACCGTGTGCCACGCCGCTTGCTTGCATCCACCGGCGAGGCGCCCAGAATCAGGCGGTCCGTCCGCGCTGTTCCTTTCACCGCCACGGCAGCCTTCGGATTCGAGGCGCGCGAGCCTGCCGGTCCCCAGGAAGCCTGCGGATGCCCGCGCACCCAGTCATAGGTGATGCGCGGGTTGAACCCGGAATCCACGCACAGCACGCGAATCGGCATCCGCATGCCACTCGCATGCGGTAACTCTTCGTCCAGCACACCATCCAGTTGCCGCCAGACATCCGCCCTGGCAGTGTCGCCCACCAGCACGCGGTAATCCACCGACCACGACTCCTTGCCCCGTCCCCACGCGACAACCTCGACTTCAATGCGGTCCCGCTGGATATCCGCGCCCGCAGTGAGGAACAGACCGCCGAACGGGACAGTGCCGATTGGGTAGTCCTCTCGCCTGTCGTAAAGTGGCTGCCAATCCGGCGCGTCGCCGCGCTCCTGCCAGGATTCGCCCAGCACAAGGTTCACGAACGACTTCAGCCGCTCAACGTCCTTCTGCGCCTTCTCCCAATCCTCCGCCGCACGCTCCCACGAATACCAACCCACCGGGCTGTAGAGGCTCGACAGATGATAGCCGCGCGTGCGTCCGTCGCCTTCGGCCTCGGGCCGCCACTCGCCGCGGCCCAGCATCGCGTTCTTCTGGTGATTGAAAATAGCCTGCTCACACGCGATGCAGTAGTAAGCCGCCTTCTTCGGCTCACTCTTGGGCCAGCGGAGGCGCTCGAACTTCAGAACCTGAAACTCGCCGCAGTGCGGGCATGGCACCCAGTAACGGCGCTGATCACTTTCCGCGTATGCCGCTTCGATGCGGCTCAACCCGGCAACCAACGGTGTAGACACCATGAATACTTTCCGCCGGGAAAAGGTGCGCGTGCGGGCGAAGGCCAGATTGATCGGATCACCTTCGCCGTCGACATCGCCGGGATAAGCGTCGATCTCATCGAGAAACAGATACCGCACCGCCATCGAGCGCAGCCCCACCGCGCTGTTTGCGCCTGTCATTACCAGCACGCCGCCAGGGAACCCCTTCGATAGAACTGTGTTCCCCGAATCGCGCGAGCGCGGGCTCTTCACCAGATCGCGCAGTACATCGCTTTCTTCGATCAGTGGATCGATACGCTGCTTCGAGTTGCGCTTGGCGAGTTCGACGGTTGGCTGCACGACCATCATTGGCCCGGGTGACTTGTGGATCACGTAGCCGACAAAGTTATTGCCCCCTTCTGTCGCGCCGAGTTGCGCGCCTTTTGCGAACACGACACGCTCTATCAGGCAGGAAGGCGACAGCGAGTCCATAATCTCCCGCATATAGGGTGTGCGGTCACTGCGGTACGGGCCGGGCTCGCTGGCGGCTTTGCCCGAAAGCCGCCGGTAACGGTCGGCCCACTCGGTGATCGTCAGCAGCGGGTCGGGCTTCAGGCCCGCGTGGAACGCCTCATCGTAAACCTCAGTTGCCGTTTGCGCCTGCAAGCTCATCGAGCGCCCTTCGAATCTCCCCGGTCAGAATCTGGTGCACCTTGTCGGCATCGTTTTCGGCCGCGAGTGTGGCCGCCAGGCGATCCGGAATGTTCAGCATGTTGTCGCGCACCGTGCGCGCCTTGGTGAACGCCGCCACTTGGACCTCGTCGCGGCTGATCAGCTTTGCCGTCTTCTCTTCGAATTCGATCTTGGCGAGCCGCGCCAGATAGTTTTCCCGGACGGCCCGCGCGCGGAAGTAGTCGAGCCCCGCCGCGACAGGAGGCTCTGCCGATTCTCGTGGCGGGGGTGCTGCCGGTTTCGTACGTCGTTGGCCCGGACGCGTCTTTGAATCCCATTCGGCATCTGCGCTGTCGCTATCAATCATGCCGTCCGCGTTGGTGGCAATGCGCCCGGAGCGGATCGCTTTTTGCACAGCCGCCAAGCTCACACCGCGATGCCTGGCGTAGGCCCGGAGGCTCAACAGGGGCATTGAACTTTCTCGCGATTCACTCGCAGATTCTGCTTGCTTCTATGCGCCACCGAAGTGATGAATGGGTTCGCGATGAGGAACACCAAGTCACAAGCCACCAAGCAAACCGCAGCAGCCTGTTATGCCGAACGCCACGCCGAAGCCCAGGACCTGCTGAAGCGCATCACCAGCCGCTTGGCTGCCCACCAGAAGGAACAGGCTGCCGAGCCCGCCGACTGGGGCTACGCCGGCGACCTTGGCCGGATCACCGAGCAACTCGCCTACGTCCGCGCCGACCTCGGCGACCGCAGTGCGGTGGATCAGAAAGGACTGGCGTACTGAACAATGCTGAAGCACAACGTCAGGGTTGGATCGACCTACATTGTCAAGGTCAGCGGCACGCTGGCCAAAGTCCGCATCAGTCGTGAACACGCGCGCGGCGGCTGGTACGGCATCAACCTCGCCACAGGCCGGGAGATCCGTATCCGGACCGCCGCCCGCCTCCGCTTTGAAGTTCCCTACGCCGCGCCGGGCATCAGTCCCGACGAGGCGCGCCGGATCGTAGACAAGATCGAGTTCTGAAACAGGAGACCAATCATGCCCACTTTTTCGATTGATACAGAGAACAACATCACCGCCTTCGCTGCCGCCGAGCAGATTCCCGCAGGCCAAGACGGTTTCGCCAGCGAGAAGGAGTTCGCCAAGCTCTCCTCCGGCTGGCCTATCACGCGCTTCGTCGAGGTCTGGAATGGCTTCGCCGGAGTGGTGCCCTTCGACACCCTGAAGCCGGTCAGGAAGTTCACGGACCGCAAGACGGCCATAGCCCGGATCTGGCGCGCCATCCAAACACTGACGCCCGCCGTCGCGCCACAGGCTGCCCCCGCCGCACCGAAGAAGGCCAAGGCGACCAGACAGTCCAAAGCCAAGGACGACGCCACGGGGCCCAAAGGGGCGCGCGAAGGAAGCAAGAAGGCCATCGTGTTGGAACTGCTTCGCCGCCCGGAAGGTGCGAGTCTCAAGAACATCGCGGACGCTACCCAGTGGCAAGCTCACAGCATTCGCGGCTTCATCTCCGGGGCTCTCGGCAAGAAGATGGGCCTTACCATCGAGTCCATCAAAACCGAATCGGGCGACCGCGTCTACCGCATCCAAGTCCAGTAGCAACTCACTCTCCTCGCCGCCGCCGGCTTCAACCGCCGGCGGCGATTCTGTTCCGGTCCTCGGCGAGTGCGTTGATCCGTTCCAGAACGAGGGCCTCGCGCAGTGCACACTCCTGGCTCCTCACGTATTTGCCATTCAATTTTTCAAACAAACGTGTCTCCATCTCGGCCATCTCCCGGCGCACTTCGGCAAGCAACGCCCGGTTCTGGAGGCTGACGTACGTTGCGATCAGACCAGACACCAACCCGATAACGGGAATCAGGAGTTGAAGAATTTGCTTTTCCATGGAAGAGTCTCCAAAATGCGAAGCTCAGCGGACCAGTCAGACAACGCGAGGCAGAGTCCCTGCAAGTCGGGATTGCCCGCCCGGATCTCGGCCTCCACAGCCGCGGCCTCGCGGCGGCATCTCTCGATTCATGCCGTCACCCCCAGCCGCTCGGCTGCAATATCTGCGAATGCTCGCCCATCGGCTTCGAGCGTCGCTTTCTTGCCGCTATGCTCCTGGAACCTGCGGACGATCACGTCACAATATTTCGGCTCCAGTTCAACGAGCCGCGCTTGTCGCCCGGTCTTCTCGCAGGCGATCAACGTCGAACCGGAACCGCCAAATGGATCGAGCACGGTGTCGCGCGTCTTCGAAGAGTTGCGAATTGCCCGCTCCACCAGTTCCACAGGCTTCATCGTGGGATGGAGGTCATTGGACACTGGCTTCTTAACAAACCACACGTCGCCTTGGTCCCGCGCTCCGCACCAGTAATGGTCCGTGCCTTCTTTCCAGCCATACAGAATTGGCTCGTACTGACGCTGGTAGTCGGCGCGGCCCATGGTGAAGGTGTTCTTTGCCCAGATGACGAATGTCGACCAGTGGCCGCCTGCCTCGGTGAAGGCGCGGTGCAGGGTGTGCAGCGCCGAGGACGACATGCAGATGTAGATCGCGCCCTTGGTAACCGCCAGCAGATTGACGCAGGCGTCGTACAGGAACGGCCCGAACTCATCGCCGAGGTTGTCGTTGGCGATTTTGCGGGACTTCTTTCGAACCTTGTCCTTCATGGTGGCGCCGTAATTGACGCCATACGGTGGATCGCAGAAAACCATATCGGCGAGCCCGCCCGCCATGACTTTCTCCACATCGGAAATCTGAGTCGAGTCGCCACACAACAGCCGGTGCTCGCCGAGAGTCCACACATCGCCGCGAACGGTGACTGCTGTTTCCGGTGTCTCCGGAGCGGCGTCTTCATCCGTCAAGCCAGGGGCTGCCTCGCTCTCTGGTTCGCGCAACAGAGTTTCGAGTTCATCGTCGGTAAAGCCAACGGTATCCAGGTCGAAGCTATCGTCCTGCAGCGCTTCCAACTCAAGGCGCAACATCTCTTCATCCCATCCGGCACCCATCGCTAAGCGATTATCTGCCAGAACAAGGGCGCGCCGTTGTGTTTCGGTCAAATGATCCAGCACGATGACCGGCACTTCGGTCATGCGTAGTTTACGGGCGGCCAGCAGGCGGGCGTGGCCGGCGATGAGGATTCCATCGGCTCCGGCAAGGACAGGATTTACGAACCCAAATTCCGCGATCGACGCCGCGATCTGGGCCACCTGTTCGTCACTATGCGTTCTCGCATTCCGGACGTAAGGAATGAGCCTCTCGACCGGCCAACGCACTACCTGCAGGTCCGTCATGGTTTGCTCGGCTGAGGCTTTTGGAACAGCCCGAGTTCGTTGTGGACGTCCACGATGCGGGCGATCATCGGGACCACAATGGTGACCAGTTTCTGCCAACTGAACTCGCGCGCGACATCCACGACGCCGCCGTCGTAGGCGGTGCGGAGGATATCCAACACAAGGTCCAGCTTTCTCTTGCCCTGCCCGGGCAGTGGGATTGCCTGTTCGACGGCCCGGACCGCGTCGAGCACCAGCGGCAGCATCTGGAGAACGATCAGCAACGTATTCATTGGTTGTCTCTCTCTTGGAAAAATCGGGGCGGCTCGTGGGAACCGCCCCAGGTCGGAGGAGTGCCTCAGGCGCTCTTGGGCTGCGTCTGGTTTACGGTGTTGGCAATCGCCGTGGTGGCCGAGGTCAGGGCCTGGACGATCTGCTGGAGGGTGGCGAGCACTGGCGTCACTGTCGCGTCCACCTGCTTGGCAACAGCGGCGGCCACGGCCTGCGCATCGACGCCCACGCCGGCTGCGCTGACGTCGGTGGCGCGGTTCGCCGGAACCGAACCGGCGGTGAGGTTCATTCCGGCGCCACTGGCAACGGGATTCCAGAAGGAGTCATGCGCCAGATTGTTGAGCTCGATCGTCCGCTTGCTGACGATGTTGGCCGTCTCGACAGCGTTCTGCAGGGCCTGAGAAGCGATCTGGTTCAGCCGTGTCTGCTCGATCAGAGCCTGACGCGCAGCCTGGATATCCAGGTCCTGGTAGACGTCGTAGGTGCGTTTGATGTTGGCGTACGTCACCCGCTGGTTCTCGTTGTGGGTGGCGCTGCCGGTGGCGTTCGCATTCTTGAATGCTTCATCCGCTCCAGTCTCGAACTCGCGTTCGGCCTGGTTCGGAGTGGCTGCTTCGGGCATAGTGTATTTCATCTCCTTGTTGGTTTGGGTTTGAACTGAACTTCGTTTGCAGTGGGCCTTTTGGTGCGCTGCCGCTGATCGCCATCGTTTACGGGACCGCGCCCGGCGGCAATCTCGCTGAATTTCTCTCCGGTCGCCAGAGTGGGCTCGACACCGGTGAGATGCTCCATCCGGCGCAGGATCACGTCGCAGTACGCCGGACTGATCTCGATGCCATACCCGGCCCGTTCCAGCACATGCGCCGCGGCCATCGTTGTTCCGCAGCCGAGGAAAGGGTCGCAGATCACGTCGCCTGAATCCGAAAACGCTTTGATGAAGAACTCCGGGATAGCACGCGGGAACGGCGCTGAGTGGCTTCCCTGGCCGGACTCCGACTTTGCCTCGATCACGTTCGAAGGCCGGGCAATCCCGGCGTGGCGGCCATCCTCTTCGCGGCTACCCTCATTGCCTGCCGCCTTGCCCCGCGCGCCGGTGCCGAGCAGACCGCTGCCCGAAGCCGACTTCGGATTGTCGGGCGAATAGTCGAAGCAGTCCTCAGACCGGTGCCCAACAGCGAATGGATGAAACTTGATGGTCTCTCCGCGGCTGAAGTGCGCGATCGGCTCCCATGCATTCTTGAAGCGATTGTTCCACCCGCCTGGCACTCCGTTGTCCGTCTTGCGCCAGCAAAGCTCATCAATGAAGCGCCAGCCCCACTGGCGCACGTGAGCGATGAACAGATCCTTGACGTACAGATGCCGCTGCCCATCCTCGGCGTGCTCCTTGATGTTCAGGAAGTAGGAGCCATCGCCTGCGAGCACGGAGGCGATCGACGCCGCCACCTCGCAATACCATTCCACGTAATCATCGGGCGCAATCGGCCGGAAGCCGCTCGCCGGATCGTACTCGCGCCGCGTAGCGTAGGGCGGCGACGTCACCACAACATTGGCCTTCCTGCCTTCGAACAACCGCGCAATCACCGAAGCATCCCGGCAGTCACCGCAGATCAACCGATGCGGCCCGATGAGCCACAGGTCGCCCGGCTCTGTGACCGCCTTGGCAGGTAGCGGCGGGACTTCTTGCTCGGCAGCGGGCGTGGGAGAATCATCCGGCTCGGCCATCAACTCGGCAAGCTCATGCTCGCTGAAGCCGATGACACCGAGATCGAAACCGTCCCCTTCGAGCGCCGCGAGTTCCTCCGCCAGGAGATCTTCGTTCCAACCGCCGCTAAGCGTCAATCTGTTGTCGGCAAGAACATAGGCTCGGCGTTGTGTTTCACTGAGGTGATCGAGAACGATCACCGGAACCTCAGCCAAGCCGAGCTTGCGCGCTGCCAACAGCCGCCCGTGTCCGGCCACGATGCCGTCACGAGAATCGACCAGGATTGGATTCACGAACCCAAACTCGGCAATCGAAGCCGCAATCTGTGCAACCTGTTCCGCCGAATGTGTCCGCGCGTTCCTGGCGTAAGGAACCAACCGCTCCACCGGCCACAACTCGATGCGCCGAGCCATTGCGGGCGTGATGCGATCAGCAGTCACGAATTCCGTCCACCACCTGAATGCGGCGTCCAATCCAGCGCATCACAAACACTCTCGATTCCCAAGAACCATGCGCCACTGCTTGAGGTCGGCTGACAACCGACAACCCGACAACCTGTTGTGCCCTCTGACGGTGGCGAATTGGTGCCATCGGTCCACCCGCCCCCGAGAGGCCCAGGAAGGACCCAAAATTGCTAAGCAGTTTCAGTGTCATCAACGATCTCGCCAGCGTCGCCGGTTGCTCCGCATTCACGGCAATCGAACCGCTCGCCAGCGTCGTGATAGCCCGTCTGAGGACAGATGCCATAGTCGTACTCGTGTGTCCTCACGTCATCACTCAGGCATTCTGGACAACGCATCCCGGTTCCCTGTACGGGCGCTTGGCCCACTTACGCAATTCGCTGGCGGCAACGGCTTCTTGCGCTCGCCACGCGAGATCGCCATCGCGATCCTCGTCCGGGAACGACTCTTCCGAGTAGTCATCCTCGATGGGCAGGTCGGCAAGGCGTCCGACAGGCGACTGTGCCCTGATGTCCGCTTGACTAAGTTCAAATGCAAACATGCGGATTCATAGCCCCCGGTTGGCAGAGAAGGTGAAATTACTGGCGCCTTTCCTCTTACCGAGGCCCAGCAGCACGCCGGGCCTGACCATCGGCAGGTTCGCCAACTCCGAAAGCTGCGCCATGCCGGTGCGCGCAGAGCGGTCATACGAGTAGCGCGTGAGATCTACTGACTTCTGCGCTGAACTGTGGCGGTGGTCTCCTTTGATGAATCGAATGGAGACGTCCGGCTCAACCCACTCCGCCCTTCCCTGCGCGACAAAACGCCTGGCTCGATTCAATGATGTGAATCCACAGCCCGAAACCGGATTCTCGATATGAATGCTTTTGCGCACAGTTCTCGTTCCTTGCCCTGCTGGGATCGCGGGTATGCCCGCAAAGAAATACAAATTGGAGGGATTCTTTCGGAGGGTGCGCGATGCGCCGGTCTGTCGAACTGAGCCTCTACTGGATATATACGCAGCGGCACTAAATCTTTATAGCCTCCGCAGAAGATTTTTCCAGCAGTTCGCGCACCTCCGCGGTGCTCGTCACGACACCGGTGATCGCGCCGGCGTCCTTCCATTCGCGCAGACGCAGCAGTTGTAGCTGCGTGGGGCGCTCACCAGGACGCTTGACCTCGAACTCGAAGTGGCGGCCGTGAATGCAGCCGGTGATATCCGGATCACCTGCAACACCCAACCCGCCGCCCCAGCGTTTGCGCGCCACGCAACGGGGCAGACTCTTGAGGTAGCGCAGGATGGCCTTTACAATCGCACGTTCGCTCGTCACGCGGTCTTCCTCCCGAACTGCAGTTTCGGCTGCACACTGGCGGTGGGCTGCTGCGGTGGCTCTTCTGCCCAAACTCGCCGGCGCAGCTTCCATTCATCCCAAGTCATCCAATGCAGGCCTTCGTCGTTGATCACGAGCGGCATTGCATCCATGCGCAGTACTTTCGCCGCCCAGCGAATTTCTGCCAAGTCAGTGCCTGGCCGGTACGCGAGTGCGTGATGGCCGAGAGGGAGACGAATGATCCGAATGCCTCTGTCGTTCATGAGAGCGATGGCCTTCTGCACGTCGATGATTCCCTGCCTGTGCTCGCGGACGAGTTGCTTGATCTCCTCGGGCGCACCTTTGTCGATCCGCAACTTGCCGTCGGAATCGAGCCAGACGGAAACGCCTGCCTCGAGCAGCCGGCCAAACACAGCATCAACTTCCATGGAAGCCCTCCGATGAGATGCAGCCGCCATGTAGGGATGTAGGGTTATGTAGGGTAAAACCTATTTCCCTATATGTGCGTGCGCGTGCGCGCTTATGCGGATAATAGGGGTGAATCATACATAACCCTACATGGCGAGAAGCCGATATTGAAAACAAACCACTTGCGCGTGCACCGTATGTAGGGTTGTGCCGAAAGCTACATGGATTCTCGGCGCAATGCATCAAATTTCTTCTCCTTCCTCGTCTCTCGTCGCCCAATCTTTCCCGCTTCCGCGGCCACTTCCATTGCCCCGTGGGGGCGTGTCGTGGACGTTCTCGGCAAGCAAACCCACACCGAGGCAGACCATACCGGCGGTCTGCCGGAGCTTCTGAAACCCGCGCTCGCTGAGCAAGGAACTGAACACCTTGTGGCTTACCGGCACTTCGCCGTGCTCCTCGGCCCAGGTGCGATACACCTTGTAGAGCGCCGTTGACGAGGCACGTGCGTTGGGTGTGCACACGCACTTCTCGCTGAGAAACATCGCAAATGTGTCCTGTTCCGCCTCGTACTCTCGGGTGGCGGCGACGACTTCTTCAGGCACGCCCAAGCCCTCGCGCTGCCAGGTGAGGCAGCCCTGAACGGCCCAGTTCAAGATGCCCGAAAACTCCGCCTGGAACATCGCGGTGACTTCGTGACGCGGCTTTTGCTGTTCTTTTGGGATGGTCACGTCGAAGGGAATTAGCTTCAAACGATTCCACAGCGCGCGGTCGCCGCGGACCTGCGGCTTGTGGTTCGTTGCCAGCCAGGCTTTGAATTCGGGATAAAACTCGAAGAACTCGCCCCGCATGAATCGTGCCGACATCTTGTCGCCGCCCGTCATCTCCTTGATCAGCGACTCCGAGAGCCGGGAACCGCGCTCGTTCTCCGACGCCCACACGAACCGCGCGCCCTTCAGCTTGGCAACGTCATTGGGAATAGCGCCCTCTTTCTTCTTCAGGAACGTCTCGACCGGAGTGCGCGTGGCATAGTCGCCCAGCACTCGCTGGATGATGTCCACCATCGTCGACTTGCCGTTGTCGCCGCCGGCACCGTACATGATGAACATCGCCTTGTCGCTGGTTATCCCCGTTAGACAGCACCCGAATGCGCGCTGCAGGAAGGCGACCAGATTTGATCGCCGGTTCATGACCATATAGAGGAATTCCAGCCAGTTTGGGCAGGTTGCCCCCGGCTCGAATACCGCTGGAGCGAGTTTCGTGATCAGATCCTGCTGGCTGTGCGGCCGCAACTGACCGGTGCGCAAGTCGATTGTCCCGTTGCGAACTGTCAGAAGCCATGGGTCGGAATCGAGATCACTCGGCCGAATCGCGATCGCAGGATCGGCCTTCGCCAGGTTGATCATGGCGGTAATCGCCCGCCAGGATTCGGATTTGATCAGATGAGCAAGGAAGGCGTCCCGCTCCTCCTGATTTGTGATCTTCCTGGCGAGCCCATACAAACTGCGGATGAGGGCAGCACCGAGATTGTAAACCTCGAGTTTCTCGTCCTCCCGCCACCGCATTCCATCCCAGACAAACCAGCGAGCCCATTTCTCGCAGTAGCGGAGATGGCCGCGGTATCGTGCAGCGAAGCGCCTGGCATTTCCGAGGTCGGTGAAACGCTCGATTCTCGAGGCCACATTAGACTCTGGTGGCCGCGATGAATCACCTGCCGCAGCAATGGGATCTGCGGGATCGGGCGATGACTGTTCCGGTTCGGCGGATGGCGCGTCGCTGGCTGTGTCCAGTCTGCCAATGGCGATGGGTGAGTTCACGTTGCCGCGAAACAGGCACTCTCCGCAGAACTTCTCCCCGCCGAGGTCGGTTTGCACGAACCCACATGTGACCGGCGAAACATTGCCGCTTGAGGCCTGCCGTAGTTTGCGCTGCGTCTCACGGCGGGTGTATTTCGGATAGGCCTTACTTAGTTCGTGCGCCCACCGCTCGGCTTCCTCGCACCGGGCGATAACCGTGAGCATCCGATACCACTCCGGCTCTGGGAGTGCCGCAGCATCGCTCCGGCAGTGGCGCATCCACGCACATCCGTCGAGGATGGGCGGCAGCTTCGCCGGCGGGAGCTCTGGCTGCGAATCCTGAATGCCCGCAGCCCCGGGATCGTCAATCCCGGCAAGCATCTCGTCTATGTCGTCATGGGAATATGCGTTGTCTAAATACTCCGCAGTCACCGGACGAACATCGTTCGGGATCTTCCGGTTGAACGTTCCGGGAACGCGAAGTACCCGGCACAGGTCTGCTGTCGGGTCGAGTGTCCAGCCCCGCGCCCGTGCCTGAATCCGGAGAAACTGCTGAAAACGGCGGGAAAGCGATTTCAGTTCCTGGTGCTCAGCTTCCGTTTCGATGATAGACGGCTCGCGAAACAGCCAATAAACTTGCAGGCCGAAGCCGCTCCTAACGATCAGGGAGGGCGGAATGCCGAGGGCTTCAACGAGCGAGAGCGCGTCGCCTTCGCTGGCTGGCAGGTCCTTTGCTTTGTGTGCTGCACCAGCAATGTCGATGTCGGCCCAGACGCCCGGAACCGAAAGCACACCATCCTCTTTGCCACGGCTTCCGTTTGGCGGAGGCTTCCCCTGCAATCCGACGGCGGCGTACACGTCCATCGATTCTGCCCGGTGAGAGCAGTATTGGACTGCGGCGTCAAGCATGCTGCCATCGCCGATTTCAAATGCCTTGGCCGCCTTGTCCTGCCGGGTCCACAGCACCAGCCAGCCTTGTGGCTCAGGACCGTGGACCCGCTCGATGAACTGCCGGATGGCAAGCTTGTCGCCCTCCATGGCACCTCCGTGCAAATCGCGTCAGATGACTTCGCCTTCTCCGTGCTGAACATCTTTCGCAGTCGGGGCCGAGGGCGCGGATTCGAGAAACGGTTTCAGCATCGCGGCATACTCCTTCACGCGCGATGCCTGCTCGGGAGTGAGGCGGCCGCCGGAGGTGAACGCTGCCCGCGAATACACGATTCCTTGAGCGTTCTTCGTCTTCTCCAGACTGATCTTTGTGATGAGGCTGTAACAAGGCACCGCCTTCGATGCCAACCGCATGAAGTACTGCCGCGCCGGCTTCACTGAACTCGCCGGCAAGCTGACAATCTCTGGCAACAGGTTTTCCTCGCGCACGAAGAACAATTGCCGGACCAATTTGCAGGCCTGGCCTTCTCCCTTCGGATCGCTACCAAATTTCCCGAAATCACATTTGTGGCAGTCACCACCGGGCTTTCCGTGACCCGTACGGGCGTCGAGCGAATAGCAATCCGGAGGCATATTTCCGTCGGATTGCTCCAGCGGAACGCTCCAGTAGGCCCGAGTGTCCCGCCAGGCGACAATGATGCCGGTCAGTTCCTTGACCATCTCTTCACCATCGAGCGTTTGCAGCGTCCACGCAGTGCCACCGCCTGCCGGGATTTTGATGCGTTCGAAATCGGTGGCGCTCATGCTGCCGTCACCGAGATTGGCAGCTACCGCGTCCCGGATATCGTCTACCGGGGTCTGGAAGACGACGAAGGGGCTGATCGCCGGTTCCTGGTTCTTTTTCACGACTTCCTTGCTTGCCATGCTTAGCTTCTCCTTGTTCTGAGTTTGAAAACCTCGCTTACGTCGAGGACTGCGGCCAGCGAAGGCGGCATCTTCCGCCCTTCACGATCGAGTTCCCGGACGTATGCGCTGAGGGAATTGGTGTTGAAGGTCTCTTCCACGTAGTCGCCGAGGCGGCACCGCTTGAGGGCCTTGCACACTGCAGGCTTGTCACCCTCCTTGGCCTTTGCCCACAATTTGCGCTCAATGTAGACGGTCCGGCCATCGATGAAGACCCTCTCCATTCCGGCCTGCTCAAACTGTGGCAGGAGGCGCCCTTCGAGTTCGGCAGCCTCCGCCTTGATCGTGTCGATTTCGGCTTCGAGCTGCCGTCGGCGTTCTTCCAGTGAGACGAAACGCTTCAATTCATCTGTGTTCATTGGACTAGTTCCTTTGTTCTGAGATTTCTGCGCAAGACAACAAGCGCGAGGACCTCGTCCACGAAACCCGGCTCATTGCCGCCGCGCGAGTAGGCCTGAATACGGTGGAGATGGTAGTTGGGATGAGCGTTGAGAATAGCCTCAATCTCCATGGCGCCTGTGGGATGTTTTTCGGAGTCACGCCTCCAGGTCATCCGAACCTCGAACACGCGATAGCGGAGATCTGCGGTGCTCATGGCCGTCCTCCCATTTGCTGCAGAACGCTGTTGACGACATCGGATCGGCGCGCCAGCGCAGCCATCACCTTTTCGTCGACCGTGGCTTCAACGAGCAGGTGGATGTATTCGACAGGCCGCGTTTGTCCTGGCCGGTGGATGCGGGCGAGGCTCTGTTCATAGGAGCCCAGCGAGAATCCAAGGGAGTAGTAAATTGCATACCGCGCGCGGGTCAGATCCACACCCACGCCACCCGAGTCGATCTGCACGGCGAGCACGGGGGCTTCTCCAGCCAGCCAGCGTTTGAGGTCATCCATTCGGCCGGAGAGTTCGAGCGAGCGCCGGCCTGTTTCATCGGCAACGCGATTCACGGCATCGAGGTCCTTGTGGAAGCGGCAGAAGACGACGACCGGCTCATCGGGTGCAATGTCCTCCAATACATCCCGCAGGAGGTTCATCTTGGCCGAGTCGATTTGGACATCGTGTCCGTCGTCGGTGCGGATATAGCCGCCGGTGATCTGTTGCAGCCGTAGCATCTTGACCAGCGCGTTCGCCGCGGTGACTTCGCCCGCGTGAATCTCCGCAATCAGATCCCGCTCCAGTGAGCGATAGGCTTTTCGCGCCTCGCTGTCGAGCTGGCAGGTGTAGGTGATATGCACTTCTGGCGGCAGGTCCAGAACATCTTTGCCGCATGCGAAGGTAATGGAGTAGAACTTCCGGTTGAGCTCATCGAGGTTGCTGTAGGCGACCACCTGGTGATTCTGAAAGCCACCCATCACCGCGAAATGCTGCCGGAAGTGGTGGAACGACCAGCCGAAGATCGAAGGATCCAGGAAACGGAAATAACCGTAGACATCCAGCGGTGAGTGCGGCATCGGTGTGCCGGAGAGTCCTAGCCGGAAACGCGCCACTTTGCCGAGCCGCGCCAGGAACCGGCTCGCCTTACCGCCTGGTGCTTTGCATCGATGAATTTCATCGGCAACAACCAGATCCCACTTCTGCCGCAGAGCCCAGTCTGAAAACGGCGCTCGCCAGGCGCTGTCGTAATTGATGACAATGACCGCAGGCACTCCCCGCGCCTTGGCAAGTCCGATCTGGCGCTCGGCTTCCGCCCGCTTTGCTCGTACGCTCGCGAAGTCGTCATTCAGCGGCACCACAAGGAAGGGCAGGGCAGAATGCATCTCGAACTGTGGACGCCATACCTGCACCACTCGCAGCGGACACAGGATAAGGATCAGTTGGAATCCCTCTTCGACGCTGAGGTAAACCGTCATGGCTGATTTGCCAGTGCCCATGACCGCTGCGATCATCGCGCCCCGTTTACCGCATCGGTAAAGTTCACGGACAAAGGCAACGGCTTGTCGCTGATGCCGCCAGGGCGTCGTGCGCAGACCAGAAGTCATCGCCCGCCTCCCGAGGCTGGAGCCAGGCCGAACTCAGCGAACACCGGGCGCATCTTCCATAGCAGCTGATAAATGCGGCTAGGCGAACGGCCCATTGACTGGCTCAGAGCATTCACGCCCTCGGCGACAACCCGATCCCCAATCTCGCGCAACTCGGCCGGAAGCGCCGCGCGGGCACGGGATACGTCGATTCGCAGCTCAAGCAGTTCCCTCATGCTCCGGGTGGCATGCCCCGAGGCCATCCGGTATGCATCCTCATTCAGGTCAGCGCCATTCGTGGCACGCATTTCGTCATCAGTGTCTTCGCCTGGATTCGCAGGCAACGGGCAAAGAACGGCCTGCCTAAGCTGATGCCGCCGGGCCCGCAGCAACGACACGACCTGATTGCGGATCAGACAGTTCACAAAGGTTGTGTAGCGGCCACGGCTTGCATCAAAGCCTCCGGCGCGTTCGAGGTATTCGAGAAAGAGTTGCTGGACCAGATCCTCGCGTTCGTCCGCGGTGATGCCGTAGCGCCCGATCAAGCGCCGAACCCGGCATTCAATGTTGCGAATGGCGTATTGGTCGATTTCGGAGAGTCCGTCTTGTCGAACCATCATTTCCTCCTGCGGCCGAAGGAAAGCTGTGGGTGAAACTCAGGACCACGCGATTCCAAACAAATAGCGGAAGCTTGTGGAATCGCCCTTCTGAGCGTCACCCACAAGGCTTCCGCTTGACGGCCAGCCTGTGTCTGGTGTGTTCCTTCTTTCAGCCCGCCATCTCGACCACGAGTTTGAAGGGCAGGCCATGTTTCACTTCGATGGTTTCGACCGAAGCGTCACCGATGCGTGTCAAATGTTCGAAGAACTCCACAACCTGGCTTTTGAGCACGAAGTCAGCGGTGCTCAGTTCCGGCCGCGGACCATTCTCCGCGCCCAACTTGATGTCCTGCACAATGCGTGGTGCGGGGTTGAACAGGGGTTCGCCTTTGCGGATCTCCAGATCCTCGATGCGGCCAAAGTTAAGCCGCTGCATGGTTTCGAGCAACCGCTGGCGCGGGGCCGAAAGGGCAGCTTTGGTCATCAGATCGCTCATGCAATTCCTCCAGGGAAAATTATCGAGGGGTTGCCGGCGAGGGCTGTATCGGAGGTTCGGCAGGAGGGCCGAATTCGTTCCACGCGCTGTGTTCCTTGTCGCCGGGCAACGCCTTCAAAAAGGAGGCATGACATCAGGCATCACAGAATGTGTCACTGCGCGTCACACGGCTCAGAACCGCCACTCGATGGGTTCCGATGGGAGGTAGAGGAGAGTGTTACCAGTCCGGATCGAATGACGCAGATGTTCGGCGAGAGGCCCATGGTCTCTCTCAATACGATCGATGGCACGCTTCACAGCATGGGTTGCCGCAGATCGAGCGCGTTGAATGTCACCCGCAGCTTTTCGTGATCGCCCCTGGAGCCCTTGTACATCCCGCAAATAATCTTCCAGCTTTTCGATTTCGCTGGTAAGGTCGCCCTTGCGAACCCAGTCGTTTGGGGCCAACCGCGCCAATTCCGTCCTCCGCTGGTCGAGTTCGGATTTCACCTGCCGGATGGCCGTCTCGTCCGCCAGATCGATGCCGGCATTCGGTCCCGCCGCCGCATCAGTTACGGAGTAGCCGGTCAAAGTGATCGCATCGATCTCCTTGCCTGGCGCGCGAAGAAGTTCGGCGACATAGCCCAGTCCGGCAAGATGTTTGAGCCGGACGGTCTTGCCGGCGAAGGAAATCGCCCAAACATCCTGCTCGCGCCGGAAGACGTTCTCCTCGGCTTCCGTCGCTCCCTCACTCCGAGTGCCACTCCCAGCGAGTTGCGAGAGCGTACCCGCGGCAACCAACTTGCCCCCTTCAGGATGCAGAATATCCTCAAGTGAGAGCAGTGTCGCTCCACGCCTCCGCAAACCTTCGATGGCGGAGCCACCGCTGAATCGTAGCGTCGGCGAGAGCACGACGAACGTTGTCTGGTGGGCGATCAGCAGGGCACCCACTGCGGCATCGAACGAAGTCCGCGTTGCGGTTGCCACGAGGAACACCGGACGGTGATCCGTAGCGTTAACCGCCCACGATCCCACCTGCCAGAGGCCCTTGTGCAGGGACAGCGGCTCCGCGACCGGAACGACATGCAGCAACTCGCAGAGGGCCTCGCAAAACCGCTTCCAGTCAAACTCGTACTCGACGATATCCGCCGGTTGCAGCTTGAGCGTGTCGCACGCTTTCGGAACACATTGGCACACAGCCACGATGTCCTCCGGGCCATGCACCACCACACGTCGCGGGCAGCCATCGCCTCCCAGCCGCGGGCATGGGTACGTATCCGATGGATCTCTGAGCCGGCGCAGGAAGGGCGACACGGCTGCGAACTCATCGCCTAGAATCCTGCGCCAGTGGGTGCGAACACCGCGAATACCAAAGGGCTCCTCAAATGCCCGCCAGAGCCGCTTCAGCCTCTTCATCCCCAACCTCTGCCGGTTTCATCAGGATCCCCTGCACCTGCATCCACGACTCGACCAGCAGGCGGTCGTCGTCCCGCGTATACGATGCCCTGCTCGACTGCCAGACGGAAATCGAGCGTGGTGTCTTGCAGTCCACGAATTTCACAGCAAACGTCGCTTTCGTGAAGAAACCGCTCGCCAGAATCGTGGCCATTTGATCACCAAGAGCCGCAAACAGATCTGTGTGGCTATATCTTGTCGTGAGCCCATTGCCCTGAAAAACTTCCGCCTGAGTAAGCCGAATCCACTGGATGCCCGGCACTGCTGAGGAGTCGAGCACAGCCTCGCCGCGCTCGCGGATTGGATCGAGCGTGTAGCATCCACCAACCGCGAAGTAGCCCGTGTCACCAAACAGGTGCTCGCCAAACACTTCCCGATAGAGCTGGTGCTGGCCCTTGGGCCCCGAACTCACCTGAAGGCCGTCAATTGCCGGATTGTAGATCACGCTGTCGAACTTCTCCGGGTGGTAGTAGACGCCGGAAGATCTGCCGTTCTCCAGAGCGCCTTCGCGCCGCAGAGGATCTGGCCGGCGTACCAGGCACCAAACCTCGCTGTCGCGGCGATGAACGAAGACCCGGCAACCACGGCCCCGCTTGTGGGCCTCATTCCAATCGTCGATCCTGCGCTCAATGCGGGAGATCGCCTGGGGCGTGATGAACGGCGATGTTTCCACCGAGCCGCGCGCCCCGCGATAGGAAATGAAGGACTTGGGCCGGACCAGGAACTGTTCAGAATGTTTGCATTCCAGCAGCGCACGATCCTTGATCCAAAGCTGGGCCGCGACATCAGCCGGAGTCGGATCGGCTCCAGGCGGAAAGCTCACTAATCCCGGCGGCATCTCGTCAAGCAGCGCAATCATGGTTTCCGGGCTGCTCATTTCATGGACATAGTAGAGGCAGTCCATCAACTCACGCGGCACAGCGGCGTCCGGGCTAACGAGAATTTCAACAAGCGCATCGTAGTCCAATTCGTGCCCGCTTTCATGTTGGATTTGAAAGCCGCGGGCAGCGAGGCACTCCCGATGTGGTTGTAGAAGGGCGATAAGATTTGCCGAGCTGATTGATTTCAGAAACTCAGCATTGGAAAAGCGGCGAAGGTGGCATTGAGGCATGTTTGTCGTGTCGTCCTTGACGCCCGACTGCCACCCGCTCCGGAGCCGAGAATGGCAGCCACCGGAGTGGCGGCAGCCGGTACTTCCAATCTGCACTCGTGCCGCAGGCCAAAATCCTGAGTACGGCGCCCAAGGGGACTTGCGACGCAACGCGAAATAGCATTCTAGCAGATGGCGAATAAACAGCGAACATATCCACATCTGATCTTGTTGAAAGCGAAACAAATCTTCTCTCTTGACAGATTCCGCTGTGGAAACATGTGGAAATCCTGTTGCAATCCAAGTCAAATCAAATCAGCGGCTTGCCGTGCCCTGCGATCTTCCAGCAAATCGCGCCACCGGGCACGCTGGCGCTTCCACAAGGGTTCGCAGGCGATCTTTCGAACCGCAGCTTCTGTGACCGGCGCCCTTCCCTCCAGTGTCCTGGGGAGGAACAGAATCTCCTCCTGAATATCCGGCGCGAGGTTGACCAGATTCATGATCTGGGACATGCGTGCCCGCGTCACGTGGCCGGCTCTCGCCAAGCCGGCAAAGTCGCTTGCTTCGCCACGCGCCACCTCCCCGTCGCACTTGATGGCCAGAGCCATCAAGCGGGACAGCCGCGGTATGGAACCCACCGGCCTCGCGGGCAGTTCGTCGAACCGTCGCTTGGGCAACTCTATCTCGAATTCGATCTCGATGTCTGGAGAATTCATAGTGATTCGATCGTCGTTTGCGGAACCGGACCTCGGCACATTTCCCGTATGCCAGCCGTACGGAAGGCCACTGTGACCTTCCTTGTTTGGCCGTCATAAGTTACGCGCTCGACCAGCGCGCGGATGATGCGCGCCTGTTCTCGCGTGTTCAGGTATTCCCAAACGGGCCCGAATTGGGCGAGCGCGGCGCGGAAGTCCTGTTCGTCCACTCGACCCTCTTCGAGCCCGTTCAGTTCCTGTCTGATCTCAGCCAACCGGTGTTGTATTCGGCCAATGCGCTCCTGGAGATCAGCCATGCGATCCAAAACGGCTTGGCCGGCGTCGGCCGATAGGGGTGCCAATCGGTTTAGTTCAGCGGTCAGCAATCCAAGTTCATTCAACGCCGCCTGCCGCTCTGAATTCAACTCACAGATCCCGGCGAGCCGCTGTTGTTCCACTTTCTGCAGTGCACGCGCGGCAATCCTCGAGTCAGAGCCGATCGCGCGAAGTTGCTGCACCACAGCCGACTCGATTGCCGGAGCGGAAATGGATTTCGTACCGCAGTTGGCCCATCCGTTCTGCTGTGCACGAACGCAGACGTAATACCGGTATCGCCGGGTCCCTTTCGATGAGTAGGTGTGAATCATGCCCGCGTTGCATGTGCCGCACTGCATGAGCCCCTTGAGGATCGCGCCGTAATTGTTCCGGACGTCGGCACCCCCATTGCGGCCGTTTCGCTGCAGGATCTGCTGCGTCTGTTCCCAAGTCTCCAGTGGGACGATGCCATCGTGCTCGCCCTCATACGTCTGGCCTTGAAACAGGACCTTGCCCGTATAAATCGAGTTCGTCAGTAGTTTGAAGAGCCTGCCTTTGGTGAACCGGTTGCCGCCACGTGCATCACCACGCTTCGTGACCCATTGCTTGGTGCGCCATCCGCGGCGATCGATTTCCTGAACCACCGGAAGCATCGCACGATAGTCGAGGTAGAGATCAAAAATCGCACGAACCTGCTGAGCCTCGTCCGGATTTACGATGAGGCGCCCGCCGCGCGGATCGATGTCGTACCCCAACATTGGATGGCCGCCGATCCATTTGCCTTTCCGACGTGCCGCCGACATCTTGTCGCGTGTACGCTCGGCGATGATCTCCCGTTCGAACTGCGCGAAGGACAGGAGGATATTCAGCGTCAGCCGCCCGAGCGAGTTCGTGGTGTTGAACTGTTGTGTAACCGAAACGAAACTGACGTTGTGCTTCTCGAAGGTCTCAATGATGCGCGCGAAATCCATCAAGGACCGGCTCAGTCGATCCACCTTATATACGACAACGCACTGGACCTTCCCGGCCTCGATATCACCCAGCAGGCGTTTCAGTGCGGGACGTTCCAGGTTGCCGCCGCTGAAGCCGCCGTCATCATAGCGATCCGGCATTGCGATCATCCCCTGCCCACGCTGGCTCAGGATGTACGCCTCGGCGGATTCGCGCTGTGCGTCCAAGGAATTGAAATCCTGCTCCAGGCCTTCGTCCGTTGACTTGCGCGTGTAGATCGCGCAATGAGTGACCTTGGAGGACGCGGGCGCAACCGGTGCCTCCATGGGTGTGAGTGTCCGGCGACCGTTACGCACTGGCGGCATCCTTTCCGCCCGCGATGCCGAAAAAGAGAAAGCCATTCCATCGGGTGCCCGTGACCGCCCGCGCCACGGAACTCAGCGATTTGTAGATCTTGCCGTCGAACTCGAATCCGTTTTCCCGGACCTGGACACTGATGATGCGGTCCTTGTACATCCGCGTGAGCATCTGGCCGGGCATGGGCAAGCGGGCATCGCCCCCGCCCCCTTCGACCCTCGCCCCGACGGCGCAGGCCGGATCGGCAGCGGGAGTATCTGCGAAAGCGTCCTTTGGCGCGCGAATTCGGAGATTAGCGTCATTGGCCAGTTCCATGGCCCGCTGCCGGGCGCGCTCACTCAAGCCGCCCTCTGCGACCGCCTGCATCCGCCAGGTGATCCGTTTGAAAAGAAAATCCTTGTGGTTGGACCGGCACTCCTCGCCGAACAACTCCAGGTGTTTCGCCCGGAGCTGGCCTACCGTCATCCGGCGCAGGCCTTCGATTTCCGCCTTCAGTGTGCGACTCAATCGTTTCTCCTTCTCGGGTTGCGTTAACTACCAGCCCTATGAAGGCTCGGGTTCGGCGCACTATCAAGGTCTTCTACAGGATTTCCGTTGCCCGATTCCCGAAGAGTTCGGGCGTTGCGCATCCGGAGGTAGCCCGCCGCAAGAATGGAGGCGACTTCGTCGATTACGTCAGGGGGTGGGTCTTGTCGGTTTTCCACGCGATTCTCCGTCGCGGGAAGCCGGAAGACACAGATTAACGTGGGTGACGGATTCCATTGATCCGGCGGGACCGATGGTCGTGGCGCATCGGCCGGCCGCCTGCTGGCAGGCGCTCCGGCACCCACAACGATCTCCGCCCTGCGGTCGTCCCGCCGTCTGGTGAAACTTGGGGAGCTGTTAACTGCCCCTACTTGTTTATATACGCTGGCCGTGCTGAACTTTAGAGGGTGATCGCTGGCTTATTTGATACGAGCGGATGCGCTACGCACACAGACCTCCGGTATCCATGTTTGCTGCCTTCAAGAGCCCGCCGAGCGTGAACAACCACTTGCGGGCCAGAACTCCTTTCAATCGCGTGGATTAGGGTCAATGCGCACAGTTAGTCTGAGTCGCGTTCCACTGCGATCAATTCGTATCCGCTTTCTGCGATGTCTTTCTCTCTGAGCGCCGCCTGCCAACCGTTGCGGAAACCGATGTCCGTGCGAGACAGGAGGCCCAGAGCCTCTTCGCAGGCCGTGAGTTCGGTGCAGCGCTGGTAATCTGGGTGCAGCTCGTCGAGAAAAGCTTCCTTGCGGTGCAGCAGCGGCGGATTGGTCGAGTCACCGTAATCCCGGAAACTGTGCGCTGCCTTCGGAAGATAAACTTTCACGCTGTACTTCAACTCGGGGTGAGGCACACGGTCGAAGTCCGGGTAGCGCAAGAACGAGACTTTACGCCCGTCGTTCGAAACCTTGATGAGGTCGCATTCGATGTCGCCCACGATCTGGCGCGCGGCGAAGACGACGAGGCGCAGGAGGGGCGGAAGCAAGGGCTCCTGCGACAGATGGAAATAGAAATCCTCTGGCAATTTCTTTCCGAAGCTCACGCCGTCGATGGCCGCCTTGACCAGCGCCGGATTACCCATACCGAACAGGAAGCCATCGGATTCCTTCAACGACTGCTGATAACTGGTCCAAAGCGACTTGATATCGGCCTGTACGTCCAACGGCAGCATCTTGAACAGCATGGCCTTCGCTCCTTGCAGCCGGATCATGGCGAGCGCCACGAGAAGCTCGTCTCGCCGTTGCCGCTGCACCTCGTCCAGCGTCTCGGGATGCACGGTTTTCCAGACCAGGCGCGCGATGCGCGCGCGAGAGCCGAAATTCTCTTCGAGCGCCGCAAAACCGTCAAATTCCTCGTCGAGCGGGAGGCGGCCCATTTCCCGAACGTGCGCGATGAGGGCCGCGCCCAGCGTGTCCGCCGCGAATTCCTCCACCGCGTCTTTTTGATAGTTCACCGTGCGGCGAAATGCGGTGTCCGCGACGTATCGTTCTTCCTCCGCCTTTTCCTTGAAGGCGTAGGTGACGCCGAGGCCCGCCACATGTGGGCGAACGCCCAGCGTCTCGCCCACGAAATGCCTGAACTCCGATTGCGAGTAGATTTTCTGGAAAGCTCCCCGGCTCGTGATAAGCCCATCCTGGAACGGGATGCCCTTGTCGAGCGACTGATCGACACGCACGGCGACGACGAGTGCCCGCAACGCCAGCGCATAAGCCTTGCGCAACGTCTCCATGCGCTCGGACGGGTTTTCGATGACGTTCAGGACGTAGCCGAGATTGACCACGTCGGCGGGCCTCAGCGGCACGTTGGGCCGAAAATGTGGGTCCCACCCTTCCGCTTTCATCCCGTTTTTCTGAAGCAGGCTGACATCTTCACCGCGACCGCAACCATAATCCAAAACGGTGCAATCCTCGCGGATCAGGCGGTGCGAAACGGCAAGCGAAATCGGCTTCGAATACTGAAAGCGTCGAATGGCCGTCCGGTGGCGCGGGATAACGTCTGCACTTGCCATACGGCCCCCCTCTTAAACCGGGTTGGCCGTCAGGTCATCTGCCGGCGCAGCCTCTTCCGGCGTGACATCGGGTTGCTGCGACAGAGCACCCTCCAGCCGCTTTTTCTCTTCCTCGGCCAGTGGCCCTACAAGCTCGGTAAGCGCCTCGATGAACATCTTCAGGGATGACGCGTATATGCCCTTCAGTTTCTTTTCGGTGATCTGGCTAGCGTCGATGCCGTGTTTTTCGCAATACTCCTTGATTTCCCGCTCGTTGAAGCTCCGCAGCACCTCGGAGCGACTCTGTTTCACATGATCGTCAATGAGCGCCTGAAGGTTCGGATTGGTCGACTTCCACATCTCCAGCAGGATGTAACGGAATTTCGGCCATTCATCCGGCTTGAGTTCGCCGGGGATGACGATCCGCCGCAGCGTGTACGCGTTGTCGGATATCTTCATGTTCGCCGACCCGAAGGTTCCCGTGACCTTTCCCGAAAACACGGACAGCAGCCGTTTCGTCTCCTGCTCCGATTCGGGTTTGAAATAAGCGTTCAGCGACGCGATATACTCCGCGAACAGGGTCTCCTCCACCTCATCGCCGGTCACGCGATGGTCTGCGTTAATTGCCTCAATGGCGGAGAAGAAGGTGATGAACAGCGCCGTCTGGAAAGCCGACGTTGTGAACATGGTCCGGTACAGCTCGTGCATGGCCTTTACAATCGGGTCCACTACTTTTGGCTCTGAGATGGCTGACAGTAATTGCACCGCTCTCATGCGCGAAAACTGCTCCTGAAATCCCCGCAGCCTCTGCCGCGTTCCCTCGAATTGTTCAAGCAGTTCACGCAACTCGGGCGGATATTGCTTGTGAGGGTATTTCTCGTCGAGTTCCGCAGCCAGCAGGTCGATGTAAGAGGTAAAGACCCGGAGAATTCCCTGACCTTCGAACAGATTGGCGTGGTTTTGCAGATCGTGATGCTTCAGCCGTACTTCAGCCTCCAGTTTGATGGCCGCGTCCGCCATCGAGTGGAAAGGCCAGAACGTCTGAAACCCCTTGACGATTTGCTTCGCGTACCGGGTCTGGAACGATCCGACCAGCAAATCCCGCGCATCAGGAGTGAACGCGTACCGCGTCGTGCTGCTTGCGACCTCGTCGCCCAGCAGGTTCACTCCGTTGAGACGCCGCAGGCATGTATCGCGAATATATTTCACATTTCCGTACTTCCGGGACGCGTAGTAAATTCCGGTCGGCGCGTCAGGGGCCAGGAGAACACGCTCCAGCATCGAAAACAGGTGCATGACGCCCGAGAAGGCGATCGTTGAAGAAACCGCGATCCGGTTCTCGTCCGCATCCAGTTCGAAATTGAACAGCCGCAGAGGGAACTGGGCCGTAGATCCGTCGATTTGCTTGATTGTCTCCAGCACGTCCCTTTCGAAATGCGCAATGATGTCGAAATCGTCGAGCAAAATATTCCTTGCCGTGGAGACAGGTTTTGCGTGCTTGTTTAAGGCGAGGAAAACGGCGCGCGACGCCCGGATGACGGTGCTCGCCGTAGCCTGGCCGGCAGCCAGCGTCGGAAACGTGCAGACGACGATCGGAAGCGTGATGTCTTTCAGATTGTCCTTGGGGATGTCGGACCAGCGCCGGTAGTAGTCTCGAAACGCTCCCGTTTTGTCGGGCCATCCCTTCAGGTTTCGATAGAGGGCCAGCAGTGCCATGGCGCGGTGCTGGCCGTCCACAATCACCAGCTTGCATTTGCTCGTATTGACGCGAAGGCGCGCATTGTCAAATTCCCTGAGCCGGCCGTTAGTCTCGATGAGCTCAAACTCGAACGCCTCGTCGCCCGGCGCGCCGCTGCGGTAGAGCCGTTTCACGTACTTGCCTTCAGGCTGCGCGCTCTCGTGCAACTCGGGATACCGAGGGAGCAACTGCTTTTCCGGGCCGACCGGAATGACGACAGTTACGATGGGTGGAAAGAACTTCACCGCCTCGCCTTTCCCAACTGACAAGAGGTAGGGGATGAGCGACGTCGAAACGCGACTGTCATCGATGTCGCGCTGCATGATCTCGTCGAAACCGAGGTTGCGATTGTCGAATATCTCCCGCACGGGAACCAGGTTCTCGAACAGCCTTTGCTGATGGCTGCTGTCCAGCGTGAAGCGCATGTGGGTCTGGATATACCGGACTGGAATTGAAGATTCGCCCGTGTCGGTAGGCCTCACCGAAAACGTGCCAACGCAACCTGGAATCTCCAGGTCGAGCACCGAGGCGTCGTCAAGAATCAAATTATCGGCCATCAGTTTCTCCCACACAACGGATAATTTATCCGGTTCAATAGATTTTCGATGTCGATGCGCAAACCGTCTTCGTCGGTAGCGATTTCCATTACATGCACAACGAGGTTGTACGCCGCGAATCTGCGGGCGGTTGCCACCTCTTTCGCAAAGCTGTGGTCCTTGTCGCTCTCCGGATCGTCGTCGACATCCGTTTCAATCTTAGGTTCCATCAGCCCGGCGGCCATCGACTGCTGATACCGTTCGATGAGCGCTTTGTGGCGCAGAAGACGGCGCCGGAGGTTTTTGGCAACGCCGATGTAGATGGGGCTGGCGAAGAACGGGATGGACTGCTGCAACAGTTCCTTGAGCCCCCATAACCGGTCAGGTCTCGCGGCGATGCGCGACACGAGCGATTGCGATATCGGCATCTGGTTTTCGAGGAGGCCGGTATAAGTTGGTTTCAGCGGCCCGGTCAATACGGCCGTGTAGGGCTGTTCGCGGTAATAATTGAAAAGGCGTCGTTCGAGAAATAGCCGCACAACTGCGCACCGTTCTTCATCCGACGCCGCGCCGTCGCAAGCGGCGATGCAATCGGTGATGTCCTTATCAGATAGCTCAATCCGGTAATACCATGCATACACGCCCGGAAGCTCCGGCGCTTGCATAAGCTCATACAGTCGAAGACCACGCTCGGGCATAAGCCTTTCGATCTCCTAAAGGTTGCAAATCATGCATGGTTCCGTGTCGTCTTCCTCATTGAGGGTTTCCGAGAAAATCTGGAACAGCTTCTCGGACGGCGCGCGCCGTCGGGCGTTTCGCAAGGCGTCCTCCTGCTTTCGCTTGATCTCCGCGACCCGCTCCGGCCGTTCAAGTTCCGAGAGACTTTCGCTTTGGCTCCAGGTGTAGCGGATGCCGTTTTCCTCGTCGACCTTTTCGTACCGCTTCGCCAGATCGAACAGCTCTGGATGGTTCTCTTTCAATCCGACCCATTCCGCCTTGCGCTGAAAGAAGCAGAAGTAGCAGCCGGAGCGCGTGCGCCAGCGGTAGTAGCTAGGAAGCCCGAGGCCGCAGTCGTCAAGCATGCGAAGCACGTCCTGCTTGCCGATACCGTGTTCCTTGAACGGATAAACGGCTGTGATGTTCGGCTTCGTCGAGATATAGCCCTCGCGGTCCTCGTCAGCACGGATGGCGATATAAGTCATCGTGGGGTCCTCCCCCACGTAATGCTCAAACGGCTTGAGCTTGAGCATGCGCGTGCACCACCGCATTCGCTGTGATGGTAGGTAGCCGCCGTAGATGTTCAGCCAGTGGTCGAAATCACGCTCAGGGTTCAGCCGCACGACGGGCTTGCCCAAGAAGGCTTCCAGCCGCTCGAGATACTCATAGGTTTCCGCTAGTTCGTAGCCGGTGTCGCAGAAGAAATACTCCATCTGCGGAACGCGGTCGCGCATGAACAGGGCGAGCGCGGCGCTGTCCTTGCCTCCGGAGAGGCCGAGGACGTGGCGGACGGGCTTACCCGTGCCCGCATTATCCATGCGTGACGCTCCTTTCGGCCAAGCCGTTCTTCGGCTTTTCGACCTTCTCGTCCGGGATGTAGTTCTGGGCGACGCTCCCCAATATAGCGAGAGCAAGGTCCGGCTTCTCGTCTAGCCCAAGGGCGCTCAAGGCCTGCCGCACCTCTACAATGCCGGAAGCCAGTAGGTCGCGGTCGCGCCTTTCGACCGTCACGACGGCCTCGCGCTCCGAGCTGAATTCGTCCGTGATGCTCACGCGCAGGAGGCGCGCGGGATCGTCGCCGGACGCGACGCGCTTCGATCGCTCGAAAACGATGGCCTCGATGTGGCGGAAGCTGCGCGTCACTTCGCTCAGGGAAATTTCGAAGCGGGCGCGGTCGGTGTCGATCCAGTTCTTAGGAACCTTCCCCACCAGCATCGTGCCGATGGCCTCGGCCCACTGAGTGTCCGGCGTTTCAGATTCGCTCAAGTGGTGCGCGAAGGCCCTCAATCGCGGCTCGACGCAGCTCCCGGCGACAGCGGCAGCGCGGCGCTGCACGAGCGCCCGCCCATTGTCGGACGGCACGTTGAAGGCGCGCAGGACGAGACTGCGTATATCGGCTACAAGCTCGTCATAGGCCCGCTGCAATTCAATCAGCGCAGCGCGCCAGGCCTTCATGAACACGGCCACATTCGGCGTGGCGGGCGCGCCCGGCTCGAAGGGCGGCAGATCGAAAAGCTGCGGGAGATCGCGGAATAGCAGCAAATCCGGCTCTTTCGCGCCGAACAGGCATTCGCGCACACCCATAGCTTCGACCGAAAGCGCTCGCGTCTGTTTCGTGTAACCGGGCAGCCGGTGCAGGAACTTGAACAGAGGCCGCATAAGCGCTACGAGATCGCCGCGACTGTCCTGCGCGGCAGCGCCCAGCACTTCAGCCATTTGCCGGAATACTTCCTTGCGCACGCCCTCAATACGGTAACGACGCAGCTGGAACCGCTCGGGATTTTTCAGTAGACGCTCGAACAGCTCAATCGAGACTTCCGGAACGAAACCGCCGTCCTCGTAAAAGGCCACTTCCGTGTCAAAATGCAGCACCGCCGCGCAGAGCAAGAGCGGCAGCACGCCCATTTTGATGCCAAAAGGCGGATCTTGAAGTTTCCGGAAGAGTTCCTCCACCGGACGCCGCTCGACCTCGCAGGTCGCGAGGAAGGCATCGATGGCCTGCCACGTTTCGTTTAGAGGCGATTCCGGCGCAGGCGGGCCGAATTCATACCCATTCTCTCCGGGCCGGTGAATGCCCGTTTCTTCGAGGATCGAGGAGTAGATGCTAAATTCCGGCGGAAAGCCCTTCAGCCCAAGACGCGTCTCCGCTCCGCGCTGGATCATCCCGTCGAGGAGATTCCGGCGCGCGGCGGCGGCGGCCGATGAGAGTAGGCGCCGGTTGATAAGTTCGTTTCTCAGCACCGGTGATTTCTCAAAGATTCGGTCGCAGAGAGAGGACACGAAGGCGCTCAGGCGCCGCGCATCGAGCATCTGGAGCGGCATGCCATGGTGAAACCACAGTGTTGTGCCGCTACGGGAGTGTCCCGGTGCGAAGAGCCGCCGCACTTCGGCGGACGCCGTCTGGTCGGCGACCGTTAGCATCGAGCGAAGCTCGCGTCGCGCCACGGCGTCTGATTGAAGTTCAGGCGTGTTGTGCTGCACCCACCGCAAATGCTCCAATTGCCGGACGGCGTCGCGCAGGGCACGACATTCGTCGGGGACGGCGATCAGCACATCGATGCGCTCGCGCACCTCCGATCCCGTAGCGAGTTGCGCCAGTTCCTTAGCTTCCGCCTTCGACGAGGGCACGCAATAAATCAGAATTCCGTCCGCTTCGCTTGCGGGCGCAAGTTGCTTCGAAAAAGTGGCTAGGTCGGCAAAGCGCACCTCGAAATACCGTAGCGTGCCCTTCTGGTAGGAATGCCGCTTCGCCACCACGGGCCTCGGCCGCCACGTATCGTTCAGGCGCTGCGCGATGCTGAAATTCTCCGCCGCCCGGCGCGAGGCTTCGCGTAACCGCCCCTCCAGGTCAATATCACTTCCCTCCCACAGGGCAAGCGTATCGTTATACCGGCGCTCGACAACGAGCGACCGTTTGACAAGAGCATTCTTCAGCGCTGTTGCTTGGGCCGAGGTTGTCGCTGTGGCAAACCTCAAGACCGGCAGGCTCGGTTTTAGTTCGCCGATGCCACCGATCGCGCTCAAGAGCCCAATATTCTTGATGATGGCCACTTCGGCTTCGCTGCACTGCGCTGCGCGGTCGATCGCATTCTGCACCTCGGCCCATCGCGCGCTCGCGTCGCCGACGTTCAGTCCGCTACCCAGACTGGACGTTATGTAGTCGTAAAGATCGGCAAGACGGTAACAGGGAAGTTCTCCGGAACCGACTTCCTGATCGAGGAACTCGACAAACCCAAAAGGTTCGCGCGCGACAAGGAAGGAAAAGAGAGAGCGCTGGTTCTGTCCGAACTTGCGGCATAACCGGGCCAGCGCCAGCACGGTCGTAGGATGCAGCGGCGCACAGGCCTGCATGCGTGTGAGGAATTCCTGTTTGGTCAATCCGCGCGGCGCGAGCTCCAGGGTCCACGCCTCTTCCGCTTGCGCCTTCGCACTGCTCCGGAGGCGTCTGATGGCGCTGTCGTCCGATTGCACGATAGCCGCCGCCAGAAGGTCGGTGAATTCCTCCGGCGGTGCTTGATACGCCACGTCTTCGAATCGGCCCTGGATCTTGGCCCATTCGGCGCGCAGGTTCGGTTGTAGGTTGGCCGCGTATTGCTCGAAGGCCTGATGCAGCACAGTCACTAGCAGTAGGTTCGCGCCGGCATTTCCGGCTGATGCCTCGGCCAGCAATTGCAGCACGAAAATGTCGCCGCGTTCAGGATCGCCAGCCGCAAACTCCAGAAACTTGCCCAATTCATCGATTACGAGCAGCACGCCTTGCGCGCGCCCGCTTTCTTGCAGGGTCACTGTAAGCCGACAGATGAGTCGCACAAGCTCCTGCGCGTCTATAGTCCCGCCGCCCACGGCGCGATCGTAAAGGACCTGTAGTTCTCTTAACGGTCCGGGTGGACGCCCGAGCTGAAAGTATGGCGAAATATCGCGGACGCATGCATCCGCGATAGCCGACAGCAATGGACCGGCCGATCCGCTAACCAGTACCGAACAAAACCCGACTTTTTCGACACGACCCCGGTGCTTGCGCTCGAACAGCTCCTTGTGGGTGGTCGGCTGCTGTTGCTTCAGGATGGCCCTCGCCTTGCGCACGCTATCGGCACCCGGGAAACCGAGCAGATTCGACAGGAACAGCGTGAAAGCAGATTTGCCGGAACCATAGGGACCGGTGATTGTCCACGCGCGGTGGCTCAGATCGTCGCCCAATGCGGCCGTGATTCGAAGTAGCGTGCGGTGTGCCGTGGCCGTGACAATATAGCCCTCGAGCGCCGACGGCGAATGCGCATCGCGCTCAATGTTGATAGATCGCGCATAGCGCGGCGCGATGCTGATAAGGTCGCGTAAGAGCAATTAGGCCAGCACCTCCAGTTCGCGGAATTCGCCGGCTGTGGCGTAATACTGTTCCAACAGTTCCCTCAGGTCTATGTCGGCGTGCTTGTAGACCTGCCTTAAACCCGCAGTCTCCGTATAGGTGAGCTTGCCTTTCGTCAGCTCGTCAAGCCGCTCCAATCTGTCCCCGATGCTGTTTTCATCAAGGCGGAAGACGATGCCAGGGCTCCCCTTGCGATAGGCGATCTCACTGAAAGCGAGAGTTTGCTGGGCTTGTGAAATCCCGTTCCAGAAATCGCAAAGCGCATAAAGAAAGACGTGGTCGGCCAGCGTCGATTTTTGGCTCCGCTGAAGCTGGTAAAGATCACTTCCCTGGCGCGCTTCGATGAGACCAAGTTCGGACAAGGGGCAGTCGAATGCGTCTTCGCCAAGGCCTGCGCGCCGCGTGTCGGAAGAGCCGACATAGGTTCGCAGGAAGACTTCCACATCGCGGCGGATGGAACTTTCCGCAAGGCCGTCCGCATCGGAACGCCCCGCCTCATCGACGACGAACTGCGTCAGCGCCCCACGGGTGAACTCCGAAGATGGAAAGCTGTTGAAAACGTAGTGCCACGTCGTGCAACGCTGCTCCTGCCTCAGGATGTTCCAATGCAGAGCCCAGAGCGTCGAGGGATCTTCCATGTACGGATCGAACCCGGAAGCGCCCATGATGAGGTTTCCAAACTCGGTGACCGCAAGCCGCGTGCCGCGGCTCTTGGGTTCTTCCGTAAGGATGCCTGTTGCCAGGCCCCAATGCCGGATAGAGCGCACCATGTTTCTCCCGACGCCAAGCGTGACAATCGCGTCTTCGCGCGTGAAGACTTCGCCGTCGGCCGTGACCGCATCGACGGCTTTCTTCAGCCATGAATGACGAAAGACGAACGTCTCGTGGCCAGAGAAGGAGAGTTTGGGCCGAGTCGCGGTCTTGCGATTGCGCTCTGTTTTCTCGCTCATCTCATATTCCAAGCGGCAATTCGAGCTGTCCGCTGTCGAGTTGCGTCAGGAGTCGTTCGACCGCTAGGCGGATGATCGAGGACTTGCCCACGTGGCGTTCCTTGGAGGTTGCGTTGAGCCGGTTGTTCAACGACTCGTCAAGGTAAACCGTGATCGGCACGCCCGATCTGTTTGACTTCGGGCGAGGCGTGCGGCGGTGAACCGTCGGTTGTGTCATGCGATTCAGACTCAATACAAGTAATGACACGTAAATGCAGCGATGTCAATTCCGTCTGCTTCAACAGGTTATACACCGTCTTGGAGAGGTCGTCAATTTTGGGAGCAATCAACCAACTTTCGCAGCCAATGGCAGTTCGACGCGTTCCGTGCTGATGTTAACGACTTTGTTGGCGCGCTTCGCAGCCTTGGCGCGTCTGTCCTGGATGCGACGGGTTAAGTCGTCCTGCCGTTTCAACTGAACGAACGTGTACTCCTCAGTGATCTTCGTGTTGGCGTGGCCGACGATCCGCGAGGCCTCGATCGCGCTGCCGCCGACCTCCTGTCGCCACGTGATGTTGGCGCGGCGAAGGGAGTGCGGTCCCAGGCCCTGGAAGTCGCCGGCTGAGCGGTGTGTTCGCGAACGCCGGAATCCATTGAGGATTGGTCGCGTTTCCGCTGCTGGTGAAAGACCCGGGATCCCGATTTCGAACCGTCCTTGGCGACACGCCGATCAGTCAGGCCAGGGTTCCTCTCGGCCTGCCCGAGCGCAACCGGGCGTTAAATAAGGACCCCTGTAAACGGAGAAAACCCGAGATTCCGTAGGCGAAACTCGGCGTTACCAAGCGGAACCTCATGGTTCCTTTCGCACCCCAAACGGCACGGCCACGAAACGGAGAACCCACTCCCACCCTGGCGCCAGCGCAAGTTGTTTCGGAAAAGCGCGAGAAACGCGCCGGTGGCATGCAGCCAGAGGAGACGTGCGCGTAAACTATTGGGGAGTCGTGACTTGAAGGAAATTTGAATGGCTCCCCAAGTCAAACAAAGGGTATTTGGCGGCTCAGAGACACTGGCGAACCGCTTGACCGTAAACCACTTGCTCAAAAGCCTCCATCCGGGTTTCACATCGATCCGCGAAAGCGCGCTGGCAATCATTGGTCGTTATCCTACTGGGATGGAACCGTCAGGGAGGGACTAGTACACCCCGCTCTGGGGCACCGTTCATCCTGACCGATCCTTTGGAAACGAAGTTGTCGGGCTGCCGGCCAACCCGAAGAGCGCAGAACAGATCCAGAAAGAGGTCTTGGGCCACCTCTCGATGCGTCTCACGACGAAGAGGAAAGATTCTGTTGCGGGATGAGGGGGGAATCCGAGGACGAGAACAACGAGCCAAAGCGCGTTCGACTTGATCCGTGGCTGGTGCGACTGTCGATTGAGCGAGCGACACTGTTCCGCACGCGAGTGGTGCCGTTCATCAAGGGGCGCTCGATCTCCCGGTTCGCGTGACCCGACGAAAACGGGTTCCGTTCCTTGCTTGCCGTTCGGTCGTTGCGTTAAACTCTGAGTTCGGCAGCCTGCACGCCCAGCCTACGGATCGCACGCCGCCGATCCGAACAGTATGACACCTTTTACCGAGCGTACACTAGTCCTGATGAAGCCTGACGCCGTTCTGCGCGGGCTTGTGGGTGAAATCCTCGCCCGCTTCGAGCGAGTTGGCCTCACGATTATTGGCCTGAAACTGGTCAAGCCTACGCTTGAGCACGCCCAGGCACACTATCCCGTCACGGACGTTCAACTCAGCCAGATGGGCAACAAGACCCTGAGCACGTACGCCTCACTCGGCCTCGACCCTAAGCGTGAATTCGGCACAGAGGACTCCGTCGCTATTGGAAGGATGATACACAAATGGAACTCGGAGTTCCTCTCTTCCGGGCCAGTAGTGGCGTGTGTGCTGGAGGGCGTCCACGCCGTGAAGAAAGTCCGCGCGCTCGCCGGGAAGACAATGCCCATCGACGCCGCTCCAGGGACTATCCGCGGCGACTTTTCCAGCATTTCCCCAGCCGTCTCCAACCTCCTGAAGGCTCCCGTCCACAACCTCGTACATGCTTCCGACAATGAGAACGACCCCGACGAGCCGCAAAAGGAGATCTCGCACTGGTTCCAAGCAGAAGAGTTGGTGCAATATGTGCCGGTCTCGAATCACGCATCGATCAAGTTCGACCGGTAGACTTTCCTGCCTTGAAGAACGGTCACCCGACCGCTATCCGTCAATCTCGGAGTGCATCAGGATTGGGCATTGCGATCGCCCATCGGACTGCATTACCGTCGTCCGTAGCTTCTTCGGCACAGCGGGGTCCTAAGGAGAACGCTCGTGACTCCCAAACCTTACACTCTCGTCGGCATATCCGGTGGGTCCGGTAGCGGGAAGACGACGCTCGCGGAGATGATCGAGAACGCGATCGGCAGTGATCGGGTTCTGCGAATCTCGTTAGACTCGTACTACAAGGATCTGTCTCACCTCTCCGTCGCTGATCGCGTAACATTCAACTTCGACGACCCGCAGGCGTTCGACATCTCTGCGCTCATCACTCATCTCAAGACTCTTAAAGCCGGTCAGCCGGTGCCGAAGGTCGAGGTTGACTACCAGAGCCTGAAGCAAACGAGAGGTCCGAGCCTCACCACTCCTCGACCGATTATCCTACTCGAAGGCATCCTTGTTCTCGCCATTCCTGCGGTTCGGGAATTGCTCGACTTCAAGGTCTTCGTGGAGACTCCGGCGGATATTCGGTTCATTCGTAGGTGTGGTCGCGAGATGCGACTGCGATCGAAAACCTTCGCCGAGATCGTTGAGCAGTACCAGCGCTCCGTCCGGAAGACGCACGGGTTGCTCATAGAACCGTCAAAGGACTTCGCCGACCTGATTTTTCCGTTTGACGGAGCGAACCAGCGAGGGATGGATCTGTTCGTGAATAGTCTGGTGAATATCGTCAATCAACAGCCGGCACGCTCGATTCTCTGGGAGAAGGATGAATCTCACATGGTCATGATCCCGGCTGGTGAGTTCACGATGGGATCCAACGACGCACAGATTTCCGAAGTCATAGAAAAATATGGGGCGCAACATCATTGGTTCAACGATGAGCGCCCAGTTCATCGTGTCTATGTGAAGTCGTTCTACATAGACAAATACCCGGTCACAAACCGCCAATACCGTGTATTCCTGCAGGAAACGAAGCATAAAGAGCCGGAGCTGTGGGGGCAGCGCCGGTTCGCTACACCCAGTCAACCGGTCGTGGGGGTCTCCTGGTCCGATGCAGTTGAGTACTGCAAGTGGGCCAAAAAGAGAATGCTGACGGAGGCCGAGTGGGAGAAAGCAGCCCGTGGCATAAACGCGCGGCTGTTCCCGTGGGGCAGCGAATCTCCGGACGGTCGTGCGAATTTTGGGAGTCAATTTCATGGGCCAACCACAGTTGACCAGTTTCCAGACGGTGCCAGTCCTTTTGGGGTAATGGACATGGCGGGTAACGTCTGGGAGTGGATCAGTGACTGGTATGAGCGGAACTACTACACGCAAACCCCTAAGGCTGACCCGCCAGGTCCTCCGAACGGCGACGGCCGCTGTGTTCGCGGTGGCTCGTGGGTGAACAACCCAACAATGTTGCGTTGTGCTGAGCGCGACCATCGGCGGCTGCCGCTCGACGATCTGAAGTTCTTTGGTTTCAGGTGCGCATCTGAAGTACGATAGAAGACCTCTGGACACATTGCCCCGGCAGAATCGAAAGGACACGCAGAGAAGAAGGAAAACGAAATATGAGCACTCCGATAATCCTTGCATCTACCTCGCCTCGGCGACGAGAATTGCTTCACCAAATTGGCCTTGACTTTGAGATCATGCCAAGCAACGCACCTGAAGATGTCGACGATGATCTTCATGCTCTGGATGTAGTGCGACTCCTAGCGAAGCGAAAGTCTCAGGCAATCAGCGAACTGCGTCCCGAGGCAATGGTTATCGCTGCTGACACGGTGGTTAGTATTGACGATCATGTCTTGGGTAAGCCGACGGACGCTGAGGACGCAGTCCGGACTCTACAGCGTCTTAGCGGTCGCACTCACCAGGTGCTCACAGGCGTATCTCTGAAGTGCAAGCAGCAGGGCATCGATGACCTCATCGACGTCCGCACCGACGTCACCTTCGGAGTCCTATCCAAGGAGTTGATCGCCTGGTACGTCGCAACAAAGGAGCCTTTCGACAAAGCCGGCTCTTATGCGATTCAGGGGAAAGGTGCTGTACTCGTAAAAGCAATTGACGGGTCCTACTACAACGTCGTCGGTCTGCCGCTGTATGAGATTGCCGACGGCCTGCGACGGCATTTGCAGGGTCAGGCTTTGTTCACCGTTGCGTAGACACTGTGGACCAGAATCTACAAATCTGGGATCAGCTAGCAGGAAGCCACGAGTCTACAATCCCGCTTGATTTTGCGAAGCACCTGGAGTGCATCGCTCGCGACGCGGTCGTTGTAGAACTCGGGTGTGGATATGGCCGAGTTCTGAGGTACCTGAAAGCCCTGGGCTTTGCGAATTCAATCGGAATCGACGGCGCGAGAGAAATGCTCAAGAGGGCGCAGTCCGTGGACCACAGAGTATTGATCCAAGCAACAGTCGTCAGTCTTCCGCTCAAGTCTGGCATAGCTGGAGGAATTATCTGTATCGGTACCTTGAACTCGCTGCATAGATCCGATGATCGACGCGTGTGTTTCAATGAGATTGCGCGCGTGCTAAAACCCGGTGGCCGCGCAATCATCCGGGACTTCGCAGTAACTTGGTCAACGCGCCGAATGGTTAGGTACCTGTGGTATTTCTTGCGGGGCCACGACTTCGGGAATTTCCGGTCCTCTGAAAACATAGAATTCCACCACTTTCGAGCACGCGAGTTGCGCCGATTATCCGAAGCCGCCGGCTTGCATGTAGTGGGCATCAAAGAAGAACGGTTCATAACCATGCATGGCAACCATTCACGTGGCTTGACATTAGTCGCATCTCGAGGCGTATGAACAACAAGGGTTTCTTCTTAGTCATTGAAGGCCCGAACGGCGCGGGCAAATCATCGCTCTGTAAGCTCATTGCTGAGCTTTGGCAGTCTGGTGGTGGAGAGGCGACAATAATCTCTGAGCCGAGCAATACGGCCATCGGAAGCCTCGTTCGTGAATATAGAGAATTGCCCGAGCATGCTTTTACGCTGGCCTGTCTCTTGGCAGCGGATCGATATAGGAACCTAATCTGCACGATCCGCCCAGCGAAAGCCAAGGGTCATCTAGTCTTGGCCGATCGCTACTTTCCTTCCATGCTGGTGTACCAACGCATGCATGGGCTGTCGATGGAGTTTGTGAAGGCGATTAATGCTGGAATTGATTTGCCTGATCTCACGGTTCTGTTGGACGTCGATGTGGATACGCTAACAGCGAGACTCGTGGATCGAAAGAGCGACTCGTACTCGGAGAACATCGCCGCTCTGGGTCGCGAAGTGGAACTCTATCGCGCCACTTCGGCACTCCTTCGCGATCTGGGGTATGTAACATCCGTGTTCCAGCCGAAATTGGGAGACCAGCTCACCTTGGCGCGTGAAATCTTAGATCGGATAAAGCAGACAACTTTCAAAGACGGCGCTAACGCGACGAGCATTTGAGTCATCAGGCGCGTGACGCGTCGGAGATACCCCCTTCTACTGGTGCTGTGGAAATAGTTCGGACAATATCGAGGAAGCTGTCGGGAGGCGGGCACCAGAACTTCATTCGGGCACCCAGAATCGGATGAACGAATTCGATGTGGTAGGCGTGCAAACAAAGTCGCTTGGCGGAATCAAAGAGATACCTCTGCCAAGGCGTCACGGGAACATACGTGCCTGGGTACCAAGGATCGCCCACTATTGGAAAACCCTGCCAGGTGGTATGAATTCTGATCTGGTGTGTTCGTCCACTGATCGGTTTGACTCGGAGCAAGCTGAAGTCGTTCGATGACCATGCTGTTTCGAAGAAAGTGTGAGACTGCTTGCCGTTCGCAACGACATCCCACTTCCCAGGGTGTCCCTGCACTTCACCAATCGGTTCATGCACCTCAAAAGTCTTCGGAGTAGAGCCGAACACGAGAGCGATATAGCCTTTCTTGATGGTCCTATCTCGAAAACTGTCTTGCAGCTTTGCCTCCGCAGCGGGAGTTCGCGCGACAATCATGATTCCAGATGTGCCGCGATCAAGGCGATGCACTAGCCTAGCGCCGGATGCCCGCGGGCTTGAAAGGGCATCAGTACTTCCGAAGTATTGCCGCAACTCATCCAGGAATGTCTTCTGTCGGCTCATTGGTGTTGGGTGGACCAAAACCCCTGATGGTTTCTCTACGACGGCGAGGTGCTCGTCTTCATAGAAGAGTCGTAACGCCATAACACTACGCTCACTGAGGAGCTACTCCTTGACCGTTGAGGTAGGCTCCGTAAATTTTCCGTATAGAAGCGCACTCTTGTTCCCGCATCAACGGAGCCAATGCATCCCAGAAGCGACCGGCCCCGGTTCTTTCGAGCAGGCCAAACACGTCGTTACCCGGAGCATTCCAATAAATGACCGAGCCGTCTGTTCCAAACGCATCGATTAGCTCATGGGGCGTCTCGAGAGTTCCGTCCATCACGTGGCACGCCCGGAATTCGTCGACAAGTCGATGATCGTTCTGGTCCAAGATGCGGTCGAGAGAAGCCGCGAAAGCGGCGATCTGGCCAAGGAAAGAGGCGCGAGCGTCTCCGACGGACTCCTCCACTTGGCGTCTTAGCGGTTCTAGGAAAATTTGATAGCATACGCCGTGTTCGGCTCCGAGAACTGCGCTCGGCAGGCCCAACTTGCCGTATAAGTCGCTCTCATTCTGCAGGCTTCGGCTGGCATCTTCGGGCCGCAACGGCACGTTGGGAACAAGGGCCTTTCCAAGGAGCGTTCGGCTATGTGGCCTCCCTTCAAGTTCGAACTCGACGTCGATTCTCGCCGTCAATTCAGCAAGGGTGGCCCAGCCGCCCTTGTCGCGAATGCGCCTTATGTGAGCACCGGCCGGCAAGAACCGCAGATCAAAGAGCTTGCGAACTAGACGATCTTCAAAGAAGATGCCAGATGAATACTTTGCCAAGTGTGTCGGGAAGAACTCAAAGCGGAACAAGGCATCGTTTTCCGTTTCGAATAGGGCGACTTCGCGAATCGTTCGCGCAAAAAAAACTGCTCCCATGGCCGTAACCTCGGATGGTTCTGTCCAAACGATGGAAGCCGGTTCAGAATTGCCGGCGCTCGAAAACACACACTGACCTGTCTCTGAAGATCGAATACCGGCGATGAGGTGCGGTGGCGGATCATCAATCAGAACTACATCGATCGGGAGTCGCGACTCCAGCCACTGAACTCTCGAAACGTCAACCACACCGTACAACGCGCGAAGTGCCGCGATGAGGTCAGCCCGATAGCTTTCGAGATTCCGGACCGTATGTACATGGAGGGCGTCTCTCGCCCATCCCGAGTACGGCACAGGGTTGTCGTCCCTGGACAGCAATATGAAGAGTGCTCGCAAGCTGAACCGCAGCCTCCAACGTGAATCACAATTGTGTCATAGATCGAGCTTGCACGGCATCCCTGCCATGCGTTGGCCAGCGCACCTTTCGAGCACGGGTGAAGGGCCGCCGGCGTGGACCTGATCGCGCCGGGCGACAGCACGTATCTCGGAAACGGCCTGCTTCAGCCGCTCGATCGCCGGGCGGGAGCCGCGCCACCCGAATGCCCGTGCCCGGAGGCGCAGCTTGAACGCCCACGTGTGGCTGATTCTCTCGCCCACGTGATGCCCGTCGTTCATTGTGGCAGGAACGGGGGTGTCCGCGGCGAGATCGGCACTCACCTCGCCGGAGTCCAACTTGCTTTTCTTCCCCCGTCGAGGGACTGATGTGGTCGAGGCATCGGAAGGCTCGTGAAATCCAAGCGGGCAGTCGGGTACATCCGGGTGGCGGCGCCTGAGCAAGCGAATCCGAGGCGTGGGCTCGACGCCCAGGTGGCCGCCATCAGATCGGTAGCGGAAGCAGCCGACATCGAGCTTCTGCGGGTCTTCGAGGACTCCGGCGTTTCGGCCCACGACGCGCGGTGCCCGGGCCTACTCGCGCTCCTGGCGGCGGTCGAAGCGGGCCTGGTGGATGTGGTTATCGTACCGGATCTGAGCCGGTTGGCGCGGGATGCGGAACACCTTCAGCGTTTCCGGGAGACCCTTGACAGGCACAGCGTCCGGCTGATCGCCGCCGACGAACATCGCCGCCCCACCGAATGATCTAAGTGTAATCGCATCTATCACTTGCATTCTGTTGGCGGAAGGCCCATATATATGAGTTTGGCCGTGTCCCGGTCCCGGCCGACGGTGCGGCCCCAGAGCTTTGCCTTCGCGCGGATATCGCCATGAGTGACCAGACAGGACCCGGCCCCGAACAACCCACCCGAACCATCCGCGCCGCGGAGTACGCACGGATGTCCACCGAGCACCAGCAGTACTCCATCGAGAACCAGAGCGACGCGATCCGGCAGTACGCCGCAAAGCGGGGCATGATCATCGTCCGCACTTACGCGGACTCGGGAAAGAGCGGCCTGCGCATCGACGGCCGCGAGGCGCTCCAGCAACTGATTCGCGATGTGGAGCACGGCAAGGCCGACTTCGAGGTGATTCTCGTCTACGACGTGAGCCGCTGGGGCCGCTTTCAGGACGCCGACGAGAGCGCCTACTACGAGTACATTTGCCGGCGCGCCGGCATCGGCGTCCACTATTGCGCCGAGCAGTTCGACAACGACGGCAGCCCGGTGGCCACCATCGTCAAGGGCGTGAAGCGCGCCATGGCCGGCGAGTACAGCCGCGAGCTGTCGGCCAAGGTCTTCGCGGGCCAGTGCCGTCTCATCGAGCTCGGCTATCGCCAGGGCGGAGCACCGGGTCTCGGGTTACGGCGGATGTTGCTGGATCAGGCCGGCAACCAGAAGGGAGTCCTGACGCACAGGGAGCAGAAGAGCATCCAGACTGATCGCGTCGTCCTGGTGCCCGGGCCGCCCGAAGAGGTGGAGGTGGTCAACCGGGTGTACCGGATGTTCGTGGAAGAGTCCCGGGTGGAAAGTGAGATCGCGCGGGCGTTGAACGCCGAAGGCATCCGGACCGACCTCGGCCGGGAATGGACGCGCGGCAGCATCCACCAGATGCTGACCAACCCGAAGTATGCCGGCGACAACGTCTACAACCGGGTCTCCTTCAAGCTGAAGAAGAAGCGCGTCGTGAATCCGCCCGACATGTGGATCCGCCGCAACGGAGCCTACGAGGCCATCGTGGACCCGAGCCTCTTCTACATGGCGCAGGGGATCCTCCGCGAGCGGAACCGGCGGTTCTCGGACGCAGAGATGCTTGACCGGCTGAAGAGCCTGTGGGAGAAGGAGGGGCGGCTCTCCGGCTTCCTGATCGACGAGTGCGAGGGGATGCCCGCGAGCACTGCCTACCGGTCCCGTTTCAAGAGCCTGGTGCGCGCCTACAGACTCGTGGGCTACACGCCCGAGCGTGATTACGCGTTCCTGGAGACGAACCAGCGCCTGCGCGCCATGTACCCCGGCGTGGTGGCTGACGTCACGGGCAAGATCGAGGCGCTGGGGGCGCACATTGAACGGGATACGGCGACGGATATCCTGAAGATCAACCGCGAGTTCACGGCGTCCCTCGTCATCGCCCGATGTCGCTTCACCGGCGCCGGCTCCTTGCGGTGGCTCATCCGGCTCGACACCGGACTTCAGCCCGACATCACTGTGGCCATCCGCATGAACCCGTCGAACAGCGACCCACTCGACTACTACTTGCTCCCGAGCATTGATTTGACCCCAAGGCGGCTCCGCCTGGCCGAGGACAACTGCCTGTCCCTCGATTCGTACCGTTTCCCGACCCTGGACTACTTCTTCGGCATGGCTGAGCGCGCCCGCATTCAGGAGGCAGCATGAGCAGTTCGGACCCGCCAGTCCAAGTAATTCCCATCGACAAGATCCATGTTCTCAATCCGCGCACGCGGAACAAGATCGTCTTCGGCGACATCATTAAGAACATCTCCCGCGTCGGGCTGAAGAAACCGATCACGGTCAGCCTTCGTGAAGGACCCAACGGAGATCATTCCTACGACCTCGTGTGTGGGCAGGGCCGGCTCGAGGCGTTCGTCGCCCTCGGGGCCAAGGAGATCCCGGCCTTCGTCATTTCAGCATCGAAGGAAGACCGTATGTTGATGAGCCTAGTCGAGAACATCGCCCGGCGGCGCAGCAACACGGTGGATTTGATCCGCGAGGTGCGGAGCCAGAAGGAGCGTGGTGTCAGTGCCGACGAGATCGCCAGGAAGCTTGATCTGGAATCCAGCTACGTCCACGGGATGCTGCATCTTCTGGAGCATGGCGAGGAGCGGTTGGTGCAGGAGGTGGAGAAGGGACGCATCGCGCTGACGGTCGCCATCCGGATCGCCAACTCCAAGGACGAGGAGATCCAGCGCATCCTGTGCGAGGCGTATGAAGACAACACGCTGCGGGGACAAAAACTGTGGACGGTCCGCCGGATGCTGGAGCAGCGGGAGACGCATGGCAAGGGCGTCTATTTGGGCGGCTCCCGCAAGTCGAAGCCGCGGCCCACGAAGGAGGCCCTGGTGCGCGCCTACCGCCAGGAAACCCAGCGGCAGAAGCTGTTGGTCAAGAAGGCGCAGCTCACCGAGAACCGCCTTCTGGTGATCGTCTCTGCCTTGAAGCAACTGCTTCACGACGAGCACTTCGTGACGCTGCTGCGCGCGGAGAACCTGGCCGACATTCCAAAGTACCTGGCGGAGAAGATCGGAGACCGGAGCTGAGTATGGCAAACGACGTGAGGGCGGGATTTCAACTGAAGGCGGTCACGTTGCCGTTGGGAAACATCGTACCGACCAAGCAGGTGACGCCGGGCATTCGGCTGAGCGTGAAATACAAGCAGATCGCCGCGTCGGTGGCGGAAGTGGGCGTTATCGAACCACTGGTTGTCTACCCGATGAACGGTGCGGCGGGGAAGTACGTGCTCCTGGACGGGCATCTGCGGCTCGATGTGCTGAAACAGAATGGCGCGACGGAAGCCCGCTGCATCGTGTCCTTCGAGGAGGAAGGCTTCACCTACAATAAGAAGGTGAATCACCTGGCGACGATCCAGGAGCACTATATGATCCTCAGGGCCATCGAGAACGGGGTGTCCGAACAGCGTATCGCCAAGGCCCTGAACGTGAATGTGAGTCAGATCCGCAAGAAGGTGAATCTGCTGGACGGGATCTGTCCAGAGGCGGTTGAACTTCTCAAGAACAAGCAGATCGCTCCTGGGGCCTTCAAGGTGCTGAAGAAGATGAAGTCGTTGCGCCAGGTCGAGGTGGCGGAGCTGCTGGTGGCGGCGGGCAATTTCTCGCTGCCCTACGTGCGGGCTCTGTATGCCGCGACGAACCGCGAGCTGCTCGTCGGGTCTGGGGAGTCGAAGAAAGCGTTCGGCCTCACGCCGGAGCAACTGGCCAAGATGGAGCGGGAAGTGGAGGGATTACAGCGGGAGTTGAAGCTGATCGAGGAATCCTACGGGACCGAGACGCTGAACCTGGTGCTTGCGCGGGCGTACCTTCTGCGCCTGCTCAGCAACAGCCGCGTGATGCGCTACCTGAACCAGCATCACGCCGACCTCGTGGTGGCCCTCAAGACCGTTGTTGAGGAAGCGGGACCTGAGCTTCAGCCCGCTCAGGGGTAACGCGCATCTCAATCTGAGTCCCTCCCGATTCCCGCGCACCGTTTGCCGCGCGCCGCGCCGCCGGTCCCCGATTGCGCTCGAACGAGATCCGCCGCTAGACTAACTGTGCAGTCCATCGGGACGCCCGGAGATTCGAACCGATGAACGACTCTCTCACGGCCGTTCGGCTGAGCCCGTTCGCGCTACGGTTTGTCGCGATTGCCTCCGCCACGTTAGTGATTCTGTCGTTGCTGTTGTGGATGGAAGGGGATTTCGACCGGCGGTTTCTACTGGCCCACAATCTGTTCCGGGACAACCCGGCGATCGTGGCCTTCGCCGGCGCTCTCTCGCGTTTCGGCATGTCCGCCGTCTGCCTGCTGGTGCTTGCCTGCATCGCCGCATCGGTTCGTTTCCCGGCTTTCCGGGAGGCTCGCCCGGTGCTCCTGGTGGTGCTGTTCTCCTTCTGCGCCGCGACGCTGGCCGCGAATCTGCTCAAAGGACCTCTGGGACGGGCGCGCCCCATAGCCGATCTCGCTGGGCAGCTCAACGTGGCCGACCGGCACGGCAGCGCGTCATTTCCATCCGGGCACGCCGCGCAAAGCCTCGCTTTGGCGCTGCCGTTCGTGCTCATCGTCGCGGGCGGCTCGGCTGGAGTGCGCCTGGCAAAGCTCGCGATGCTGCTGGTCGCGGGCCTGGTCTGCTATTCGCGGATTGTGAAGGGCGCCCACTACTTGGGCGACGTCCTGGCCGGTGCCGGGCTGGCCCTTGCCTGTGTCCCTGTGGGGATGGCCGCGGCGAACGCGATCTACGCACGAGGTAAGGTCACGCCCGAGAAGCTGAATACCGTGGTCAAAAGGTTTGCGGCCGTACTGCTCGCCCTGACGCTTTTGCTACCTTTTCTGTGACGCCGCCATCGGCCACAGTTCCCCGCTCCAGCACGCTCCGCCGGGCGATGTCTTCGACTTAAGCAGGATCTACCAGCGCGATCATGCTGAGCAGTGGCTCGAGCCAACGCCGGTCGGCGGCCGCTCCGTAGGCAGGCCAAGTCTCCAGGGCCGCCCGGATGCGGGCAGCCTCGGCGTCGGTGAATTCGAAGGCCTTCACGGGCAGCGATCGCTGCGGATTCCAGGCGACACGTTCTTGGCCGCCGGCGAACTCGCGTTTCAATTCGACAGCAATTTCCTCTTCAGCCGAGAGCGCGAGTTTGTCCTGGAGGGCCCACAGCGCGCGAATGGTGGCGACGTCGCCACGCTGGGCGCCGAGGAGGGCGTGAAGGTTGAGACGTTGGATGTGATCGAGTTGGATCTTCATGGATTTGTGTAGAGCAGGATGTAGCCGAGGGTGGTCCCGGCCGGAGTTTTCACTTTCAGAACGCCAGCCCAACCGCTGGGGTTGCTGGCGTTGCCGAGGTCGGCGAAGCGATAGCCGTTGCCGGCGCCGCCCGCGATGATCAGTTCCCCGCCTGGCGTGACCTGGAGGAGCATTCCGTTCGTGAGGTTGGATCCAGGCCCGTAAACGGTCAGCGGGGCTTCGGAGGAGTCAATCCCGCTCACCACGGCCGCGCCCAGCGCTACACCTGCCCGGTTCCGGGCGATGATCGAGTCCCACGTGCGCACGTAGGCCCGTTTCGGGTCCGACCCCTCCTGGAGGCAGGCGCCCCAAAGGTAGATGGCCGAGCCGTTCGTCCACTCGTCGCCGTTGCCGGTGTAGTTGCGAACGACCACCCAGAGCCCAGTCTGACCGCCGGCAAGCGTGCCGGTGATCTTGAACCGCTGCCAGGAGGTGGTGAGCGTAACCTGCGTCGGCCCCGCCAGGTAGCTCGCGTAGGCGTTGTCCACGATGGCGAGCGAAACCCTGCGGGTGCCACTGGCGACCTTGGCCCAGATGTAGAACGTGTAGGTCCCGCCGTCGGCGAGCCCGGCTACCTGCTGCTGGATCTTGGCCGAGTCGCCATTCGAGGTCAGCTTGTCAGCGGTCTGGTTGCCGTCCGGCGCCGCCGTGTCGTCGGCCGCCACCGTGCACGAGCCACCATCGGTGCTCCAGACCGTCGAGAAGTCCTCGGACCGCTTGAGCATGTTCTCCAGGTCGCTGCCGATGGTCTGGAATGGGCCGCACTCGACGAATGCCTGGTCACCGGCGACGCGTAGTGTCCCGGTGAACGTCGCGCCGGCCAGCGCGGCCTTGGCCGCCAGATCGTTGACCAGGCCGGTGATGTCGGACTCAGCGTGGGTGTGGCTGGCTAGCGACAGTGTCGCGGACGCGAGCGTGAGACCCGAGCCGACGCTTAACTCGGCCAGCGTGTCGGTGGACGGAGAATAGAGAAGCTTGTTGGCGGTGACGGTGGTCAGGCCCGTGCCGCCGCGCGGGACGCCAAACGCGCCACTGACGATGTCGCCAGCCACGTGCGCGTGCGAGGGCAGATCGCCCGCGGCCAGCGAAGCTCCTGCTGTAACGCGGCCTTTCGCGTCCACAGTGACCTTGGTGTGCGTGCCCGGTGATACCCCAGAGTTGGCCAGCGAGATCACGCCGGCATTGACGGCGATCCCGCCCACGGCGTCGACCTGAACGATGCCCTTGTTGGTGGTCGTCGCGTCCGGATAGGAGAACGAGCCGAACGTCTGGCCGGGTGCGAAATCGACGATCGCATCGAAGGCGATGTGGTCGTTGGCGTTGAGCGCCACGCCGAGGTCGCCTGAGTTGTCGGCCTTACGCCACTTCACCGCGCCCGTGTTCGGGAGGCGGACCAGGCCCGTGGCGGCCTTCGCGCCCGAGCCGAAGTTTGCTCCATCCTGGAACGTTTTCGCGCCGGTGACAACCTGGTCGCCGATGGCGCGCACGTAGTTCCGGGCGACCACCGTGCCCAGTTCGTTTTCGATCGCCAGCACAGCCGACTGAAGCGCGGTGATGAACCCGGAGACCATGTTGGCGCGCACGGTGGCGCCCTGGGCATGCTGCGCCGTCTGTGTGCCGAATGCGCCGCGCTGGCAGCCCGTGAACTGGGAGGCGTTCTTGCCGGTGTAGATGATCAACTCGTCGTCAACCGAGACGACTCCGTATGCGTCCGCGAAACCACCTGAGGTGGACTGCACGCTGATGGTCGTGTCGCCTGCAAGGACCTGGGCCGTGGTCGTGGTCTCCAGGGGCTTCGTGGAGAAGGCATCCGCCGGTGAGTAGAGCGTCGCGGCGCTGTCGACGTTGTTGGGGTAGCTGCTACCCATTCAGCCTCCTGTCGTTCGCCTTGAAGCGGTTGAGCGCGCCGCCGGCCGCCGCCACGACCGGCGTCGCGACCACGGCTTCCAGCGCCCGTGCCACACGCGGCTTGTGATAGCTCACCGCCGTTGCCCTGGCCTGGCTCGCCACCTCGAGCGGCACCGGACGGCTGTTCAGACAGAACTGGTCGAAGGCCCAGAAGCAGAACGAGTACAGTCCGCGGTTGCGCCACATGCCGTAGGCCTGCGCCATCGGCGGATCGGGCGGACCATAGATTCCGGTCAGGTACATGCACTCCTCTGGCGGGCGGCCGAGCGTGAGCGGGAACTCAATGGTCTGGCGCATCCGCACCGCGTTCTTCTGCCAGACGTCGTATTCGAAACCCTCCGCGCGGAAGTACTTCACACCGTACGCTGACGTCTTCCATTCGTTTGGTAGATTGACGTGGAAGTTGAGGGCGCGGTATCCCGGATCGGGCGTCGGCTTGCCCTGATTGGCATCGAGCGGCCACAAACACTCGAACACCGCCGTCGGATGGAACTGCTGCACATAGGCGATCACCTCCTGGCAGTAGGCCCAGATGCGATCGCGCAGGAAGTCTGCCGTTGCGATGTCGTCATTCGGGTCGTCGGTGTTGGCCACGAAGCGATGCATAGGCCGCCCGTGGATGGCCTCGAACGCGGCCTTGGTCTCGTCATCGTAGTACGGCATCCCCGAGGCGTTCGGGAAATACCACCACTGCGTTTCGCCGAACTGGAGCACCACCGGCAGGCCGGCGGCTGCGATCTCGTCGGCGCACTCCTTGTACATTTGCTTGAGATAGGCGCGCACCCGCGTGCCGAAGTGCATCTGGTGCGATGGAACAGGCAAGAAGACCGGCTCGCCGTCCCAGTAACGCGCTGCCATGGCCATCGGCGGCCGGTAGACTTCCATCGAGAAGGCGAAGCTAGCGGGAATTCCCGCGGACTGGAACTGGCCGGCGAGGTCGCGAATCCAGCGCCGCGCGCCTTCGGTCATCACCGGTGTGACAGCATCGATCAGTTCCCAGTCACCCTCGTCGCCCGCCGTGGCGAGATTGTCCGTGAGGGTCAGCGTCACGGAGTTCGGCGGGCTGACGCCGATCCCAGGGAACGTCCACGCGGGCGCCTTCGATTGGATGCGCAGCGTCGTCGACGTCCCGAAGTTATCATCGGCCCAGACCCCGGCGAACATGCCGTTGATGGCCGCGCGGAGGTGGCTCACGACATCCTGCAAGGTCTCGCCGTAACCGATCGCATGGTTCACCTGGGTGCCGGAGATCGAGATCCAGACGACGTCGCCGGGAACCGGCGTGCCGGAGAACTGCACGGTGGCATAGGGGTACGACATCTCCACTCGCCGCCGCTTGTTGTTCCAGAAGACGCCCATGTACACGTCGGCGTGGCCTTTGAATCCAAGTCGTTGAAGTTGCCACAGGTGCCAGGCGGGTGGCTTGCGGTAGCCGTGGTCCGTATCGAAGTCGATGGCTAAGGACACATCCGGGTACTCCTGCGGCGGGTCGGGCGCATCTTGCGGCACGAGCGGCCAGAGGTAGTCGAAGTAGAAGTAATAACCGCTGCTGTTCGCATTCTTGTCGAACAGAGCAGTGATCACGGCCTCGTGTATCCCGGCGGCCAGGCCCGAGCGCAGCCGGATGTTGGCCGTCGTGCCTCCATACTCGAACAGGTACAGATCGTGCGTGGTGGGCGTATCGTCATCCACGGAGACGCTGATCTTGCCGCAGTCCGCATTGAGGACCGTGCCGAGGTAGAGGTCGTGGACGGCGTTGTGGTTGTAGCGGATGGTGACCTCGCGCGTGTCGCCGGGGCCCGCCGGTGCACAACGCCTGGCATGCCCCATGGACCACCACTGCGTGGGCCAGCCGGCACCGTAAACGTAGTCCTCCCAGAAACCCACGTAGTTGCAGCGTCCGTCGGATTCCTGAATCCGCGGCGTGCCACCCCCGACCTTGAGCGCGCGGTCGCCAGTGACGGTGATGTTGGAGATCGTCGCGCGCCATTCGATATCGGCGGCAACGCCAGTCACAGGGGAGACTCTCTTCAGGCGCGTGCCGGCCGGCCAGGATGCGGCGGCGGAGTTCTGGTAGCCGCGCTGGACCGTGATCTGACCGGAGTTGTCCACCTGGACCAGAAGTAGGCGCTCCTCGCTTGACGAATCGCCAATGAAGTACCGACCTCCGCTGAGGCGCGTTGCGTCGTCCACATAAAGCGTGGTATCACCCGGCTGCACGTCGGCGGTCAGGAAGCAGCCGTCGTCGAGTTCCTCCTCGATGCGCTCAAAGCGCGGCGCGAAGACCATATACATCTTCCGGCAGTCATTCATCGGAACCGTGCGACCGAGCTTGTCGAGGAGCGGCTGCGTGAAGTCGAGCGTGATGCGGTACTTGGTGTCGTCGTCGCCGCCAGAGAATCGGGGCCTTCGGTCGCCGGTCCATTCGATGCCCTGAGCGCCAGGGCCGGTGTGGCCGGAGGTAACCAAAATGCGGTTTAGGTTGCCGAGCTTGCCGTAGCGGGCGTTCGGCGGGGCCGGCGTCACAAACGTCAACACCAGCGCGCCGGAAGCCGAGCCGTCGGGACCCGTGCGGGAGGCTGCGGCCGAGATCACCCCCGACTGGTCCGGACCGTAGCGCCCCGCGACGCTCTCACCAGCAGTGTTGATGCTCTCGGCCATCTTCTTCAAAAGGTGGCGCGCGCCGGTCTCCACGGTGACGTAGCTGTCCGCCGGATGGTTGATCGTGACCACGCAACGGATCCTGGGGGATGGCGTGCTCTGAACGTCGAGGACGCGCGTTGCCTCCTCGTGCGCACCGGTGCGCTCGATGTAGATCCGGTCACCGGCCTCGATGCCCGTCACGCTCAGAACGTTGATCCACTGGGCCTCGGAGCTTCCCGCGACATCACCGGCGAGCTGCGTTTCGATGCGGGCGTCGGCGTGGCTCACCGCGTAGCGGGTGTCGCGGAAGAACAGGTGCAGGTAGTCCAGGCCGTCTTCCGGCCAGATACCATCCGCGTCCACGCGGCACGTGGCCGGTGTTTCGCCTTCAGAAATCGCCGTGGCGTGATCGAGCAGCCGAACTTCGTAGAGCTGGTCGTACCCGTTGCCGCAGATGAACGTCATCGCGTCCCAGGAGACGCTCGGGTACTTGTTGGCATCGAACCGCATGGCGCCGTCGAACGCGTGGTCGTACTCGATATCGAGTTCGAGCTTCAGCCCGGAGAGGTCCGTGCGCGGCTGCGGCTTCAGGCGCAGGTGGTTGAAGTAGTCGTAGGCATTGTAAAGGCACAGGACAGCGAAATCCTCAGCAGCCTGGAAGATGCCGGAGATGGAGACTCCTGTGGCGGTAGCATCGTGGAGGGTCGTGGTCGCCGCGCGCCCTGAGAAGCCTTGCACGTGCATGGTCCGGCGCGGGTCGAAGACGTGGAGGGCTTCAGAAGGCATTGAGGCGTGGCGACGCGGTATTTGCCGTCAAGGATGGCCGGCGTTGAGAAGATCCGCAGTAACTGAGCCTAAGGTTTGAAAAAATGTATACTGGTGGCGCGCTACCAGGGTTGGGAGATACGCGGTGAGAGAAGAGAGCAAGAACCTGGTTTACGGGCTGGGCGTGTTGGCAGGAATCTGCTTGCTCGGGTTTGCGTGCCTCCTCTACACTAGCGTGGTCATACTCGCATTCGGAGACCACCTATTTCGTGATCTGGCGCCAAGACCAGGAGAATGGGTTTGGCTGGATCTGGGTCCGATTCACATACGGCATCCAAAGGTCCTACTTTGGGTCATAGTCATTGCGGTTGTCCTATTCTGGCCTTGGTTTGCAATCTACCATTTTGTGAAATGGCTGTTTAAGAGACTTAAGGTCCCCTTCCCGAGCGGCTAGGCTAGATTTCTTCACGTCTGTATCGCTACCGTCAGATCAGTGCCCGGATCGGGCGAGGCGACCGCGAGGATGTCGAACGCCAAGTCGTCGCCCTCCCGGAGCACAGGCGTCGGCCAGATGCTCGGGCGGACGCGCTCGCCGGCGGCGTGGTCGCGTATGACGATGGCGTCGAACGTCTGGTTGTTCGGATCGGCGCTGATCACCTTCACGTATTCCTCGTTGGGGCCGCCGAGGTTGAGAAAGACGAACTTGCCGGCTTCGATTCCGAGGCGGTTGGCGCCGTATGAGGCGGTCTGGATTGTCTGCGGAGTCGGGCTACCGGTGACCGCCTGCGCGAGGATCAAGCCGTAATCTGCGTAGGGCAAGCGGCGCGTGGCTGGCAGGCCGTGGCCCTCGTTGTTCACCAGGAAGTCGTAGGTGTTCTTGTACGCGGCCGGGAGCGCCTGCGCGATGCCCATGTACTCGAGCGGCTCCCAGGTCGCGCCGCCGTCGCGGCTGATTCTGACCAGGTAGGCCGACTGGCCGTCGGTCGTGCCCTGCTGAAGGTAGGCGTAGATGCAGCGGATGGACGCCGCATCCTGCACCTTCATGGGGATGGCCACATTGTCCTGAACTGCCAAGGGGCCGGGAATCTGGAACGTGTAGGCACCTCCATTGCAGGTGCGGTCTCCGGGCATGAACGGTTCGTTGTGGTGCGAGATCGGGAACACCGTGAACGGCCCGTATCCGAAGTGGTTCGCCACACCCGCTACCGCCGCCACGATGCAAGCGCTCGGAAGTTTCGCCTCAACGCGGGCCGGCAGTCCAGGGGTGCGGAAGAAACCCTTCTTCACACTGAAGGTAAACGTCTTCTGGTCGAGCTTGTAGAAGCGGATGCCGACAAGGTGCGCACATCTGAAAGTGCCGAAGGTCGCAACTCCGGGGTCGACGCCGGGCCAGGCGCGCTGGAGGATGAAATCGCCAGTCGGCACCACGTCGCCGGTGTTGCCCGGCCCGACGATCTGCGCGCACTCGTAGGAACGCCTCCCCGAATGGCCGACGTCGGCTGCTTCGTCGTTGAAAGCGATGAAATCGCCCACGCGGAAAACCCGGCTGGTGTCTGGATTCACAGTGCAGGCGACCGTGACCGGATCGGTTACGGCCTCGATGGCTGCATCTACGGACGCCCACAGATCGGTCGTCAGCTCATCCACGTAGAACAGCGCCAGGGTGATTTCATGGGCGCCGACGATGTTCATGTTGCCGGAGGCGTCGGGTGCCACGCTCATGTTGTCGAGCGCGAACGTGCCGTAATCGCCGAGCTTCGGCGTCGCGGTCAGCACGCCTGGCACGCCGGTATCGATAAGGATCTCGTCCGGCGGCGTATCCGGTACGACGTCGGCAGGCTTCGGTCCGGTGACCAGGTCGTACATCGAATCTGTGGTCGCTCGGCCCTGGATGTCGATCGAGTAGTCGCGGTTGAGGCGCCAGGAGGTGACCCGGAACTCGCCACTCCCGCCTGGCATGTCGGGATGCGTCATCGAGCACACCATGCCCGGTTCGGTGTTCAAGGCCAGCACGGTGGTCTTGAAGGACACCTGTCGCGCCGCCTTCCATTCCGACGGGGTTATCCCGCCCAACTCCTCGCGGAGGCGCACGGCGACGATCCTGCCGGCCTGGGACTTCGACGAACTCCCGGCGAGGTTGACAGTCGACTTCAGGAACAGCGGACCCGCGCCACCGCCGATCAGGTTGGCGTGGTCGATGTCGTAGACGGCCACCGAGTTCGCGACAAACTCGAAATCCTCGTCGGCGAAGTTGGCGGTCAGGTGGTTGAAAGAAGGCTTCAACGGCGCAAGCTGGAGAGTCCGGAACAGGATGTTCCCTTCGGTGAAAGCCTCAACCGCTGAGGAGTTCACGCGCACGCCGATTTTGAGCTTGCCGAAGGCGAACGTGTAGTATCCCAGGCAGTTCATCAGAACTTCTTGGAGCCAGTCGCGCAACGGTTTCTCTTCCTGGATCACGCCCCGGAACTTGAACTGCGTCTCAGTGCCTGTGCCGACGAGCTTCGTCACCTGCTCGTCGCAGATCGATGCTGCGGCGATGGCGGCGTTCACGTCGAAGAACGTCTCGGCCAGGTCAAGCTGTTGTGTCGTGGCGAACTCGCCCAGCCGTATGCCCCGCGCGCGCAGGAGCATGTTGACCGCGATCCAGACTGGGTTGGTGAGCGGCGGCCCCCAGACACGGACGCCCGGTGAGGTCCACACCCAGCCTTTCATGCCCTGGGCGATGATGGCCTCCATCTGGTGCTCGCCCGGGCGCGAGAGCTGAAGGCCCTTGGCATCCGAGCGCCGGATCACCAGGAACGCCGTGCCGGCGGCGAAGTTGTCCTTGTAGGTGGAGTTGCCGGAGAAGACCTTGCGCCAGTCGCCGCCGGTTTGGTTGCCGGACTGGTCGAGCGAGAACCAATCCTGCGCGCCGGCGGGATCGGAGCCGAGCATCTGGCGCAGTCCGAAGCTGCCGGGATAGCCGTGATGGTATTGGCCGTCGAGCTTGTGGCCGGTGCCGTAAGCCACGAGCGGACCCTCGCCGACAATGCCCAGCGCCTCATAGAAATCGCTCTCATCGCGCCCGGTTGCGATCTTGCAGTTCACCGGCATATTGGAGTCGGTGTAGATCTCGGGCAGGACCTGATCGTAGATGGAATCGGCCACGAGCGAAACGCTGGTGAGCGGCGATCGGCCGAAGCCCCAAGTGCCAGTAGAGTTGTCTTTGATCCGGACGCTCTGCGGCTCGGCGAGGATGCCGCCGTAATAGCGCTTCATACCGTGCGCGAGGCAGCCGTTTTCGGTCTCATAGCCTTTGTCGCACTTCGCGGCGTCCGCGTTCGGGAAGTGGACCAGGTCGAGCGCGCCAGCGGTCGCGAACGGACAGGCCTGGGAGTTGAACGGCTTCCAGCAGGTGCGCGAGATCTTGCGCGTGGGGTAGGGCAGGTTGAGTTCGTACAAGCCGTCGGCGGCGGTGACACGAAACTCCGGGCCGGCGTCGCAACTCCAGTTAACAATCTCGCCCTTCCAAAGGTCGAGCTTAATCCCGGTGCCGACGTGGAAGAGCGAAAACTCCAGCGCGGCGCGGTACAAATCGACGTCGTTGGCGAGATCGCGCATGACGCGGTCGGCGTTGCCGAAGGAAAACTGAGCCTCGTCGGCCTCGTTGCCCATGCCCTGCGAGATGCCGTCAAACTCCAGCAGGCGCGCCTGGTAGAGTTGCGAGCCGACGGTGCAGCGCCGGTCGGAGACGTAGATGGCGGGATAGCCGCTCTGAAGCGGCTGGATCTTGACGAGCGGGATGATCTGCTGGACCTGGGACAGCAGGGCGTCCTTGAGCGCCTGCGGCGGGAACCGCGTGACGGTTTGGTTCAGCGGGTAGGTCGGCGAGGACGATGGGACCTCGATGAGCGAGACGCCGAGAGAGCATACGGCGTCGGTGAGCATCTCCCAGGAGAGTGGCTCGTTGGCGAAGCGGCACGTATAGGCCGTCGTGCCAAGGCCGTCGTCGTTGGGCGCGTTGTAAGTGAACGCGCCGTAAGGGCCGTACTTCGACTCCCAGAAGTTGCGAAGGGCGATGCGGTCGGAGTCACGGAGCCAGGCCTTTCGGACGGTGAAGCGCTTCGCGCCGGTCCCCAGGAGAAAACGCTGCTCTATCTTGGCATTGCCGGACCCGAACTGATGGACCACGACCTCGGGCGCTTGCGCACGGCCGTGCGGGTAATCCGGCACGATCGGGAACACTCCCGACGGCGCGATCTCCGGCACCGTGATGTTTCCGATGTAGTCAGGCACGGGTGAGACTGCTCTTCAGATTCGCGTCTGGTCCAAACAGATCGAGCGCGATGTGCCGGAAGTGCCGCCAGGCCGGGATAACCGCGGTCAGCACCCCCCAGCGGGCAGCGTAGTCTGGGTCCACCCGCCGCTTGTTCGCATCGAGAACGTTGCGGCGTCGCCGGCAGGGGGCACATTCGAGCACTCGCCGCCGGTAGCGTGACTCATAGACGCGCCCGCACACGCATTCGTGGCGGTACGGCCTCAGGCGCGCGGCCTCGCTTCTCGTCATTGGCCTGCCGGCGCGTCGAAGTCGCAGGTGATCTGGAACTCTGGCAGCATGTTGTCGAACTGCGCCTTGATCACGCCGGAGGTGATCGTGTAGTCGTAGCCTTGGCGATAACGGAGGCCGTTTACGTAGACCGTGACGTTGCTGGCGCCGGCGGGCAGTTTCCAGCCGCCGGCGGTTGTGTCATAGACCAACAGAACGTCGCGCCGGCGGAGCGGCGTGGGTGGCAACAGAACATCCAGTTGGTTGCCGTTGAGGACCAGGGTGGGACCGAGTTTTGCGAAAACATATCGCGCGCCGGTCCAGACGGGCACAAGCAGCGGCGATCCGCTTTGCGCCACGATAAACGCCGCGAGCGCGAGACACAGGATCACCAGCACAATTCCACGTCTCATGGGAGTACCTCTCTTGGTTGGCAGTTGTTAGCGTTCTTCGAGCTTCACGACGAACGAACGGTCTTCCGTGCGGCCGCCTGCGGTCGTAATGCGATTCGTCACCGTGTAGGACTGCCCCACCGTGCCGCCCGAGAGCCAGACCGTGGCCAAGGCGCCTGCCCTTGAGTCGGCGACCTTCGTGAGCCCGGTCGCGACCAGCCACACGCTCGTGGCGATCTGATCACCGGCAAGCCAGCGGGTCCAGTCGATCGAGTAATCGAGGACCGCGTTCGGGTCCTTCGTGAAGGTCATGCCTCGATGCCCCGGTTCTCTCGCCGGATGGTAAGCGTGCGCGATTCGGCTCCTGGTGAAAAGGAGCGGCTCTCGGGCCGGATCGGGAAGGTGCGTTCCGGAGCCGCTGGCGGCCGGAGGTATGCAATGAGGCTTGAGGTTCCCGCGATCGCAGCGCTTCTCGGTGTGCCGCGGAATCCAACTGGGGCGAAAGACGAGTCGCCGGCGATCTGGGCAGAGCGGTACGCCATCAGGGGCGCATACCAAAACCGATGGCGCTTACCGAGGAGGGCCCAGGGGCCCAGTGAGAGCTCGCGAATCTCCTCCGGATACAGCGCTCGCGTCCAGGCAGCGAAGCCGAAAAGCTCGGCGAAAATCCCTGGCGTGGCCGACGACAGCGCCCAGACGTCCAGGTTGCCGGCAACGGAACTGGCGTTCGCAAGCGTGCTCTGCACGGCCAACACGCCGTTGTGGTACACACTGGCGGTCTTGTTGGCGTCGCATGGCAGGACGAAGGCGACGCAGGCGACCTTGCGAAGATCGGCGCCGTAGGACCCCCACTCGAACGGACCGTAGGGCGACGAGTTGTTCCGGAAGATCGCTTTGTACTTGCCGGTCGACGTGCGCAGGCCGAGCCACCAGGTGCTCGTGTAACTGTTGCCGAGCAGCGTCGGGAAGCCCGAGCCGTTCACACGGTTGATCCGGAACCACGTGCAGACGGAGATGATCTTGTTCGTTCCGTCGCTGCTGTACATCGGGCAGTAGCCGAGGCTGCCAACCGACAAGCCGAGTTGCTCATTGCTGTAGGCGAACGCTGTGCCGAATGGCGTCGCGAGATTGCTGCCCGAGCCGGTCGGCACCACCAGTCCGGCGGGCGCGCCGCCAGACTGCGCGCGGCGCTTATAGTAGGCGGCGGTGTACTCCCCAACGGTCGTCTCCCGCTTGCCGTTCATGTGTAGGACGTTGATCGACATCCTCGGCTCGAGCCCGCTCGGCAGCCAGAGCGAATGCAGGCCGCCCGCCAGCGATGAGGTGAAGTCTGGAAACTCCTCGTAGTGACAGATCGGGAAGCAGGTCTGCGGCTCCGCATTGAACAGCAGTTGCCGCATCAGGAGACCTCAAACTGGACACCGCGCCAGAAGCCCAGGTTATCGGAGGCATCGAGAGCGACGCCGCACCGGTTGATCGCCAGTACGCCCCACGCGGGCGGAAGCACGTTACCGAAGGCCGGCGCGACAGAGAATGGCGGGCTGATGAAGGTACCCGCGGCGGGGACGTAAAGCGAACCGATCGGGCGGATGGAGAGCGTCTCAAGGGCGACGGAAACCGCTTCATCCACGCCCGTGACGCCGGCCGGAAAGATGGGGGAGGCGTCGTCGGTCGCGCCCCAGGCGAAGAAGTAGACGGCGTAGCGGTCGCTGAACGTGCCGCTGGCGGTCTTTATCTTGAACTGGCAGATGCCGTCGATGTAGCGGCTGTTCTGGTTCTCGATCTTTGCGGAGCTCCGCGCGGCGCCGGGGGCAAGGCCATTGAGCGTGATGCCAAAGTTAGTAACCGGGCCGAACTGGGTGCGGATGGTGGACACGTGCGCCTCTTAGTCCTGGAGGATTGAAAGGTCGTTCTCGCGGACGATGACGAAGTCGCCGTCATTGACCGTGGCGGGTGAGGACAGGGGACCACCGCCGAGGAAGTTCCCACCGGTCACCGCGTCCCACATGCCGATGTGGGTGTAGGTCCCGGCAGGCACCTGGATCAGCAGCAAAGCGACGTTCCGGACTCGCTTCGCGTTGCCGTCGCTGTCGACGCTGGTGAACGGCGTGACGGCTTTCCTGGCGTACGGGGCGCCGGATGCCTCGCTCTCGCCGGTCTTGCCAGGGTCGGCGGTGTGCAGGCTGCAGCAATGCTCGGTGACCTGGAAGTCCTGCCCGAGGAATGCCTTTTCGAGGATCTTCTGGTCGAGGTAATCGGAAAACGGCATCGTGCTCTCCTCGAAGGTTCAGGCCAACTCGATCAGCTCGATGTTCACGTCCGCGCGGCCGAGCGAGACCGACTGGCTCCACTCGCCGACGAACCGGACGGTGTAACGGCCCGCGACTGCCTGGCCGGTTGGGTCGGATGAGAACTTCGGGCTCGTCTCATACGGATCGTAGAAGTAGAACGGCTCGGTTGCGCCCTTGCGGGCGTCGTAGAAATCGCGGAGCGCCCCCAGTTGCACCGGCGTCAGCCGTTTCGCCAGACGCCAGCGTTTGCGGCTGTTTGAGGCTTGAACGAATCGTTGCGACTCTCCATCGCGGTACTCGTTCTCAACAACCGGGTACTCCCGCTCATGCACAAACGCGCGGCTGAGGCTGTGCGGCAGCACCGTGACCGGCGTCGCGTTCTGGACCGAGCCGGGCATCAGGCGGTCACCAGGTCGAGCAGTCGCTGGGCCGGACGCGCGCCGAGCTTGTCCGCAACAAAGCGCGCGTAGTTGCCCGGGTGGTTGCCGTCCGCCGAAGGCGCATACACGCGGAACATCTCCTCAGCGGAGGGCGGCTTGCCCTGCGTGTAGCGCCCGTCGAGATACTGGCCGACGAGCACGCGCAGGATACGCCACCCTTCATCGATGGCACGCTGGCTCATCTCTTCCCGTGAGGCGCCCGGGAACCGCGTGGACGCCCAGGCCACGAAGTCCACGTAACCACCACTGGTGGGATACGCTCTGCCACGCCCGTCTCGCCACTGCCGTATATTTCCCGGATTCGCATTTCGTTGTGCAAGGGTCGGGGTCGCGGCGGTCACGTAGAAACCCTCCATCTCAGCGATCGCCCGCGCGATCTTCTCGATGAGTTCCGGTCGGGTCATGACACGATCAATCCCGGACTGAGTTGCAGGCCCGTCATCTCGCGCCGGCCTGCATTCTGCTTGGTGGCGGTCATCGCCGCCGACTGCACCGCTCGCGGATTCTCAACGACGACGCGCACCGTTTCTTTCTCGAAGAACTCCTTGGCGCCCGGCACGGTGATGTTGATCACCGTGGGACCCGCCCCGGATGGCGCACCACCACCAATCCGGTCGAGCGTGAGCCCGCCAGAACTCTGCTGGAACAGGCTCCCTCCCTGCTGGAGCAGCGAAACCGGACGCATAGTCGCAGGCAGCCCTGACGTCCCTTGGCCCGTCGACAGCGCGTACAGTTCGACCAGATCGCGGATCTGCTGGCTCCGGATGGCCATGTCGAGGTTGCCGCCGAAGCCTTGCTTGGCGATATCGACGATCTGCTTCAGCACGCCCTTGTCGCTGATGTCGACGCCGTAGGTCGCCTTGATCTTCTCCCGCGCCTTCTCCTGCGCCCCTTTGACGAACAACCGCACCAAGCCCGCCACCGCGCCAATACCAGCGCCGATTGCCGCACCAACCGGGCCTCCGTACTTGTAGCCGATCAGCGCCCCGCCGGCGGTGGTCATGGCCAGTCCGGACACGCCACCCCTCTGGAGTCCGTACATGGCGAGCATGGCTCCGCCCATGAGCGCTGCGTTCGACTTGCCAATGGCGGAGAGCTTCTGGCCCATCGTGGCGGCTTCCCAGGTGGTCGCGACACCGGGCGCCAACTGCACGCTGCCGCCGATGCCCGCAAACGACTTCAGGTTCGCGAGCGAGCCAGCCCAACCAGCCTTGGAAAACACGCTGCCCGTGCCCGGATTCCCGTTGGGAACAAACGGTGGCGTCGCGCCAGGCATACCGCCTCCTCCGAAGACGGGCGTCGCTCCAATGCCGAGCATTCCGCCGAGGCCACCCAGGATCCCGCCACCAACCGAGGCCTGTTGAGCGAAAGATACCTTCTGGCCCGTGAACAACTGCATCAGCATCACCGCCACGCGGCTGGTGACAACATCTTTAATGGCGGTCAACAGGGCGGTCTTCAGGGAATTGCCGATGGCCGACCAGATGGATTGGGACTTTGTCAGCAGCGCATCGAAGACACCTTCAGCCTGGCGCTTGAAGGAGTCGAAGATCTGCCGGTTGTGGTCCCGGACCATGGCTACCGTCCGGTTGGCCGCATTCTGGCGCGCGGCGTCGATCGCAGCATCCGTGGCTTCCTGGTTCGCCTGGCGGATCCTCTCACGCTGTTGGGTGAGCTCCCCGATCCTGGCCTTGATCTCGTCGGCGCGGTAGCCCAACCGTCGCAGGTTCGCCTCTTCCTCCAGCACCATGCGCGAGGTTTCAAGATCGAACAGGCGCATCTTGATCTCGTGTACCCGCTCCAGGTAGTCCACCTCGATTGCGGCCTTCCGTTGTTCCACCGCGACCTTCTGCTCGAGGGTCTGGGCGTCCATTGCCTCCACGGCCCGCAGACGCGCGTCCCGATCGATGCCGGCGCGCTGTTCTTCAACACCCATCATTCGTTCGAGATGATCGAGGTTTCGTCGGGCGATGTCCTCGTTGTACTGGAGGCGGCGCTGGTACACCTCCGCCTCGAACTGCATCCGTTGCCGGGCCGCTTCTTCCTCGCCCTTCAGGTACTCAGCCAACTGCTCGCGGTTCTCTTTCTGGAACTTCTCCTTGAACGCTGCCCAGCGGTTGCCGAGCTCGTCAAGCATGTTCTGCCACGCCTGGCGGGTGAGCGAGATGCGCTGAGAGACGCCCTTATCGTCGGTGAACGTGGTCCACTTCTCGATCCGGGCGTTCATTTCGGCGATCTCACGGGCAAAACCAGGTTGTGCCCTGGCTCCGGCCTCGAGGGCCGCCTGGCGGGACTCGCGCTCGACATCGAGCTGCCGCTTGCGGATCTCCGCGGCACGCTTGACGGCGTCGAGGTCGGGTTCGTTTCCGGTCTTGATCGTGACCTTCGGACCGCCGAACTCGAATGGCTGCTCGCCTGGCAGCAGGCGTTTCCCGGTCACGAGTTCCCGGATCTGGTCGTCCGTCATGCCCTGTTTCCGCAGGGCTTCCACGCTGGTCTTGCCGCTGAAGAGGTCGTCGCGAAGCGCCTGGCGCTGCATGTCGTCGAACCGCGCCTGCAACTGCGCCTGGGTGTCCTTCCACTGCGAGTAGATGGCGAATCCGGCGCCGACTACTCCGACCGCCAGCAGGGCGTACGGATTCAGACTGGCCAGATTCAGGGCGGCGATGGACTTGGCCAGCGCCATGATCTTGTCGGCCAGCGCGTAGGAGGCCAGAACGCCCGCGACCCACAGGGCGACCTCGCCGAACTTGCTGAGCAGGTCCGTGTTCTCCTTCAGCCAGCCCACCAAGCCACGCAGGTTGCCGATCAGCACCTTGAGGTCGTCCTGAAACTTGGCGCCGATGTCCTCGCGCAAGTTGTTGAACTCGCGGCGCAGCGTGCCGAGTTGGCCCTCCACGGTTTGCGAGGCCGCCGCGTGCGCGCCCTGGATCTTCGCCCCCTCGCGCATCACCGCGTTGTAGCGGAGCTGCTTCTCTTCCGTCTCGGTGAGCGACCGGCCCAACTGAAGCTGGGCGATCTGGGCTTCCTTTTGGAAGTCGACAAAAAGCCCGAGCGTCCGGAGACCCCGCGAAGCGCCCGACTCGATCGCCAGGACAATGGCCTCCATCGCCTCGCCAGCCGACACGTTCTGCACCGCGGCCGCGTTCTTGGCGAGCTTGGCCAGTCCCTCGGCCTTGGCCAGGTCCATATCGGCGACGATGAGGCGCTGCACGGCGTGGGCCGCCTCGGTGAACTCGAAGCCGATCTCCTCGATGGCGGCAACCTGCTTGGCGGCCGCGGCCGCACCGACGCCGTGCGCCGTCGCCAAGGCCTTGAGGGAGGCTTCGGCCTTCGCGTTCTCGGCCGCCATCATGACGGAGCCGACCGTGAACTCCTTGGCCCAGGCGACCGCGCTCTTGATCGCTTCGGCCAGTAGGTTCCCCGCCGTAGCACCCTTCACCATAGCCGCCGTCATGCCGTCGATGCCCTGGGTCGCGCCTCGGGCCGTCTTCACCGCCGACGCCTCCATGCTGGACAGGCTCGCGTTGACGCTCTTGATGGAGGCATTGGCCCTGTTCGTGTCCACTTCAACGACGAGTTCGAGCTTGTTATCGGCCATGCGCGTTCATCTGCTCGCGGTCCAACGCGTCGCGTTCTTCCTCCAGCACCACCAGCGCCTGGAACTCGTCCGCCCGGATTTCATCGAGGTCGATTCGGACGCCCAACTTCAGTGCCGCCCGAAGATCGAGCGCGCGCCGCAACAACAGACCCGCCTCGGAGTACTGTGCGGCGTCGAGTTTGTCGAGCGGGCAGTGGTCACACCGACCGCCGTCGTCGGGCGCGTCCGGGCAGAGGCCGGGATCGCACAACTCCTCCCGCCGCAGCGACCAGTGAACCAGGAATCGCAGGGACGGCCTTTCGGGCCATTCCCCGCTGGTCAGTTTGGGCCCGCGCTCTCCTGGAAGCCGGCGTCGAGAGCGTCGATGGCCGCCTTCACGGCGACTGCCTGGTGAATGATCGGAGCCTCGCCAGCGTAGCCCTCCGTTGCCGTGATCAGCTTCTTGTAGAGCGCGCCGGCGGCGCCGAGATTGATGGTGAGTTCCTGGCGGTTGTAGGGCAAGTCGAGCACCCGAGCGAATCCGCGGCGGTACTCGAACACGTCCTTCGCTGATGGCATTTTCAGCAGATGGGTGACAACGCCCCCGAGCACGCGCAGCGCTACCCGGAAGGAATCGCCGGTCTGCACTACGTCGTCCACTTCTGCCTGACTCAGTTGCTCGACAATCCGGTTGGCCTCGAAGGGATCGACCTCCCCGTCTCCCTCGCGGATCTTGGCGAGCAAGGCCGCATCGGCGTCTTCACCGCCTGAGATGATCGTCTCGGAGATCCCGCGCCCCAGTTGCTTGATGATGACCTTGCGCCGGCGCTGCCGTTCGATCCAATCTTCATCGGAGGGGAACCGCACTCGGATCGTTTTCACACCCTCCGGCGTCCGGAGGTTCACCGTGATGGGTTTGGCTACGTCAAACATGAAAGTCTCCTACTGGCAGATGCCGTCCACGTTGCACTTCGCTACCGCCGACACAACGCCGTTGGTGGCATCCCACATCGGCAGGCACTCCACCGACACCGTGACGATGCCGTCCGTCTCGCCCAGCTCGGCCGTGGCGAAGGAGACCTTCTGCCACGTGATCTCCAGCGAGTTGTTGGCGTCGTAGGTGAGCGACATCACCGCCGTGCCGGTGGCCTGGCTCTTGAGCTTGGTCAGCTCCGTCGAACCGTTCTCGAAGCGGGCCACAAACTTCAACGTGCCCTGGCGGTTGCCGAATTCGAGTCGGCCGCGGATGGCGCCGCTCGCGCCGTCACCGGGAGTCTGAAAGCCGGAACCGGGGTAGAAGCCGCCGTCCAGCCGAACGTTGTTTTTCCAGGACGTCTCAAGGGAAACGATGTTCTTGGTCGAGACGTAATTGACGCCGTTGATCGTGAGCGCGAGCGAGGCCGACGGCAGCAGCTTCTCCAACGTGGCCGCCGGCATCGTGATCCCGGAAGGCTCCGTGACCTTGCCGGAGCCGACAAACTCGACGGTGATCTTCGAGTTCGCGCGGCCTGGCCCGCTCCCGATCGAGATGGTCCAGCCCTCGACCACACAGCCCACGGCCATGCGATCTGCCACAACGCCGGCGCCCGGCCGGATCTGCTCGACGAAAGAGAAGTACGGCAGTTCGGCGGCGTCCCCGTTGGCCGGAAAGAGCGGGGTGCACGTGTAAGTGAAGTTGGGAGTCGTGCCCGACTTCACGACCTTGCCCAGCCCGTAGGCCATGGCCCAGGCACCGATCTCGCCGCCGAGGTATTTCTCCAGCGTGCCGTTGACGTCCCACGACGTCTGGAAGGACTGCGTCGGGAACTCGTGCCCCTTGCCGAACTCCTCGGCGTCGTTCTCGGTGTTGAGCTTCGGATTGGCCAGCGCGGCGTTGAGCTTCCGCAACTGCCACATCTGCACGCCGGTGTTGGCGGTGCCGATGTCGGCCTGCTTCTGCTTACCGAAGCAGATCTGTAGTTCCTGCATCCGCGTTACGGACATCGGGCGTTACCTCCTCTCTCGGGTCGCATTGCTGCCAACCACGAATCATCATTGGAATGAGGACAGCCGGAGTGGTCTCCACTTCACGCACCTCGCCATCAGGCGAGCGCATGTGCACTGTTTCAGTCATCACCTGCCTCCGTGAATGTAATGGGCACCTCAAAATAATCGAGCCCCTCGGCATCGGTCTGCCGCTGGACGAGCGGCAGGTCCATCGGGTAACAGGACGGATGCACCGTGGCGTTGATCAGCGGCACACCCGACGACGCTGGCACTCCCTTCGTGATGAGCCGGAACAGCCGGTAGTAGGCGGTCGGTGGGTCGCCATCGAAGGTCTCGCGCGCCCGCAGGTAGAGCGTGACCTGGTGCTTCCAGACATCCACGCCGCCAAAGCGGCCTGGCGTAGTGCCCTGCCATGCGGCCATGATTCCCGGCGCGGGCATGTCGTGGATCGCCGCCGCGAGGCTCGCTCGCTTCGGATATTGATCGTGGTAGGCGAAGATCCGTTGCTCGTCGCCACCCATCTCGGCGACCAAGTCCGAGATGGCGCGCAGCAAAGCAACCAGGTTGTCGACCAGTTCTGCCGGATTGATCATCGCTGCTTTCCACCCAGGCTGCGTTCGAGGAGCAGACGTGGCTTCATCGCCTGGATCATCTTGCGGGCTGCCTCGACAACTGCCGCTCTATTCTTCGGCGAGAACACCATCCAGGCCTCGCGCTTCTGGTTGGCCCAGGCCTTGATTCGGTCCTTGCGGGTAGAGACGCTGGCCTTGGCCCGGTTCTCGCTGACGGTTCGGACCTGGAAGTTGCGCAGCAGGTCGCCAGTGAATGTCAGGTTCCGGCGGTTGCCCTTGCCCTTCCGCGTCTTGAAGATCGCGTACCGTTTGGTGAGCGGCTTGGCCGCGCTGTCCTCCGGGCCCTGGGCCGCGCTGAGCCTCGCCTTCACCGCCGTGACGCCGGCGCTGCCCAAATCGTACATCTGCTGCTGGCGGAAATTGAGCAGATCGAGCCGCAGTTGCTTCTTCTGGTAGACGCGGACGCTTGGCATGGTCGAAACCCGGGAACTTCCGCCAAATCTGGCGGAAGTGTCAGCCCGCCTGGCGCAACTTCAACACAGCGGCGCCTTCCGCATCGGCTTCGATGTCGAAAACCTTATAGTGGACGCCGCCGATGTCGACCTCATCCCCGCGGACGGGCGGCGCCGCCAGATCCACCAGCCGGACGAACAGCACTGCATAGACGCCTGGCGAAGCACCCTCCGCTTCCCGTACCGCCTGAAACACCGCGCGGATAGCGGCCTGCCCACCGGCCTCAGGCAGATAGAGGACCTCGCGGCCGAACGTTTTCACGACGGCCGCGTTCAGGCCGCTCACTGCCGCCTCCCAACCGCTCATGGTCAGGCCTTGGTCGCTTTGACCAGCACTTCCGGCCGCAGGCAGATGGGCAGTGGATTCTGCTGCGTGTGGAGGTCCGTGCCGCGCCCGAACTTCCGTGGCTCCTGCTTGGCGTAGAGCGGCAAGCCCAGCGTGTTGGCGGTTTCGTTGAAGTCCGCCGGCGCGAAGAACGTGCGGAACGTGTTGGCAGTTCCGATCGGGAAGAAGTGCGCCTCGTCGTCGGCGATGAACTTCCGCACGTTGCCCGACGCGTCGGTCGCCTGGCCGCGATACTCCTCGAACGTCACACCGCCGAAGGTGAAGCCGGTCCGGTAGTCGTTGCCGAGTTGCTGGTTGCGCTGGTAGTACTGGAAGGCCTCCTTCACCTTCGAGTGCGTGGTGAAGGCGTCGTAGAAGCCCGCCGAGCATAGGCAGAGGATGCCCGTCATGAACTCGCCCTTGAGGTTGTCCTCGATGTGGCGCTTCACCTCGAGCACCTTCAGCAGTACCTCGGTGGTGTTGGTCGTCAGCGCGAAATTGACGGTCTTCGGCGTGATGTCGAACTCGGTATAGAGGTTGTAGAGCGTGGAGCCGTCGGCATCCAAGATCACGCCTTTCAGCGCGCCCATGCGCAGGTGTTCCAACGTGATGGCGTGCTTGTTGCGCATGTTCTGGAGCTTCATTGCCATCAGGTTCGCCAGCGCCTCCGTCTCCGACTCCGACCCGAAGGCGCGGATGCCCTGGACCTCCTCGGGCAGCACGGCGTCGTCGTGCGGGATATGCGGGATCACGAACGAGCGCACCTTGCGCTTGCCCTGCGTGCCGACGGTGCCCGGCGCGCCGACGGGTTGCGTGGGAAGCAGGTTCAGCACGCCGCTCATCTCTTCGATGATGATGGTGCGCGTGCGGACCCCAGTGGGCGCCATGAGATTCAATTGCTCCAGGCGCCCGTAGGTGTTCGGGATCTTGTTGATGGCCGCCGTGAGCGCGACCATGTTGAAAGCATCGGTTGCGAATGGATTCAAAATCGACATGGGTTAGGCTCCTTCCCGGACGAGAATGCCCAGGGTCTTCAGTTGGGCGATGGCGACGGCCTTTTGCGGCGCGGTCGCTCCGGTCTTCCACACCAGCGCGGTCCGCGACACGATCGCATCGCGCGCGATGATCACGGTCTGCTTGGCTGCGGCGCTCGCGTCGGCCGCCTCCACCAGGACACCGGCGGCGAACTGGAGACCGTCGCTGGCAGCGGGATTGAACTCGCCGATCTCGCTCGCGACGGAAACGGCGATCGTGAACTTGTCTCCAACCTCGAAATCGGTGCTGCCGTCGGCGAGGGTGCAGTTGATGTGATCGCCGGCGTAGGCGACGGCGACCGTGAGGTCGGGCAGCGGCAGACCGCGCGGGTCAACGACCGAGAAGACGCCGGCGTTGGTGACCTTCGTCTTGCAGGTCACCACGTAACTGCCGGGCAGCGCGGCCGGGCCCAAAGTCACCGCGCCCATCACGCCGTTGCCGGTGTTGGTGCCGGGTGTCACCGTCACGGCAGGCGCCTTCCGTCCGACGACGGCGCCGAGCGCCAGGTTGCCCGCCGTGAGAGTCACCTCATCGCGGGAAAACAGATTCGGGGCCTCGTATTTGAGAACGTCCCCGAGGTAGTTGCTTTCGCTCTGAACGGGCATGAGTTACTTCACTCCTTTCGGGCCGCCCAGCGCGGCGCAGGCCTTGACGACCGGATTCTCATCGAGATTCTGTTTCGCCGTCGCGCCGGCCTCGGGCAGAACGTGGGACCGAATTTCGTCCTGGCCGGCCTCGGCCCGCAGGGTGAGCAGTTCCTTGCGGACGTCGGCCACGGAGAGGTGGCGGGCGATGAAATCACCGGCGAGCGAGGGCCGGCCGGCGATGTTGCACAGCACGACGATCTCTGCCGCTTCGGCGTAGCCCTGCTCGCGGGCCGCGGCCTCAATGGCGGCAAGATCGGGAACGGGCGGACTCGTTGCCGCCTGAGTTGCTTCAGACACAGTAGTGCCTCCTTTCGAGAACTTCGGTTGAGACAACGACGCCGTCATCGCGGCGAGGGCGTCGCGGAAGGTGCCGACTCGATCGGCAAAGCCACGGGCGACGGCATCCTCGCCATAGAGGATGCCCGCCTCAGTGCCGCGGACGGCTGCGCCATTCATGCTGCGGCGGCGGACCACGGCGTCGACGAACATGCTGTAGAGCCGCTCGACCTCGGCCACCAGCACGTCGCGGGCGCCTTCTGAGAGCGGCTCGTGCGGGTTGAAATCGTTCTTGCGGTCGCCGGCGAAGATGGTGGTGTACCGAAGGCCGTTGGCCGCGTCCCAGCCGCTCTGGTCGAGATGCATCGCGATGATGCCCACCGAACCGACGCCGCCGGTGCGCGTCACCCAGATACGATCGGTTGCCGACGCCAGCAAATACCCGGCGCTGAGGGCCCAATCGTCCACCGAGGCCCAGACCGGTTTGATCCGGGCGGCCTCTTCGATCAGGGCGGCGCCGTCCCAGGCGCCGTTGGCCTCGCCGCCGTAACTGTCGAAACGCATCAGGATGCCTCTGACCTGTGGATCAGTCGCGGCGTCGAGAATCTCGCTGCCCAACTGCTCATACGACGTCAGCCCGGACTGCGCGTCCATGCCGGAGGCGCGGTTCACGAGACTGCCGGCGACTTCGATCACCGCCACGCCGGCATCGGTGACGGCGTAGGGCTTCCGCGACCGTTGCTCGGTGAGCAGCGCCGCTTCGACAGCAGGTGGCTCCACTCCCAGGCGCGGGGCAAGCACGGCCAGGATCGCCGCCAGCTTCTTCGAGTCGATCATCAATGGCGTGTTGAACACGCGCGAGGCGATGTGTGAGAGGTTCATCATTGGATTTCCGTTGCCGGTTCCTTCTCGGCCACTCGTTGCCCGTTGCCGGTGGTCTTGCGGGGATCGGAGTCGAACGTCAACCCGAGGGAATCGGAGCGCGAATTGTCGGCGGCGACTTGCCGGTCGACATCTTCCTCGTCGTAGCCCATCTCGTTGATGACGGCGCTGCGCGGCTTGAAGCCCGCGCGGACCGCCACGACCTCGGCGTTCATGTCTTTCAACGGATCGACCCATGCCCACGACGGCGGCCGCCATTCGACATCGAGGTAGGCTTCGGGGCGGCGGGCGTAGTCGCGGGCATCGATCGCGCCAGCCACCACGGCGGCTTCTATCCAGGCGCGCCAGACGGGACGGCAGAACTGAAACACCATCACCTGGTGCTGGAACTGTTCGCAGCGGCGCCGGAACTCGAGCAGGCCCGCGCGGATCGACGAGTAGTTGACGCGCTCCAGATCCCCGGTGAGCTGCTCGTAGGTGATCCCCAGGCCCGCAGCGATGGCGCGCAACTGCACCCGCATGAACTCTGTGTACATGCCGCCCACGTCGCCCGGCTCGGTGAACTTCACATCCTCGCCGGGCAGGAGCTTCACCATCGAGCCCGGCTCGATGCCGGCCAGCGGCGCGCCGCTCGCATCTGTCTCACCCTCACCCGGCTTGCTGCCGATGACCGGATCCTCGGGATTGTTCTCGGTGATGAACGCCGCGAACATGGCCGCCAGCTTCTTGCGGACCAGTTCGGCGTCGTCGTACTGATCCAGTTCATGCAGCTTCACCAGGACCTGCGTTAGCCACGGCTGCCCACGGTGCTGTCCTGGGCGGAGCGGCTTGTAGATGTGCAGCACCGACTCCGCCGGCACGCGCGTGGTCTCGCCAGCATTGAAGAACAGCAACTTTTCGCCCGGGTGCTCGCGGTAGAGGTGGTACGCCACGCGGCGGGCCAGCTTGTCGAACTCAATCCCGGCACGGATGACATTCCCGTTCGGCAAGTTGTCGTTCTTCGACGACGGCAGGTGCTCGGCCTCGAGGAGTTGGAGCTGAAGCGGAACCGTCAATTCGTCCTCGGGCCGGCGCTCGCGGATGCGCACCAGACACTCGCCGCCTTCGATCGTCGACCGGCACACGAGCGCCTGCAGCCCGTAGAAGTCGGTCAGCCCAGCCGCGTCGGCCTCGTCCGTCCATCGCAGCCAGAGTTCCTGAAGCCGCCGCTTCACCGCTGGATCCGGGTGTTTCGCCTGCGGCTTGATGCCGGTGCCGACCGAGTTCCCGACGAAGCTCTCGACCGCGTTACTCGCCCAGGCGTTCCGGCGGACCATGTCACGGGACCGGGAGCGTAGGGCATCGCCGCCGCCGGCCACGAGCGCGTTGATGCCTTCGTTCGCCGGGTTCCATCCCTGCGTGCGGCGCGTATTGGCGGCGGCCTCGTAACCGGTGAGTGCACGAAGCGGCGCGGTGAACGCGGCCCGCATCAGGCTGCGCAAGTAGCCCATCAGAAACCTTTCTCCGTGTACGTCCGGATGATGCGGGAACGCGGCGTGGTCGTGTTCGCCGCGGCCTTGGCCTTGGCGATCTCCTGGTCTACAAGCTGCAATGCCGTCCGGGTCTGTTCCGGGCTGCGGTTCTTCATCGACCGGTCGCCGAACGTGACGGAATCCGGCGCGCTCAATTCGGCGAGCAGCGCCTCTCGCTGAGCCTCGAGTTCCTGGAGTGTCATCGCTTCATCCAGTTCGAACCGACCGTGACCCGGCGCGCGGTCCGCGCTGGAGCGGGGACCGGCGGTTGCGCTACAGGCGCAGGTAGAAGGCCCTCGAGTTCCCGCCAATGCCTCTCCGCGAAGCGGTCGACGCCGTAGATGGAGGCGGCCGCGCGGGCATAGACCCGGCAGTCGAGCGCTTCGTTGCGGTGGTTTGGCCCCACCACCCAGTGGCCCTTCACCAGACTCTCCGCGGTCAACTGCCGGAAGTACTCTTCCTCGTATCGCGGGAAATGGCAGTAGCCTGCCGGGAACGGCTCGCCGCTCTCCTCGGTCGGCGGTGCCAGGCGCAGGCGGCTGTAAAGTTCCGATTTCGCCACCGGCGTACCGAGAGTCCACAACCGTGTGCCGCGCCGTTTGCTCGCGTCCACCGGCGAGGCGCCGAGAATCAGCCGGTCCGTGCGCGCGGTGCCTTTTACCGCAACGGCCGTCTTGGGATTTGCGGCCCGCGCGCCGGCCGGCCCCCAGGAGGCCTGCGCATGCCCGCGGACCCAGTCGTACGTGATACGTGGGTTGAAGCCGGAGTCGACGCACAGCACCCGGATCGGCAGCCTCATGCCGCTCGCGTGCGGAAACTCTTCGTCCAGAAGCCCGTCCAGTTGCCGCCACACTTCCACCCGCGCGGTGTCGCCCACGAGCACGCGGTAGTCGATGGACCACGACTCCTTGCCGCGGCCCCAGGCCACCACTTCGACCTCGATGCGATCCCGCTGCACGTCGGCGCCCGCGGTGAGGAACAGGCCCCCCTGCGGTACAGTTCCAACTGGGTAGTCCTCGCGGCGGTCGTAGAGAGGTTGCCAGTCGGGCGCGTCGCCGCGTTCCTGCCACGATTCGCCCAGCACCAGGTTCACGAATGACTTCAGGCGCTCTACATCCTTCTGCGCCTTCTCCCAGTCATCCGCCGCGCGCTCCCACGAGTACCAGCCCACCGGGCTGTAGAGGCTCGACAGGTGATAGCCGCGCGTGCGCCCGTCGCCTTGCGCCTCGGGCCGCCACTCACCGCCCGCGAGCATTGCGTTCTTCTGGTGATTGAAGATCGCCTGCTCACACGCGATGCAATGGTAGGCCGCCTTCCGCGGCTCGCCCTTGGGCCAGCGGAGGCGCTCGAACCTCAGCACCTGGAACTCGCCGCAGTGCGGGCACGGTACCCAGTAGCGCCGCTGGTCGCTTTCGGCGAACGCCGCCTCGATCCGGCTCAGCCCCGTCACGAGCGGCGTGGAGCACATGAACACCTTGCGCCGCGAGAACGTGCGCGTGCGCGCGAAGGCCAGATTGATCGGATCACCTTCGCCGTCCACATCGCCCGGGTAGGCATCGATCTCATCCAGGAACAGATACCGCACGGCCATCGACCGCAGACCCACCGCGCTGTTTGCCCCCGTCATTACAAGCACGCCGCCGGGGAATTCCTTCGACAAAACAGTGTTGCCGGAGTCGCGCGAGCGAGGACTTTTCACTAGCTCGCGCAGAACCTCGCTCTCTTCAATGAGCGGGTCGATGCGCTGCTTCGAGTTGCGCTTGGCGAGTTCGACGGTGGGCTGGACCACCATCATCGGCCCCGGTGATTTGTGAATCACGTAGCCGACCCAGTTGTTGCCGCACTCGGTGCCGCCGATCTGTGAGCCTTTCATGAAGACCACGCGCTCGACCTGCGCCGACGGCGAGAGCGAATCCATGATCTCGCGCAGATACGGTGTACGCTCCGTGCGCCATGGGCCGGGCTCCGCCGCCGCTTTGCCGGAGAGCCGCCGGTAACGGTCGGCCCACTCCGAGATCGTCAGCAGCGGGTCCGGCTTCAGGCCCGCGCGAAATGCCTCGTCGTAGACCTCAGTTGCTGTTTGCGCCAGCAAGCTCATCGAGCGCCTTTCGAATCTCCCCGGTCAGCATCTGGTGGACCTTGTCCACGTCCGCTTCGGCCGCCAGCGTCGCCGCCAGGCGATCCGGAATATTCAGCAGGTTGTCGCGGACGGTGCGCGCCTTGGTGAACGCCGCTACCTGCACCTCGTCGCGGCTGATCAGTTTCGCCGTCTTCTCCTCAAACTCGATCTTGGCCAACCGCGCCAGGTAGTTCTCCCGGATGGCCCGCGCGCGGAAGTAGTCGAGTCCAGCGCCGACTGGCGCCTCGGCCGGTTCTCTGGCTGCGGGCGCCGCCGATTTCGCGCGGCGTTGGCCCGGGCGTGTCTTCGCATTCCATTCGGCATCGGCGCGCTCGCGGTCGATCAGGCCGTCGCCGTTAGTGGCAATCCGCCCGGAACGGATCGCTTTTTGCACAGCCGCCAGGCTCACGCCGCGATGTTTGGCATAAGCGCGCAGGCTCAGCAGTGGCATCGAACTTTCTCGCGATTCACTCGCAGATTCTGCTTGCTTCTAATCGCCACCGAAGTGATGAATGGGTTCGCGATGAGGAACACCAAAGCGCATACCACGAAACAAACCGCCGCCAGCTGCTACGCCGAGCGGCACGCGGAAGCCCAGGACCTGCTGAAGCGCATCGCCAGCCGCCTGGCCGACCATCAGAAGCGCCAGGCCGCCGAGCCTGCCGATTGGGGTTACGCCGGCGACCTCGGCCGCATCACCGAGCAGCTCGCCTACGTCCTGGCCGACCTGGGCGACCGCAGCGCGGTCGACGCCAAGGGGCTGGAGTACTGAACATGACCCGCGACGAACTGATCGCCTGGGCCACGCGGAACGGCTGGACGCTCGACCGCTGGGGCCACCTCAAGAAGGAGTTCGACAACGGCACGCACCGGATCAAGCTGAGCCGCATTGCCGCGCGCCACGAAATCTCGACGCCGTTTGGCTGGGCACGTCTGGCCAGCGGCTATCTCAAGAACTTGCACCTAACCGCCGACGACAAGCTCGCCGGCATGAACCGATAGGAAGGGAACACCACCATGACGACGTTTGCCATCGACACCGACAACACCATCACCGCCTACGCTGCCGGGGACGCAATCCCCGAGGAGCAGGCGCGATTCGCCAGCGAGAAGGAGCTTGCCAAGCTCGCCGCCACCTGGCCCACCGACCGCCTGGTCGAGGTCTGGAACAGCTTCGCCGGCGCGCGGCCTTTTGGCGATCTCAAGGCGGTCAAGAAGTTCACCGACCGCAAGACGGCGGTCGCCCGCATCTGGAAGGCGGTCCAAGCCCTGACGCCCACCCCCGCGCCACAGGCGGCCCCTGCTGCGCCGAAGAAGGCCAAGGCGACCAAGGAGGCCAAGCCGAAGGGCGACGCCACGGGGCCCAAAGGGGCGCGCGAGGGCAGCAAGAAAGCCACCGTGCTGGAGATGCTGCACCGCCCGGAAGGCGCTACGCTTGCCGACATCATGACCGCCACCGGCTGGCAGGCCCACAGCGTCCGCGGTTTCATCAGCGGCGGCCTCGGCAAGAAGATGGGCATCACCGTCGAGTCACTCAAGACGGCCCAGGGCGCCCGCGCCTACCGCATCAACGCCTGAAACCCGCATCTTGCGGAATCCGCAAGATGCCGCCGCCGGGCCTACTGCTCGGCGGCGTTTCTGCTTCTGATCGCTTCCACCACCGTGTTGAGCCGCTCATGAACGAGATCCTCGCGCAATCGGCATTCCGACGCTCTCACATACGTTTACGTGGCATACTGCACCTCACGATACTTTTCTTTAGTTTGGAACTCTTCGACGAGCTCCGGGCTGGGCGAGTAATAGAGGAACCGGTTCGTGCCATAGGGCTCGCCCTTCAACAGGCCGTGGCAGCGCCAGTACCAGATCATCGTCGGCGAGGTGTGGAGCAAGACAGCCATCTCTTCGGAAGTTAGTAGTCCGGCTTCTTGCAGCCGCTGCCGCCGGCTCTTGATGCCATGCCTGCGCAGCGCATGCTGGATGCCCACCGCGTTGAAGGTGAGGTCGTAACCGGTGCGCAGTCCACGCGCATTCAACATGGCCGCGATCTCCGCTTCCGTGTGATGCTCCAGCAGACGATCGATCTCCTGCATGACCGCGGGGTCGAGTCTATGCAGCTCCCAGTAGGGGTGCGATAAAGGGACATTGAGAACAGTGGTGGCGCCGCCCTTGAATCGCACACCCAACGTGATCTCCTTTCCCTTGGTCAGTGTGACATCTTCCAGGATTAAGCGGGCAATGCGCTTGCGCTCGCGATCCGGCGTGTTGGGATCCTGCCAGAGCCGCGGGAAGTCACGCGCCAGCGTCATGATCTGCTCGCGTTGCTGGGCATCGAGCCGTGCAGTGTCGGCCTGGCGCTGGCGTTCGTACTCTTGCTCGGCGTCAGCCAGCGAGCGCAGCTTGTTATTCCAATCGGCCTCCAGTGTCCCCGCGACCAGGCGGTTGTCCGGATCGACTTGCATGTAGCGCCGTTGCGCCAAACGCACCTCATAGCGGGCGCGATCCACTTGCGCGCGACGCAAGCGATCGGCCTCTTCCACCCGGCTTTGGATCTCCTGCTGGACCGACAGCGCGACTTCCAGCGCCAGCGGAGTCACGGCTTCAAGCAGCATCTTACTGATGGCCGCGTCCACATTCACGCCATGAACCACCTGGCAAGGCGGCTCGCCGCGCTGTTGCGCTCGGCGCTGGCATTGGTAGTAAGGGATGAGTTCTCCCCGGCGAATGGCATAACGTACCGTCATCGGATCCCCGCAGCGTCCGCACAAGGCCAGTCCCTGAAGCAAGGCTGGCCCTTCGCGCGCGGGAGCCTGATGATCCACGCCCCGCACTTGCTCGTTCTCCCGCAATCGTTGCAAGTTCTCCTGATACTGTTCCCAGCAGATGTATCCGGGGTGGGCATCGCGTAGCACGATCTGCCATTGCTCCTGAGGGAGGTTCGTGACCACCGTGCCTCCATCCGGTTTGCGGCGGTAGCGGCTGCGCCCGTAAACGAAGGCGCCGGCGTAGCGCGGATTGTGCAGGATGCTGATCGCGTGGCCGTAAGCGAGTTCGCCCCAGAGTAGCGGTGTGGGCCCGCCACATCGGCGTCGCGGAAATCGCAGGCCCTGCCGGTGGAACTCCCGGATGACAGCCACCGCCGAGCCCAGCCTACGGAAGTTGTCAAACAGCCAGCGGATGCTCTGCTGCACCTGCTGGTCGGGATCGAGGATCACCCGCGAGGCGGCGTCGTAAAGAAAGCCGATGGGCAGCGGGATTGCCAACTCGCCGCGCCGGGCCTTGTTCAACAAGCCACCCTGCATGCGCGCATGCAGGATGTGCAACTCGGCTTCGCTCATCGTGCCCTTCAACCCCAGCAACAGACGATCGTTGAATTGCGAAGGATTGTAGATGCCGTCCTCGTCGAGGATGAGTGTATCGGAGTAAGCGCATAGCTCCAGTAGCCGATGCCACTCCGCGCAATTGCGCGCCAACCGCGACACCTCCAGCCCCAGCACCAGGCCGGCGCGCCCCAGACTAACTTCGGCGACGAGTTTCTGAAAACCATCACGATCGGCGGCAAATGCGCCGGATAGTCCGAGGTCGCTGTCGATCACCACGATCTGTTCGGCGGGCCAACCCAGCGCGGTCGCGCGCTGGCGCAACGCATACTGGCGCGCCGTGCTCTCGGCGTGTTCCAACACCTGCTGTGGTGTGGACTGCCGCACGTACAGATAGGCGTTTCGCTTCAAGTGTGAAGCGCTGACTTTCTGGGCAGCTTCGATCATGCGTGCCTCCCTTGCTGCCAGCCGTGGAGAACCATCCCGGCCAGCACGGCCGTGAGTTGGTTGCGATATTCGCCGGGCACGGTTTGATGTGGACCGGCATCCGTCACGATCGGTGACGGAGTGGAGCGTACCTTGAGCGAACTGGCGACATCGAGCCAAGCCTTCATGCCGCGGCTCAGCAGGACTGCCAAACCTGGACCGCGGCTGTCGCCAGCCAACATCTGCCGGCGTAACTCTTCGTAGCGGGACGACCAGCAACCGCTGCCGTCGGAGGGAGGCGGAGCGGGAATTAACTCGTTTTTTTTTGCCCGCGCCTCAGATGGCGCTCGATGCTGCGCGGATTCACCGTTATGCCGAAACGTTGTTGCACACGTTCGGCCATCTCTTCGTAATGCATCGCCGGCTGCTCTGTGCGGAGCTGGCCGAGAAACTCCAATACCTCGGTGCTGAACTTGTGTGCCCCTCGCGGTCCACGCTTCTGGGGCGCCAAGCCGGCCAGGCCGCCTTCTTCGAAAGCCGAGCGCGCCTGATAGTAGGAGGGCCGTGACAACCCGAAAGCCGTGACCGCCGTGCTGACCGGCGCACCATCGATCTCGACCTTGCGCAGCAGTTCGTACTTGACCTGCATCAGGTCGCGGCCATCGAAGAACGGCTGCCCCTGAAACAGCGGATCGGTCACCAGTTGTGGATGGGGGTGGAGCGTGCCGGTCTGGCGCAAGGCATCGAGTTTGCCGGAGTTGGGCTTCTTGGGCACGGCCATCTGTAAAGACAATTATATACCTACAACATTCATTGTCAAGCCCTCTTTGTCCGTCACGCATCTCATAACCCGGATTTATACAGATAAGAGTGCAATCAACGATTGGCAAAGACGGCCTGAACGCAACACCGCTGTACATAATTAGCCTAACGACTTGCGCATAATTTACTTTACAGCCATGGGCTCCGGTCATCGCCTCAGATCCTCCATGAGACGCCGGATGGCCAGCAGGTCCGCTACCCGAAACCGGGAGCGTCCGGCCCCAAGCGCCACGACCACATCCGGCGTCACCAAGTCGGTAAAGGAGGCTGAGATCGAGCGCAAACAACCACTTCTGTCCTGGTAGAAGACCCGATCCTTAGTCCGGATGCTGCGCCGCTCCACGACCTCGAACTTCTGACCAACCTGTGGGTGAAAGGGATGAGTGATATGGAAACCTTCTAAAACAACCGACTCATCAGATGTAGTTGTGAGCCGGGAGTAACGTGCCGTTGATCCGGGCGATTACGCGATTCTCCATCTCGGCCAGTTCCTTGCGGACTTCCGCCAGGAGAGCCCGGTTTTGCAGTCCCACGAAAGCCCCGATCAGCCCGGAGACTAGGCCCGTTGCCGGGATCAGGATTTGAAAAACGTTGTTTTCCACGGAAGCCTTTCAAGGACGCGTTTCTCGGCAGACCAATCCGACAGTGCCAGGCAGAGGCCCTGCACGTCTGGGTGCCCAGCGCGCAGCAAGGCTTCCACAGCCGCGACCTCGCGGCGGCAACGGGCTATTCATGCCGCCACTCCGAGCCGCTCGGCCGCGAGCACTGCATATGTGCGGCCATCACCCTCGAGCATGGCATGCTTGCCGCTGAACTCCTGAAAGCGGCGGACCATCACGTCGCAGTACCTCGGCTCCAGTTCAATGAGCCGAGCCTGGCGGCCGGTCTTCTCACACGCAATCAATGTGGACCCGGAGCCACCGAACGGATCGAGCACAGTGTCCCGACTCTTGCTGCTGTTCCGGATGGCGCGCTCGATCAGCTCCACGGGTTTCATCGTCGGGTGCAGGTCGTTCACGACCGGCTTCTTGATGAACCACACGTCGCCCTCATCGCGGGCACCGCACCAGTAGTGATCCGTTCCTTCCTTCCAGCCGTACAGGATCGGCTCGTACTGCCGCTGGTAGTCGGAGCGCCCCATCGTGAACGTGTTCTTGGCCCAGATGACGAACGTGGACCAATGCCCTCCCGCCTCGCGGAACGCATGTTGAAGTGTGTGCAACTCCGACGACGACATGCAGATGTAGACAGCGCCCTTGGTTACTGCAAGGATGTTGGTGCATGTGTGCTGCAGGAACTGGGCAAACTCCGCGCCCAGATTGTCGTTGGCGATCTTGCGGTGCGACTTCCCGCGCAGCTTGTCCTTCATCGTGGCGCCGTAGTTCACGTTGTACGGCGGGTCGGTGAAGACTATGTCCGCCAGGCCGCCGGCAAGGACCTTCTCAACGGCTTCCATCTGCGTGGCGTCGCCGCACAGCAGGCGGTGTTCACCCAGGAGCCACACGTCGCCGGGCACGGTGACGGCCGTCTCCGGCGTCTCCGGAACCGCATCGTCATCGGTGTTGCCGGCGACAGACTCGTCGGGCTCCGCGAGCAGAGCCTCAATTTCTTCATCGGCGAAGCCCAGCAACTCGAGGTTGAAGTCGTCTTCTCGAAGGGCCTCGAGCTCGACACGCAGCATCTCCTCATCCCATCCTGCGTTGAGCGCGAGACGGTTGTCCGCGATCACCAGCGCGCGGCGCTGGGCCTCGGTCAGGTGATCCAGCACGATCACCGGGACTTCGGTCATGTGCAACTTGCGGGCAGCCAGCAGGCGGGCGTGGCCGGCGACGACAATTCCATCTGCGCCGGCAAGAATCGGATTGGTCCACCCGAACTCGGCGATAGACGCCGCGATCTGGGCGACCTGCTCGTCACTATGCGTGCGCGCATTCCGGGCGAACGGGATCAACCGCTCTACCGGCCAGCGCACCACCTGGAGGTCCGTCATGCTTTGCTCGGTTGAGACTTCTGGAACAGCCCGAGTTCGTTGTGCAGGTCCACAATGCGGGCGATCATCGGGACCACGATGTTGACCAGCTTTTCCCAGGTGAAATCGCGCGCCACATCCACAATGCCGCCGTCATAGGCGGTCCTGAGAATGTTCAGCACGAGATCAAGTTTCTTCTTGCCCTGGCCTGGCAGCGGAATGGCTTCTTCGACGGCCCGTACGGCCGTCAGCACCACGGGCAGCATTTTGAGAATGATGAGCACGGTGTTCATCGGTTGTTTCTCCCTTGAAAAAATCGGGGCGGCTCGAGGTGAACCGCCCCAAGTCGGAGGAATGATCTACGCGGTCTTCGGCTGCGTCTGGTTGACGGTGTTGGCGATCGCCGTGGTGGCCGTGGTCAGGGCCTGGACGATCTGCTGGAGCGTGGCGAGCACCGGCGTGATCGTCGCGTCCACCTGCTTGGCGACGGCGGCGGCCACGGCCTGCGCGTCGACGCCTACGCCGGCCGCGCTCACATCGGTGGCGCGGTTGGCGGGAACGGCGCCCGCAGTCAGGTTCATGCCGGCGCCGCTGGCGACCGGATTCCAGAACGAGTCGTGGGCCAGGTTGTTCAGCTCGATGCTGCGCTTGCTGACCATGTTGGCGGTCTCGACGGCGTTCTGAAGCGCCTGCGACGCGATCTGGTTCAGCCGCGTGGTCTCGATCTGAGCCTGGCGCGCGGCCTGGACATCCAGATCCTGGTAGACGTCGTAGGTCCGCTTGATGTTGGCGTACGTGACCCGCTGATTCTCGTTGTGGGTAGCGCCGCCAGTGGCGTTAACGTTTTTGAAAGACTCGTCCGTCCCGGTCTCGAACTCGCGTTCGGCCTGGTTCGGAGTGGCTACTTCGGGCATAGTGGTTTTCATCTCCTTGTTGGTTTGGGTGTGAACTGAACTTCGTTTACGGCCGGCCCTTGGGTGCGTAGCAGGGCATGCCGTTGGGTTTGCGGCGGATCGACTTCGCGTCGCGCTGCCGCAGATCGCCGCCGGTGCTGGAACCTCGCTCGGCGGCAACTTCGCTGAACTTCTCCCCGTTCGCCAGAGTGGGTTCAACGCCAGTCAGGTGCTCGATCCGGCGCAGGATCACATCGCAATACGCGGGACTGATCTCGACGCCATAGCCAGCGCGCTCCAGGACGTGCGCCGCGGCCAGCGTGGTTCCGCTGCCGAGGAACGGATCACCGATGATGTCTCCGGGGTCCGAGAAGGCCTTGATGAAGAACTCCGGAATGGCTCGAGGGAACGGGGCCGAGTGGCTTCCCTGGCCGGATTCCGTCTTCGCCTCGATCACATTCGAGGGCCGCGCAATCCCGGCATGGCGGCCATCCTCGTCGCGGCTACCGGCACTGCCCGCTGCCTCACCCCGCGCGCCGGTGCCGAGCAGCCCGCTCCCGGATGCCGACTTCGGATTGTCGGGCGAGTAATCAAAGCAGTCCTCGGACCGGTGGCCCACGGCGAACGGATGAAACTTGATGCTCTCGCCGCGGCTGAAGTGCGCGATCGGCTCCCAAGCATTCTTGAACCGGTTGTTCCACCCGCCCGGCACACCGTTGTCGGTCTTGCGCCAACAGAACTCATCGATGAAGCGCCAGCCCCACTCGCGCACGTGGGCGATGAACAGATCCTTGACGTACAGGTGCCGCTGCCCATCCTCGGCGTGCTCCTTGATGTTCAGGAGGTACGAACCGTCAGCAGCAAGCACCGAGGCGATGTTTGTCGCCACATCGCGGTACCACTCCACGTAATCGTCGGGCGCAACCGGGCGGAAACCGCTTTCCGGATCGTACTCGCGCCGCGTGGCGTAAGGCGGCGACGTCACTACGACGTTGGCCCTCCGGCCATCGAACAACTTCGCCACGGCCGAGGCATCCCGGCAGTCGCCGCAGATCACTCGGTGTGGCCCGATGAGCCACAGATCCCCCGGCTGCGTCACTGCCTTGGCGGGCGGCAGCGGAACTTCCTCTCCGCCGGCGGCCGCAGGCGCATCTTCCGGCTCAGCCATCAGGTCAGCAAGCTCGTGTTCGCTGAAGCCGATGACTCCGAGATCGAAACCGTCGCTGTCGAGTGCCGCGAGTTCCGCGGCCAGGACCTCGTCGTCCCACCCCGCGCTGAGCGCCAGGCGGTTGTCGGCCAATACATATGCGCGCCGCTGTGTTTCGCTGAGGTGATCCAGCACGATCACCGGAACCTCGGCCAGGCCGAGCTTGCGCGCCGCCAACAGCCGCCCGTGGCCCGCCACGATGCCGTCGCGGGAGTCGACCAGGATCGGATTCACGAACCCGAACTCGGCAATCGACGCTGCGATCTGCGCTACCTGTTCCGCCGAGTGCGTCCTCGCATTCCGTGCGTAGGGTACCAGGCGCTCCAGAGGCCAAAGCTCGATGCGCCGCGCCATCGCCGGCGTCACGCGCTCAGCTATTGAAGCTCGGGACCCAGACCCAGTAAGCAACGATCAATCCCTCGCCGGCGGTATTCGCGTCCACGTAGTAGTCCGACGGCCGCAAGTCGCCAGCCGCGGATTCGAGCACCAACTCGTCCGCCACCCCGCCGCCAGCCCCGGTCGGCCAGAACTCCTTCACCACGCCGGCACCGGTCGCCTTGTTCATCCCCTGCACGCCGAGGAACACCCGTCCCGTCTCGCCGATGGCGACGGCGAACCGGATCCGGTGGGCCCGGATCGTGGTGTCGAAGGTCACCCGGACGGGCGTTCCTGGAGAGGGAACCGCCACCTTTCCAAGCGATCGCGGTTGAAGGGAAGGAGAATCAGCCATGGTTCTGTGGGAGCCTCAACAGGGGGACTGACAACCGACTACCGACAACCTTTTCCGAACCGTGACAGTGGCGAAATCGTGCCACCATTCCACCCGCCGCCGTCAGGCCCAGGAGGGACCCGCGATTGCTACCCATCTGGTGCAATGCACCAGATAGGCCGCCGCGTCGCGCACCAGATCGTCCGCATCGCCGGTGGCACCGCAGGCCCTGCATCGAAACCTCTCGCCGGCATCGTGGTAGCCGGTATGGGGACAGACGCCGAAGTCGTACTCGCGGACGTCAACGTCTTCGCTCAGGCACTCGGGACAAAGCATTCGACCTCGCGCAATACCGGACGGGGTTTCTTCGGCTCCGGCTTCGGCACTTCTCGCTGGAACGCTCCACGCATCCAGGCGACATACCTGCCGCCGATCTTTCGTTTCCGCGTCCTCATCGTCTGAACCGCTTTGGTTCCTGCGACAGGGACGGATGTCTGGTGGCTACGTTCAACCTTCCGAATCCCATGGCGTTGCGGCGTGCGAATGTTGGCAGGTTGGCCACTGTCATTGCGTTGGTTTCCCAAAGGCAAAGGGAAGGCGTGGCTCGCGGGTACTCACGCGCACCACGAACTCCTCGTTGCATGCCACGCCCTCCTTCATCAGAATCCTGACCCTGGATCGCGTACTGTACACTTGATCGCAGCGCCGCGACCGTGACATTACGGTCAGGATGGGTCCTTCCTGTGGTCTCCTTTTCACGCAGCCGCTTCCTTCATGGCACTAGACAATCCGAGACGACTTGAAGGAAAACTCCGCGCGTGCACACGAACTTTCCATCTTCGTCACGAAGATCCAATCGCCGCAGCTTCCAGCAACGTCCGTACTCCAGATTCTCGATGAAGCTGTAGCGAGTGCCCGCCTTGGCGTTCGTTTCAACTGGGCTACTTCCGTCCTCCCGACGCAGCCAAATGGCTCGCAAGTGCCCTTTGCGCCCATAAGAGGGCTTCACGTAGCCGCCTTCGACCAGCCGCTTGGCCGCATCAGGCGTGCGAAACCCGAGCGAGGTTCCATCAGCGGCATACAGCGGAATCTGTTGGTTCTTTGGAGACACGTGGAGTATGAAGGACGGAAGGGAGGGAGTTTTACGAGAGTCCCGTCTCTCGTTGCTCGTTTACTATGTACGCCGCGTCCGGTTCGTTTGTCCGGTCCAGCAAGCGGTTTTCTTGAAGCAATCTGCGGACGTCTGCGACGCTGTTAACCACGCCGACGACCGCGCCTGCCCGCCGCCACTCATCGAGCCGCCTCACCTGCAACGCCGTGGGTTTCTCACCTGGGCGCTTCACTTCCAACTGCACGCTGCGGCCGCGGACGCAGGCGTCGATGTCGGGATCGCCGGCCACACCCATGCCGCCGCCCCAGCGCTTGCGCGCCAGGCAGCCCGGCTGGCCGTTCAAGTACGCCAGGATCGCCTTTACGATAGCCCGTTCCGTCGGCATGCCCGCCGCCTCCTCAGTGGCTGCTGCTCCGCTCCTGGAGGTGCCTGCTTCAGCCGCTCCCTCCGCTGCTCTTCGAAGATCCTGGCGACTTGCCGGCGCCGCCACTCCTCGGGGCTGATCCACTCCAGTCCCTCGTCGTTGATCACCAAAGGCATCGAGTCCATGCGAAGCGCTTGTGCCGCCCACCGGAGTTCGTCCTGGTTGGTGCGAGGAGGATAGGCGAGCGCGAGGCGGCCGAGTGGCAGGCGAATGATGCGGATGCCCGCGCGGTTCATGAAGTCCTGCGCTTTGCGCACGTCGGTCAGCCCTTGCTTGTGCTCACGCACGAGCTGTTTCACCTCCTCCGGGGCGCCCTTGTCGATGCGCAGCTTGCACTCGCCGTCGAGCCAGACGGAGACGCCTGCCTCCATCAAACGGTCCAGAACGGCCTCAATTTCCACCGCCAGCGCCTCCATGACGGATCGATGCCGGATGACGGGTCATGACGGGTTTTTGCATTTTTCTCTCTTACGCCTTATTTGTTCTTTCTTCTTCGCCCCTGCGAGCAAAATGGAAGAATCCGTCATAACCTGTCATGCGTCATTGCGCTCACTGAATCTAAAGGACTTCGCGGATGGGCCATGACGGATCGCAGCTCAAACCTCCTCCCCCTCGTCTTGGTCGAGCCTTGCCTGGCGCGGCGGAGGCGGCGGCGCCTTGGGCATGTCGTAGTGGTCCTCGGTGCGAATGCCGACACCGGAGTACAGTGCGCCCTTCATGGTTTTCGCCTTGGCGAACCCCCGCTCGCTCATCAGGGAAGCGAAGGTCTTGTGGCTGGCCGGCGACTCCCCGTGCTCCTCGGCCCACGCCTTGTATTCCCGGTAGAGCGCGAGGGACAACACCCGAGCATTCGGGGCGCGCACGCACTTCTCCTCCAAGAACATCGAGAACGTGTCCTGTTCCGCCTCGTACTCACGCGTGGCATTCACTACTTCGTCCGGAACGCCCAGGCCGTCGCGTTGCCACTCGAGGCATCCCTCGATAGCCCAGTTCAGAATGCCGGGCAATTCCGCCTGGAACATTGTCATGACCTCGTGGCGCTTCTTCTGCCGGTCCTTGGGGATCGTGTACTCGAAAGGAACGAGCTTCAGCCGCCGCCAAATGGCCGCATCGCCCCGGATGGCCGGCTTGTGGTTCGTAGCCAGCCAGATCTTGAACGCCGGCATGAATTCGAAGAACTCGCCGTGCAGGAATCGTGCGACCATCCTGTCGCCACCCGTCATCTCCTTGACGAGCGACTCCGCCAGCCGCACGCCGCGATCATTCTCAGCGGCCCAGACGAATCTCGCGCCCCGCAACCGGGCGATGTCATTCGGGATGCTGCCCTCGCGTTTCTTGAGGAACGTCTCTACCGGGGTTCGCTTGGCGTAGCTCCCCAGGAGCTTCTCGATGACCTCCACCATCGTGGATTTCCCGTTGTCACCACCGGGCCCGTAGAGGATGAACATGGCCTTGTCGCTGGTGATGCCGGTCAGACTCGTACCCAGGGCGCGCTTCAGGAACTCAACGAGGCTCTTCCGCCCCAGCATGATCATGTCCAGGAAATCGAGCCAGTTGGGGCACCGAGCGGACGGGTCGTAGGCGACAGGCGCCAGTTTGGTGATCCTGTCGCCCGGACTCTGCGGCCGGATCCTGCCAGAGCGAAGATCAATGGTGCCGTTCTTCAAGGTGAGGAGCCAGGGATCGCTGTCGAAGTCATCCGGGTGGCGGGCGATGGCACGGTCGGCTCGGGCGAGGGTCACCATCGCGTGGATGGCTCGCTGCGATTCGGACTTGATGAGGTGGCTGAGGAATGCCTCGCGCTCGTCGTCGTCCTTGATCTTCTTGGCCAGTGAGTACAGGCTCCGGATGAGGTCCGCGGCCCGCGCGAAGACCTCGAGCCGGTCGTCTTCCGCCCACCGCATGGAATCCCAATGGAACCAGCGGCTCCATGGCTCGCAGTAAAGGACCGCGTCGCGGTATCGGGCCACGAAGCGGCGCGCATTGCCCAGGTCAGTGAACTTCTCCAGCCTCGTGGCGGCCGCGGCCGACGACGGAGGTCCCTCGGGTGGCGGGGCCTCGTCATCGTCCGGCACGGGCGCCTGGATGCGTCCGATTGTAATGGGTGAATTCACGTTGCCGCGGAACAGGCACTCGCCGCAGAGCCGCGCGCCGCCGAGGACGGATTGTACGTAGGCGCAAGTTACAGGCGCCACCTCATCGCCGGAGGCCTGCTTCAGTTTCTGCTGTGTCTCACGCCGGGAGTAATTCGGGTACGCCTGGCTCAACTCGTGCGCCCAGCGTTCGGCGTCTTCACACCGGGCAATCACCGTCAACATCCGGTACCACTCCGGTTCTGGAAGAGAGGCGGCGGCGTCCCGGCAGTGGCGCATCCAGGCGCATCCCTCCAAAATCGGTGGCAGCTTCGCCGGTGGCAAATCGACGGGCGGGGAATCCCGTCGGCCCTCGCCCGGGTCATCGATGCCGGCCAGAAGGTCGTCGAAGTCGTCAAGATTGTAGGCGCGATCCGCGTAGTCGGCGGTGACCATGCGGACGTCGCCTCGGACTTTGTGGTTGAACGTGCCGGGTACGCGCAAGACGCGGCACAGATCGGCAGTCGAATCCAACCTCCAGCCGCGGTCGTTAGCGCACGCGCGGAGGTTCGATTGGAAGCGCGCGGAGAGCGATTTCAATCGTTGCCGCTCGTCCTCGCTCTCGATCTGATAAGGCTCGCGGAGAAGCCAGTAGGGCTGGAGACCGAATCCACTGTGCACCACCAGGCTGGGCTCCAGACCCACGGTGCCAATTAGGCCGCGAGCATCCTGTTCGGTCGGTGGCAAGGAGCCCGTCTTATGGGCGGCGCCGGCGATATCCACGTCTGCCCAGAAGCCCGGCAGAACAGATACACCCGACTCCGCTCCCCGGCTCTTGTTGGCGGGTTGTTCTTGTTGGAGGCCGACGGCGGCGTAGACGTCGAAGGCAGAGGCCTTCGCGGCGCAATACTCGACCGCCTGGTCGAGCGCGCCCTCCACTCCCAGGTCGAATGCCCGGGTAGCTTTGTCCTGGCGCGTCCACACGATCAGCCAGCCCGCGGGCTCGGGACCGTGTACGCGCTCGAAGAACTCCCGGATCGCCTGCCTGTCGGCCTCCATCCCGCCTCCGCTACACCACCTCGCCGTCGGTTGCCTCGGCCACGTCCTTGGCCACTGGAACAGCGGGCGCCGCTTTGAGGAAGGGCTCGATCATCGCGGCGTACTCCTTCACGCGTTGCGCTTGTGCCGGCGTGAGGCGGCCACCGGAAGTGAGCACGGCCCTGGCGTACGCGATGCCCTGGTTGTTCTTCGTCTTTTCCAGCCCGATTTTCGTGATCAGGCTGTAGCAGGGCACCGCCTTGGATGCCAGGCGCAGAAAGTACTGCCGGGCGGGCTTCACGGAGCTCGGCGGTAGATTGACGATCTCTGGCAGTAGGTTGTCTTCGCGCACCAGGAAGAGCTGCCGGACCAACTTGCAGGCCTGCGCGTCGCCTTTCGGATCGCTGCCGAACTTGGCCAGGTCGCACTTGTGGCAGTTGCCGCCCGGCGTGCCCGTACCCGTGCGCGCGTCCAGCGAGAAGCAATCGGGCGGCATGTTCCCGTCCGACTCCTCCATCGGCACGCGCCAGTAGGCCCGCGTGTCCCGCCAGGCGATGATGATCCCGGAGAGTTCCTTCACCAGGTCCTCACCGTCGAGACCCTGGACGGTCCATGCGGTGCCGCCGCCGGCGGGGACCTTGATGCGTTCGAAGTCGCCGGCGGTGATGCCCTCGTCGCCGACGTTGGTGACCATGGCTTCGCGGATGGCAGCGATCTCCGTGTTGAAAATGACGAAGGGGCTGATCGCGGTTTCTTTCTTCGCTACTTCCTTGCTTGGCATTTAGCTTCTCCTTGTTCTGAGTTTGAAAACCTCGCTTACGTCCAGGACCACGGCGAGAGATGGCGGCAAGGCCCGCCCCTCCCGGTCGAGTTCCCGGACATATGCGCTGAGGGAATTGGTGTTGAATGTCTCCTCGACGTAGTCGCCGAGGCGGCAGCGCTTCAGTGCCTTGCACACGGCCGGCTTATCGCCGTCCTTGGCCTTGGCCCAGAGTTTGCGCTCCACGTACACGGTGCGGCCATCGATGGAGATCCGGTCGATGGCATCCTGTTCGAACTGGGGCAGGAGCGCCGCCTCGAGTTCGGCGGTTTCTCTCTTGATGGCGTCGATCTGCGCTTCGAGGTCGAGCCGCTGCTGTTCGAGACTGACGTATGTTCTCAGTTGTTCTGCGTTCATAAGGGTTTCCTCAATTGGCCAACTTGATTGCGTAGTCCTTCACCACCGCTCCGTGCTCCAGTTCGCCCCGGGCGTGCAGGTCCCACCAGAACAGGCCCTTGTGCTTACCGAAGAGGCCGGCGGAATTGCGGTAATCCTTGAAATGCCCGCGACAGAGGTGTAGCGCCTTGGAGAGACCGTTCTGCTCGACGCGCCCCTGCTTGCGAAGGACCTCCTTCATCGGCTCGATGGCAAGGGTCTTGAATTGGACCAGCGGGCGGCCCTGGCGCCGGTTGAAGGCTTTGCTCAACTTCGGCGGCGGAACATTCTGCTGGGTGGAGACGTTGCGGCAATGCAGGAAGGATGTGGCCAGAAGGGCTGGAAGGGCTAATCCGCCAAGCCTTTCCATCGAGAGCAGTAGCTCGTCCGGCAGCAAATCGTATGCCTCGTCTGACAGCCCCCACGGCCTGCAACGCAGGGGGCTTGTCGAACGGCCGTCCGCGCTGACCCCGATACACAGCAGCGCGCAGGGTCCGAACACATCGCGGTCCGCGTTCTGGCGCACGAACACCGAGATTGCCTGGGCCCACCTGGAACTGCCCGAAATGTGTTCCCCGAGAATTGAGCTCAGGTCCGGAATCCAACTGCGGGTCTGCTCGGCGTCAACGCTTTGGACGAGGATGCCGACCTGGTTGATCATCTGGGCCGCGCCGTTCTTGGCGTTGGTGAACATGCGGCGATACATCGAGGGATCGAGCGTGTACTCGTAGAAGGCGCAAGGGAAAGGCGGAGCGAGGTGCGGGAACTGCTCCGGACCATCCAACCTGCCGTCTGAGTGGGAATGGTGGGCGAAGAAGTACTGGGCGACGTTATCAATGACCAGGACCGTGGCGTTGCCGAGATCGGCGCGAATGCCCGCGGCAAGCTTGGTGAAAGGGTTGGGCGCCGACTGCGGAAGGCTGAATGATTCGGTCCGCCACTTCTCGGCGGCGAGAAGGCGATCAATGAGTCGCGGCATTCAGCGGCCTCCCTTCATCTGCTGGAGAACCGTGTTGACCACATCCGAGCGGCGCGCCAGGGCGGCCATGACCTTCTCGTCCACGGTGCCCTCGGCGAGCAGGTGGATGTACTCGACCGGCCGCGTCTGGCCAGGACGGTGGATGCGCGCCAGGCTCTGCTCGTAGGAGCCGAGCGAAAAGCCGAGTGAGTAATACAGGGCGTAGCGGGCCCTGGTCAGGTCCACGCCCACGCCGCCCGAGTCGATCTGCACGGCCAGCACAGGGGCCTCACCGGCTTGCCAGCGCTTCAACTCGTCCATGCGGCCAGATAACTCGAGCGAGCGGCGTCCCGTTTCATCTGCCACACGGTTCACGGCTTCGAGATCCTTGTGGAAGCGGCAGAAGACGACGACTGGCTCATCGGGAGCGATGTCCTCGAAGACGTCGCGCAGGAGGTTCATCTTCGACGAGTCAATCTGCACCTCGTGGCCGTCATCCGTGCGAATGTAGCCACCGGTGATCTGCTGAAGGCGCAGGAGCTTCACGAGCGCATTCGACGCCGTGACCTCGCCGGCCTGCACCTCGGCGATCAGGTCACGCTCAAGCGACCGGTAAACCTTCCGGGCCTCGCCCCCAAGCTGACAGGTGTAGGTGATGTGGACCTCGGCGGGCAGGTCAAGCACATCCTTGCCGCAAGCGAAGGTGACGGAGTAGAACTTCTGGTTCAGCTCATCGAGATTCCGGTAGGCGACGACCTGGTGATTCTGGAAGCCACCCATCACGGCGAAGTGCTGCCGGAACTTGTGGAAGCTCCATCCGAACAGCGACGGGTCGAGGAACCGGAAGTACGCGTAAACGTCCAGCGGCGAGTGCGGCATGGGTGTGCCGGATAGGCCCAACCGAAAACGTGCCACCTGGCCCAGTCGCGCCAGGAACCGGCTCGCCTTGCCGCCGGGCGCCTTGCAGCGGTGGATCTCGTCGGCGACCACCAGGTCCCACTTCTGCCGGAGCGCCCATTCTGCGAACGGCGAGCGCCAGGCCGAATCGTAGTTGATGACGATCACCACCGGCACACCGCGAGCCTTGGCCAGTCCGATCTGCCGTTCGGCTTCGGCCCGCTTGGCGCGCACGCTGGAAAAGGAGTCGTCGAGCGGCACCACGAGGAACGGCAGCGTCGAGTGCATCCCGAACTGCGGCCCCCACACCTGCACCACGCGGAGTGGGGACATGACGAGAACAACCTGGAAGCCTTCCTCGACGCAGAGGTACACCGTCATGGCGGTTTTGCCGGTGCCCATGACGGCCGCGATCATGGCGCCGCGCTTGCCGCGCCGGTACAACTGCCGGACAAAGGCGACGGCTTCGGCCTGGTGTCGCCAGGGAATGGTCCGGAACCCCATGACTGAGGGAAGGGGGTTCATGCCGGTTGTAGCTCCCGCGCCAACGCCGCCGCTTGGGCGACCGTGAGTTCCGAGTGCTCGCCGACGATGGCCACAACCCGCTGCCGCAGCGCGAAGATGCTGCGCCGGCGGCGCTGGTCCGCCTCAATCTGGAGGTCGAGCATCCGCAGGTTTGAGTCAAGATCGGCGGGAGTGGCGCTGAGAACCGGGACCCACTCGCAATCGCCGTTGAGCGGATTGCAGGGATCCACTGGAACGGCGATCATGTTGGGCATTTCGAAGCCCGCGAAGTCCAGGCCGAGCTCGAGCTGCGCTTCCGCTTCGGTCAGATCCACAGAACTTTTCATCACACGCCGGGTGAGGTCAAACAGTTTCTCGCGTGCCAGTTGAGTTCCGAGGGAGTGGAACAACTCAGGGTGCCGCCCGATCACGGCGTCTACCACGTCCTTGTTCAGAAACCGCGCCCCCGCCTGGCAAAGGCCGGCTACGGTCTGGCGGATGGCGTCCATGAGTTCGGATCGCTTATTGATGGCCATTGGGATTGAGCTCCTGATTGAGTTCGTTGAGGAAGAGGGCGGCGGCGACGCAACGGCCCGCGAAATCCATGTCCGGGGTGTCGAGGCGCCGGATTGCCGCCGAGATGTCTGCCGCCGAGTGCTGGCAGCGCGCCAGCGCAGTGATGGCGTCGACGATTTCCATCGCGGCGTAGTTCTGCTCGACCAGCGGCCGCTGTTTTTCGGTGACCGGAAGCTGGTACATGAGGTTCCGGTCGAGGATGGCTTTCCCGGTTTCCTGCGCCTGGCGTCGCGCCTCGTTGGTCGAAGGCAGGTCCTTGCGCCGCAGCTTACGCACGGCCGCCTTCCTCTCGTCCTCGGGTAGCTGGGCGATCTCGCGCTGTTGTTCGGGCGGCTGCTCGGCGATCACAGCGGCGGCGCTGATGGACAGGTCGCCCGTGTCCATCTGGGCGATGACCTCATCCACGGCCTTCTCCACCACTTTCTTGGCCTGCTCGTAGGTGGAGTGGCCTCCGAACCCCGCCTTCTTGGCTGCGACGTCGCGAGTCTCGACGCCCCGCGCAACTTCCGCCGAATCTGGCGGAAGTTCCTTGTCCGTGCGCTGCCCCTGCCTCTTGCCGATCTCCGCTTCCAGAGCCTTGGCAATGGCCACCCGCTCGGACGGCGTGAAATCTTTGCGGATCTCGTTCTCGGCGCACTCGCCTTCGACGATGCTCGATACCTCGAGCACAATCACCGGGATCGTCCTCCAGCCGAGGATGTCGCGCATCGCGAGAAGACGCCGTTCCCCACAGATGAGCAGGCCGTCCTCAGTGATGACCGGAGGGTGCAGTAGCCCGACGGTGGCGATGCTGACGGCCAGGCCGTCCAAGTCGCCCATGTCCTTGCGGTGGCGCTCGCCAATGCGAATCCGGTCGCAGGGAAACTCGACGATTCTGAGGGAGTGCTTCACCGTGAGCCTCCCAGCGAGTCCCCCGGGCCGTAGCCAGCCTCGCGGAACGCCTGGCGCAACCGGGCGATGCGGGCATACACCGTGGACCGCGCCACTCCCAGCATTCGGCTGATCTCCGTGGGGCCGTGGTCGACCAACAGCAGCGCAAGTGCGCGGTCCGGATCACCAAGCGGCGCCAGGATGCGATCGAAATCCACATGGAACTGGACCGCCGGAATGCCGTCGGCAGTGGTGAAGCGATGACCGTCGAGACGCTCAACGGCAATATGGCTGCGGCGGCGCATCATTGACGCGAACCGCTTGTCCGCCACCCGCTCGAGGAAGGTCCGGAGACTGGCGCGCGAGGCGTCGTAACGCCGCAGGGCCAGCCAAAGACCCATGACGCCTTCCTGCTCAAGGTCTTCACGATCCGCGGCCGTCACCTGCCCGCTTGCCACCGCCGCCGCGGCTCGCACCTTCACGGCACGCAGTGCCAGGGGTAGGGCCTGCTCCAACGTCGGTTCACGCATGACAGTGCCCCCCGGCCGTCTCGATTTCCATGGAGAAGGGCAAGCCGCTCTTGACTTCGAGGGTCCGGATCTCGCCGGCGTCGACCGCGCGGACGTACTCAAACAGTTCGGCAACCTGCGGTTTGAGGTCAAACTCGCCGGCTGGCGTCTTCGCCGCGCCCGGATCCTGCGCGCCGAACTTCACATCGCGGACAACGGTCGGCCAGGGATCAAGGAGCAGTACGCCGCGCTCAATGCGGAGATACTCGAATCGCCCGAAGCCGAGGCAGGACATCGCCGCAACGAACGCGCGCTCGGACGGGAGCAGGTCACGGGTCGAAGCGGGGCGATTCATCGCGCCACCTCCAGCGCCGGCGCGGCATGCGCCTGCTGCTCCGCGATCCAGTTGTCGACGTCCTCCGGGCGATACCGGACCAGGGCGCCGATCTTCACGAACTGGGGACCGCGCTTCTGACTACGCCATTTGCGCAGCGTCAGCACGCTGATCGAGCAGGAATTCGCTACTTCGTGCTCATTGAGGAGTCGTTGTGGTGTGTTCAGCCTCATCTCGATGCTTGCTGCGGGGCGTTTCCCGCAACCTCTACATCGAGATTGCCGTGGTTACCGTTTTTCGGATATGAAGCTGAGCGGAAGAGATCTGGAAGAAATCTGGAAAATTCAGCGGCGCCGCGTGCGTGGGATTGAAGTCGGGAGTTCGCCGCGCAGAAGTTGGTGTGGGGTCAACCCCATGCTCTCGGCCATATCTTCGAATGAGGACCGGCGCATCTTGCCCGTCTTGAGGAAATTGCTCACCGACTTCGGTGTCATGTTGATCTGGGTGCCGAACTGGGTCAACGACAGCCCCGTGGCTTTGAGATACTCCCTGACCGCCTCCACCGCCTCATCGCTGCCCACCGACCGTGGCACTGGCGCATTCCCGCCGTCCCCCGCCGAGCGCGTCTCCAAAACACCGGCCCAGTGGAACTCACCCTGCTGGTCCACGAGCACTTGATCTTCCAGGCACAGGCACTCGGCGCGGCGGTCACGCAGGCGCGACTCGAACTCCACGGTGCGGAACTGGTCCGTCGGAAGCACAAGCTGGAAGGAGTCCTTGACGTCCAGCAGCAGCCGTGCCGCAGCCGTGTCAAAGGCACCCACCGAGTGCGCCAGCAGAAAGTACACGGGAAGGTTGCGCAAGTGGGGCTGCTCGGACAAACCTACTGCCCAGAGGCCCGGCGCACATGGCCTGATCGCCTGCGGCCGGATAGCCGCCCCGCGCAGCACCGGCACGAGGAACCCCGCCAGATCGAGGGAGTGAATGATTGCTTCGCGCCTTGTCAGCGGGACTCGCTCGCAGCGCTGGTGTGGATCCTGGCAGATGGCGGCGAACTCGTCATCATCGTAGTCAATGATCCTGCGTGGGCACCCATTGAAGGAGTTTGGACATGGATACCGGGTCCCAACCCTGTCCGTAGGGCGCAAGTTAGGCGCGGCGAAATGGAAGTCCTCCCCGCATTCTTGCCGCCATACCTCCAGAACCGCCAGTAGTCCCGGAATGCACTCGAGGGCGCGCCAGAGTCTAGGCAGCTTCTTCATAGGCCCGCTTACCGTAGACGATGAACTCGCGAGCCCGCAGCCAATCCTCAAACAGCGCCGCCTCCTCACCACGCGGATATCCGGACTTGTTTCCCGCCACCAGCGACAGCACCCTCGGCTTCTTGACGCCCTTCAGCTTCACCTTGATCTTGGCCCTCGTGAGGGGAGGCTGAGGCGGAATTGCGGCCCGGCGAATCTCCAGCGCCATGAAGACATCGTCGGCTTTCTCCACCTGCGTATTGTTGAACGCGCCGCCCCAATCCATCTCCAACTCCGTGAGGCGAGCGGACTCAAGCCCGGGGAAATCGCTGCACTCGAGCGACGCCTGTCCCAGTCTCCGCAACGGCTCCAGGGTGTACTTGTCGGCGTAGCGGAAGGTCTCGGCGCTCCCAAACAAGTGCAGTCCAAACAGTTCCCGGTACTTGCGCATGTCCGGCGCCGAAGCGCTGTTGACCCGCAACTCCGGGTTGGCGGTGTCCAGGATGACCATGTCCGTCCGCTCCGGGCGGAAGAAGGTGCAAGTCGACTCCTCGCCTTTGACGCTCGGTTCCCGGCGGCAGGCCTGGCCGTGCTGGACATAGAAGTGAACCGCGCCGGGCGCGTCTTTGCGTAAGACCCGGCACCGGCGCCCCTTCTTCTTGCCGCGAAAGTACTCCCGCAGCGCCGCCTCCAGGTCGCCCAGATCCTGCGGCAGTTGCCCAGGGTCGATCACCATCGCCGGGTCGGCTGGGGCAAAGCTCTCGAAGGTTTTCCGGCGCTCAAAGCTGCTCTCCTGGGCCTTCTGCTGAAGCAGCCGAGGCTTGGTCAACCAGATCAACGCTGCCAGGTCCTGAGGCGTCACCTCCTCGTCCACCGGGATGTCCGCTTCGCCCGCCATCTGCAGGAGATCGTCGAAGCAGGCCTCGTTCCCCAACTCGCTGATCAGGTGCAGCCCGTCGACCAAATCCCCGGGCATCTCCTCGTCCGGGTCGGCCAGAATGCTGGCCAGGAGTGCGTAGTCGATCTCGCCGTCGTCAGAAGCCGGAACCGAAAATCCCCTAACAGCAAAAAAGCCCTTCGCCGTCAGGAGAATCCGAAGCAGGATCTCAGAACGGAACTGCTTAAGCATGTCCGGCTGAGAGAAGTATCGGAGTCTGAGTGCCATGTGCAATTACCTCAACGAGTTAGGTGGTTCGTGGCGTCAGGTCGAGCCCTGTCGAAGCGGCGTCAGGCAGGCGGCCTGGAGCACAACCTCCCTTGATTCTACTATGGCGAATGCAAGGCGAAACTACTCCCACAGTCCAAGCTACTGATCCCGCGCGAGATTCAGTTCTTGCTGGGTTGGAGGCCGTCGAAGCAGAACCGCACATTCCCATTGACTCCGATTATAGCATCTGCTATATATAGATCAATACTTTTTTCATGACACCGGAACAGATCAAGGCCGCTCGCATCCAGTTGGGAATGTCGCAACAGGCGTTCGCCGCGGCGCTCGGCGTTTCGTTCGCGACGGTCAACCGTTGGGAAAACGACAAAGCAAAGCCTCAGAGGGATCGAATCGACCGCATCAGAGCATTGCTCCATGCGACCGGCCCGCATGAGTCAGAGCCCATCGTTCAGCCTATGCCGGTCCGCCTGGACTTCGAAGGAGACGCCGATGCGCTCAAGCTCGTTGTAGATGCGCACCGTCTTCGGAACGGCCATCTCTTCAACAAGGCATTCGCCCTGGAGCTCTCCCGAGTGGTGCCGCTGCCCCATCAACGGATCGCTGTCTACGAGCACATGGTGCCGCACAACGCACTACGTTTCCTGTTGGCCGATGATGCTGGCGCCGGCAAGACGATCATGACCGGCCTCTACATCCGGGAAATGATCAACCGTGGCCGGATGCGCCGCGCCATCATCTGCGCGCCGGCCGGACTCACATGGAACTGGCGACGCGAACTCCGGCACTTCTTCGACCTCGACTTCGCTATTCTTCGCAGTTCAGACTTCACGAAGGGCGATCCGCTGACGGACCCCAACCAGAACCTGTTCATCATCAGCATTGATACGGCGGCGACCGAGGCGGTGAAAGAGCGCCTGCTCGCCAGCACAGCCCCGCGCTTTGACGTCGCGGTTTTTGACGAGGCGCACAAGCTCTCGTGGACGGACCCGCATCGGCCCGACAGCAAAACACGGCGCTACCGCCTGGCAGAGGGCCTCGGCCAGCGCGCCAACCACTTGCTCCTTCTCACCGCGACACCGCACATGGGAAAGCGCTATCCCTACTACGCGCTGTGGCGGCTGCTCGATCCGAAGATCTTCTCCACGTTCGACGCCTGGGACTCCCATGCAACCGATAGCGGTAAGTACTTCATTCGGCGTTTGAAGGAAGAGATGGTGGACTACAATGGCCAGCCGATTTACAGGCCGCGGCTCTGCCAAACCATCAGTTTCAGGCTCACGTCGGCAGAGCAACGCTTCTATGACGCTGCAACCGACTACCTGCAGTGGAGCTACGAGAACAACCGGACGACAAACAAGAACGCTGCGGCTATGGTGGTGGCGGTCCTGCAGCGGCGCCTTGCGAGTTCCACTTATGCCCTGATGGAATCCCTGAAGAGACGGCGGGAGAAGATCGAAGAAGGCGTACCTTCCACCGAAACGATCTCGCTCGATCGGCTGGCAGCGTACCTCGACTCCAGCACCGCGGACGAATACGACGTTGAGGGCGGCGCAGCGGAAGCGGAAGAGAACATCGAGAATCAGGCGCTCGGTTTGATACGGCCTTCGACCTCCGCGCAGGTCAGGAAGGAACTAGAGTACATCGATCGCGTCATGGCGCTCGGCGATCAGGTTCGCGATCTCCAGCAGGAGACCAAATTCCTCAAGCTGCGCGAACTGATCGAATCAGCGGAGTTTCGCAACCAGCAGCTCCTTATCTTCACAGAGCATCGCGATACGCTCGACTACCTGCGCCAGCGCTTTGAGGCACTCGGCTACACCGGACAGCTCGCGTCTATCCACGGTGGTATGGACGTAGAAGAGCGCGAACAGCAACGGATCTTCTTTATGCCGGCCGAAATCCGACGAGAACTCGGCATCAAGGACCCTGACGCGCCCACTGCTCGCTTCATGCTCGCCACAGACGCCGCAGGTGAAGGCATCAACCTCCAGTTCGCATGGGTGATGGTGAACTTCGACATTCCCTGGAACCCAGCCAGACTGGAACAGCGTATGGGACGCCTTCACCGCTTCGGCCAACGCCACCCGGAAGTGCGCATCTTCAATATGGTGGCTGAGGGAACGCGCGAGGGCGACGTCCTCGCCACTCTCCTCGACAAGCTCGAAGAAGCCCGCAAGGATCTGTGCAGCGACAAAGTGTTCGACGTGGTCGGCCAGCAGTTGCAGGAAGTCTCCCTCCGCGATCTGATGCGCGAGGCGCTCTTCGAACACGCACCCTACAGCGCCCAGAAGAAACTCGACACGTTGCTGGCGACGCAACGTCTCCGGGCCGCAGTTGAAGAGCAGCGGAAGACGGCGTCCACCTACGGCGACGTCGCCCGTCGGCTCGGGCAGCTAAACTCCGAGATCGAGGTCGAGCGCTTCAACCGCTTGCTTCCTGCCTTCGTTCAGAACTTCGTTGAAAAGGCGGCGCCCAAGTTTGGCATCCAGATCAAGGGCGATCTCACAGCGGCTGCTCGATTCGCTCCGGAAGGTTCCGAGGGTGCATGGCTACGCAACCTGTCCTCCCGTTTCCCGAATGGTTTGCCCGAATATCTCACTGTACGCCGAGACTCCCTTCTGCCGGGAATAGACGGCAGCCGGATTTGCTTCCTGCGTCCAGGTGACCTTCTATTCGACAACCTGTGCGACCAAGTCATCCGTAAGTTCAGTGGCGACGTCCAGCGCGGCTCTGTGTTCTGCGACCCGTCTGCCGACAGGCCATACCTCTTCGCGGTGTATTGGTGCCAACTGGGCGAAGTCTCGGTAACAGAGGATCGGAGCGACCGGCGCTCTCTATTTGATCGTCGTCTGATTGGTATCCGCCGGGATGAAACGGGCGAGTTTTCGTCCGTCGCGCCGAACTACCTACTCGCTCTGCAACCAGCGCCGAAGTCGTTGTTGTGGAGGGCCGGTTCGTTGTTGTTGAATCCCGAAGAGAGCGCAGACCGCGCCGACGCGCACGCCCGGATGCTGGCGGAGACTACCCATCTTCAGCAGCTTCGGTCTGCCTTACGCGCGCAAACTGAAACCCAGGTCGACGATCTCCTGCGAGGCTTCGACTACCAGATGGCGGATCTGGCCGCGAAGCGCAGCGATTTGGCGCGGCGGATTCGCCTCGGCGAAGAAGGCCTCGCAAATGAGCTCGAAGAGGTGAAGCGCCAGCAGGAGCAGATGGAATCCGAGAAGGCCCGCACCCTCCTATACGAGCAGCGGCGGCCGGATCTGATTGACATCGTCAAGATGGAGCGCATCGCATTGGCGTTGGTGGTACCGGACCCAACCCCAGAAGCCCGCGAGGCCTACGACAAGGACATCGAGGGCATCGCCATGCGGATCGCCCGGAACTTTGAGATCGATCGCTACCAGGCACGCGTCTTTGACGTCTCGGCGCCAAATCTGGCTCGCGGCTATGACCTGGAGAGCCACCGGGCCAACGGCGACAAGGTGGTGATCGAAGTGAAGGGGCGCGCAGGTCGCGGGCCGGTCCAATTGACCGAGAACGAGTGGCCCACGGCAGCGAATGTCCGTGAAAAATACTGGCTGTACGTGGTGGTCGATTGCGCCACCGACCCCAAGCTTTTCCGCGTTCGCGATCCGATCCGTCTCGCGTTCAAGACGCGGCAGTCGTTCAACATCAACATCGGCGAGGTGATCCGGGAGGCAGAACCTGAATGAGAAACTTCGACTTCTATGAGTTTACCGGGATCCTCGTGCCTGGTGCGTTGACCCTCGCACTCCTGGGTCTCCTGTTGCCGAGTATCCCTCCCATGCTCCAGGGGGTTGGGTCAATTTCCGTTGGTGGTCTGGGAATCTTCGTCCTGCTTGCGTACGCAGCGGGCCATTTGATTCAAGGTGCCGGCAACATCGTCGAGTCAATCTTCTGGAAACTCCAGGGAGGAATGCCAACCGAATGGATCAGATCCGAGCCCCAGAAGTTGCTTTCCGGAGGGCAGGTTGCAGACCTGATCTCACGAATCCGACCCTTGTCGCGGATCGCGCCGGAGGAGTCTCTGACCGATCTTAGTCCCAACGAATGGATCGGCGTGACCCGTCAAGCCTACGCCACGGTACAGAAAGCCGGGCGATCAGGGCGCATAGATGTCTTCAACGGCAACTACGGCCTGATGCGGGGACTTTCGGCGGGGCTGTTTTTGTGCCTCGCCGTCCTGCCATTTTCCCCAACACGAAGCGTGGGGATGGCGGGAGTTCTGGGGGTGTGTACCGTGGTTGCGCTTGCTCGGATGCGCCGATTCGGGATTCATTATGGACGGGAATTGTTCACTGAGTTTCTGCTTCTCGACAGCACGCAGAAAGGGATGGGGACGGGCGTATGAATCTGGCCTTCTATCTCTTTGACGTTGACCACGGCCAGTCCGCGGTCGCCAAACTCCCGAACGGGTATTGGTGCATATTCGACGCCGGGTCCAGCGCTACGGTCTCTCCAACTGACCAGATCAGGAGAATCGCGACGAACGGCCAGGCATACGCAGGCCTGGCCGGGCTATTGGCGGTGCCTCAGTTCAACTTCCTGAAGGCGACTGTTAGCCACCTTCACGCGGACCATCTCTCCGACTTTGACAAGGTCCTGAACGCTTCGCCGGCTTTTCTTCGCACCGTCGACTTTGATGCAGAGTACCTGCGCGATGTCTTCTCAACCAGCGCGCGAGACTCTTGGGACACCATTAGCGGGTTTTGCCAGCGCTACAACGGCGGTTTTGGCCCCGCGACCGCCCAGCCCGACTATGGCATCGCATCCATCCGGGAGTTGTCGCTGCCTCTGGCGCTTACCAGGATTGTTGGGGGGTCGGCAAACAGCCGAGTCAACAACGCTAGTGTAGTGACCCGCATTGATTGTCACGGGAACTCGATACTGATCTGCGGCGACATGGAAAAGGAGGCTTGGGACTTCGCACTCACAAACCCTCTCACTGCCGTGGTATGGCGGTCGCATGTAAGCAACATTGACGTCTTGGTCGCACCGCATCACGGCCACGCGTCGGGGTATTCGACAGAATTGCTGAACCTTGCGAAACCGAGTGTCGTGCTCGTTTCTGTCCAATCCCGTGATCCGCATGTAGATCCACGCTATTCGTGCGATCCAGTTCGCGGGATCAAAATCGACGGGGCGCAGTTCAAGCGAATCACGACGCGCGAGAAGGGCTCGATCCTGATCGAGATTGAACAGTCGGCTCAGTTGTTCGGCAAGGGGCGCCGCGCGTGGACGTTCGGAGTCTAGTCATGACCATTCGAATCTGTGTCGTCGCAACTCTCCCGACCGAAGCGCGCCCTGCTGTTTTGCGGTTTAGACAGACTCGCCAAGTAAGCGAGGTGTAGCACATCGATGCCAAACCTATACTCCATCCAGTTCGAAGTGGTACCACAGAATGCGGCAAGCTCCGCCGCTGTCGCCAAGGAGCTGCTTGGCCGCGTTGGCAGGTGGGTTCAGGAGAAGTACCTCCGCGCGTGGAACGCCCAGTGCGCCTTCCCCACCGGGAATCAGCGGCTGGAACCACTTCCGGGTCATTCGTTGGACCTGGCCTGCCACGAAGTGACCGATGGCTCCCTGGCTCGGGTTCGCTGGACTCATCCGGACGACAAGGACGCCACCATGCGATGGACCACCGATTTGTCGATCGCTCACGTCGAGGATCGCGTGCAGGTGGCCCTGCAACTGGGCGTAGCATCGGCTTCGTTCTTCGTGCGGCCCGCCTGGATGACGATCGGCCGGCCGCGGATCGTCACGGAGATTCTGACCGACTATCCGTGCTGGATCGGAACGCGGCCCATCCTTCCGCACAAGCAGATCGTTGAGGCGTCGGATGTACCGGACTTCGTTAACGACATCCTGCTTGACCCGGGCCGGGCACTGCCGGTTGCGGTCCTCTCCCACGACAGGTTCACTGACAACACTTGCGTCGATGCGGAGCGCCTGCACCGCAGTCTACTCGGATTCGCCCACGTCGCCGTTTTCGACAAGTGGGCGGCGTTTCGGCTGACCGACAGTCTGGGCAAGAGCCTCTCCTGCTTCAACGGATGCATCCGGATCTACTGGCCAGGGCTGACCCGCACGTCGGACCCGATGCATCACGAGCTCTACTTTCCGGCTCAGATCGAGAAGTTCGAATTCTCCGGCAAGCCGTTTGATCGTAGGCTCTTCAACTTCCTAGCCAAGGTTTCCGCCTTCCGGTTCGCCGAAGGTGAAGTCATTCGGCAGGTCCAAGCTCGCATCGATGGCCAACGCATGGCCGAAGCGGAGCGAGTCCGCGCACAGATTCAGCAAGGAGCCCAGGACGCGAAGACGTTGCAGGACGTCAAGGAGATGCTCGACCTGGCCATTGAGGAGAACACATCCCTCCTGAATCAGGTTCGGCAGATGGAAAAGGAAAAGGCAGATCTGGCCACCGAAGTCGAGATCCTGAAGTCGAACTGGAATCTCTTCCAACAGCACCAGTCGCTGGCGGAGGATGAGCAGGCCGCTGAGCCTCTTCCCGAGACTCCGGAACCGGATAGCGCAGTGGCCGCCCTCGAGCAGATCGAAGCTGAGTTCGGAAACGATCTGCTCATCCTCGACAGCGCGAAAGAAGCGGCCCGGGCGTCCGAGTTCGCACGCCCAGTTGAGGCCTACCAGGCGCTCATGGCGATCCGCGATGTCGGCAACCTGTACTTCGACACGGTGCGGATGGGTGAATCGATGGGTGGGTGGGCCGAGCAGCTCTCGAAGCGGGGCTTCAACCAGTACTCGCAGACGGAAAGCGATACGGTCAAGAACGACTACAAGAAGTTCGGACGCTACCGCGACTTCATGGTAAACGGATCGAAGCGACGAATCTACCAGCACCTGGATCTCGGCGGCGGCGACCGGAAGAACTGCCTGCAGATCTATTTCGAAGCCGACCGGAAACTCAACAAAGTGATCATCGCCTATTGCGGGGAGCACCTGCCCTTTCCCCGGCAGAGGACGTAACAACACTCGAACGGAGCAATGACAATGAATGATAAACCCCGCCTCATCGAAGTCGTCTTTCCGCTGAAGCAGGCTTCCGTCGCCAGCGTGCACGAGAAGAATGTCCGGCACGGCCACATCTCAACCCTGCACATTTGGCCGGCGCGGCGGCCGCTGGCTGCCTGCCGGGCGGCACTGTTGGCGACGCTCCTGCCTGACCCTGGGGACCCGGAGAAACGCACGGAACTCCTGGACAAGATCGGCGGCAAGATCGTCGTCAAGTCCGTGGAGGACGTCGATGACGATGGGAACACCGTCGTGGAGGATAAGGAAGTCGTCGAAGGCGGTGTCCTCGCCTGGGGCCAGGAAGACGAAAAGGCTCTGGAGCAGCTTCGCGCCGAGATTCGCCAGTTTCATGACGGCCGCGCGCCTTCTGTGCTTGATCCCTTCGCCGGTGGCGGCGCCATTCCCCTTGAGGCGATGCGGTTGGGGTGCGCCGTTACTGCATCGGACATCAACCCCGTAGCGTGGCTCATCCTCAAGGCCACTCTGGAGTACCCCCACGAGTTTGGCGGAAAGCACTGGCCCTTACCCGACTTTGTTCGGAACTGGCCCGACTTCATCGAGGACTTCCTCGCCGGGAAGGTAAAGAAGCGGAAGCGCGGGCAGAAGTCCCACTTCTCGGACCCGCAGCAGTTGAAGCTGATGCAACTGCCCGATGCCGATCTAGCATGGCATGTCCGAGCATGGGGGCGGTGGGTGCTGGAGCGCTGCCGGGCTGACTTGGCCGACCGGTATCCGGTAATCAAGGGCGAATCGACTGTAGCCTATCTGTGGGCGCGGTCCGCACGAGACAAGATCACGTTGGGACGCATTCCTCTGCTGAAGACATTCTGGTTGAGCCGAAAGAAGGGGCGCCGTGTCGCCGTGCTGCCTGTTCCAAAGGAGGACAAGACTGGCGTCGAGTACTTCCTGCTTCAAGAAGAGGACCTGTCGAAGCCCTCAAGAGTCCTTGGGGATCATCCGAAGCTCGTGGAGTGGGGTATCACCGAGTCGAGCTTCAGCGATTTTTTGAACGCCGGGACCATGAATCGATCCGGTGTATGGAGCCCTGTGAGCGGCAGGCCAGGGATGATTTCTCTCACGACGGAGGATCTGCGACGACAGGGGATTCAAGGACTGTTAGGCGCAGAGATGATCGCTGCGGTCACGGACTCTCTGCAGCAGAACTCGAAGAAATCGGTGAAGCGCTACCGGAAACCGGATCTGCTGGAATTGAACGCGGCTGCGGTTTCCGAAGAACGACTTCAGGACGCATTCGCGGACGTACCCTTTGGCATCCCGGAGGAGCCGACGCCCGAAGGCGGAGGGAGCGGAGCCAGTCGGGCGTTTTCGGTTCAGAAGTACGGGATGAAAACATGGCGAGATCTATTCACCTCACGCCAGCTACTTTCACTGGGCGTTTTCGTCCACCACACTCGCGCCGCCGTGGAACAACTGCGTAGGGAGCAGGACCCTGGTACATCAGCGATTGCGGGTCTCCTCACCATCGCTTTTGGCAAGCTGGCTGATTATATGAGCACGCTTTGCATATGGAGCGGTGCCAATGACGAGGTGCTGCACACCTTCAGCCGGTACGCCTTGCCAATCACATGGGATTTCGCGGAAGCGAATCCCTTTACAGAATCGGCTCGGTTTTACTCGGGTGGCCTTGAAGTAGCGTGCCGCGTCGTAGACAAGTTGCTTGAATCCACGCGTCCTGCGCCGCAGTCGCCCGTCTTGCGTCGCGTAAGTGCCTTGAGCGGAGCCGATGAGCGGCGCAGCCTCGTATTCACTGATCCACCATACTATGACGCAATCCCTTATTCGGACCTGATGGACTATTTCCTGATCTGGCAGCGCCGCATTACGAACGGCCTCAGTCCTGAGATCGATGCGGCATTTGCCGATCGGGTTGGACCGAAGTGGGACCACGACAAACAGGATGGTGAGCTGATCGAAGATGAATCAAGGCACAAGGGCGACAAGGCGGCGGCGAAGAAGTCCTACGAAGATGGCATGGCCCGTGCCTTCGAGCAGATGTGGCGGCAGCTTGACGACTCGGGTCGACTCGCTGTTGTGTTCGCCAACAAAGAAGTGGACGCTTGGGAGACTCTAGTGGCTGCTCTCGTGCGATCTGGCTTCGTTGTGTCTGCCAGCTGGCCAATCCAGACCGAACGCACGGGGCGGATGAGGAGCAACAACTCTGCTGCACTTGCATCGTCGGTGTGGCTCGTCTGCCGCAAGCGCCTCAGAACGGCGTCTGCTGGTTGGGAGGAGAACGTCCTTGACCGAATGCGCCACATCCTGTTCGACCCTCGAGACGCTTTAGGTGGGCGGAACATCCTCCAGTACTACTTTGACCGCGACATCAACGGCCCAGATTTTCTATGGGCGGCACTTGGCCCTGCTTTGGAAGCCTACAGCGCTCATCCGTACGTGAAGAAGACTGGAGGCGGCATCATGACTGTGAGCGTGTTCCTCCACGAAGTCCGGAAACTCGTGCTGCAATTCAGCCTCGGTGAGCTCCCGGGCTTCCACGACCTACAGAAAGAGACGCAGGGCAGGGGCGAGACTCTGGAGATCGACTCCGTGACGCAGTACTATCTACTGCACCGTAATTACTTCCGGTTGGATGCGGCGCCTGCCGGTGCCTGCATTCTGTACGCGAATGCTTGCGGCAAGAATGAGACCGAACTTAAAGTGGTCTGGAACATCTTGGAGCAAGGCGGCAAGAAAAAGGGGCGCCCGCGCAAAGAGGAGGAAGAGGCGGAGGACGCGGAGGATTCCAAGCCGGAAGGCAAAGGGAACGAGTACCGCCTCCTGAAATGGGACGAGCGCACCGCATCGGACTCCCTTGGTGAGAGCAAGGCGGGCCAACCGGCGCCCCTGATCGACAAACTCCATCGGCTCATGTACTTGTTCCAGCAGAACCGGACGGTGGAAGTGCAACAGCAATTCGATACCTGGGGCCTCGCGAACGAACGGGCCTTCAAACCGTTGCTGCAAGCGGTCCGCGAACTCGCGGTGCGGGATAAGCAGGATTCGGAACGGCGGCTGGTGGAGGCGCTGGCCACGCAGCTCAAAATGAACCGCAAGATCGTCATCGTGGCGAACGAAACCAAGGAAGTGTCCCTCTTCGACAACGTCGAGGATACGGCCACTGTTCATATCGGATAGGCTCGGAGGAAAAGCATGAGCAAGCCCAGCAAACCATTCGTGATCCAGCCCTGGAAGGAGCCCTGCAAACTCCGGCCGGAGATCCGTGACCGAAAGCTGACGGCGAGCGATTTCGCAGTCGATCTCCACAAGGTCGTGAACGGCTGGCCCGGTGAGAAGCCGTTCTACTGCGATCCGAAGCAGTTCTTCAGTGCGACCTACGCCACGCAGAATCTGAGGCAGTTCTGCAAGGTGGTGCTGCGCCGGCTCGCTGGCCTTCCCGGCGGCGAGTCGATCATTAACATCGCGCAGACGTTCGGCGGCGGCAAGTCCCACACCGAGACGACGTTGTACTACCTGACGACACTCGGTTCGGATCTGCCCAAGGAAGAGACCTGCGTGGGCACGATTTTAAATGAGGCCCAGCTTCCCGACCCGCCCCAGGCCCGCGTCGCCGCCGTGTCGTTCGACAAGGTGGACTGGGTGAAAGGCTGCGAGGTGAAGTCGCCCAAAGGCGAGATGCGCAGCTTCCGGATGCCCTGGAACCTGATCGCCTGGCAGTTACTCGGCCAGCGCGGATTCGAGATCTTGGCACGCGATGAAGGTCAGCCCGACTTCGATACGCCGCCCGCCGACACGCTCTGGGCGCAGCTATTGAGCGAGGTAGAGGCCACCGGGCACGGGGCCCTCATCCTCATCGACGAGTTCCTGATGTGGGCCCACGATGCGGCATCGCCGGATCCAACGGGGCAACGGCAGGATCGAGGTCCCGTTTGGTACGACCGTTTCAAAAACTTCTTCCAGCGCCTCTCGCAAGCAGTCGAGTCCTCTTCGCGTTCATGTCTGGTGGTCTCCCTCCTTGCCACCGACCCGCAGAAGAACGACGAGGTCGGGAAGGCGATCCTCAGCGCCAGCAACAATGGCCTGAACCGCCAGGCGTCGCTGCAATCACCCGTGGAAAAGGACGATCTGGCCGAACTCTTGCGCCGGCGCTTGTTTGAGGCATTTCCCGAGAATCCCGCCGATCGTGAGAAGCACATCGCCGCATTCTGGCCGCGCATGAAAGCGGTGGACGGCGTTCGGGCCAAACTGCCCGATTCGCTGGAGCGCCTCAAGATGGCGTACCCGTTCCACCCGGACCTTCTCGACCGGTTCTTCGGCAAGTGGACGGACCTCGACCAATTTCAGCGCACCCGCGGTGTCCTCCAGACGTTCGCGATGGCGTTGCGGGACGCGGAGAACTGGGACGAGTCTCCCCTGATTGGTCCGCAGGTTTTCCTCGAGGCGCCTTCCAAGGACGGATTAAGCGAGGCTCTGCTGAAACTGGCCGAGGCGGCCAAAGACTCCGACCGGATTCGCAACCCGCAGTGGCCCACCAATCTGAAGACAGAACTTCCGCGCGCGTTGGAGGCACAGAAGGCCGAGGCGGCGACGCTCACGGGACGGGAAATCGAGGCAGCCTGCCTGGCCAGCTTCGTCTTCTCGCAGCCGATCGGTGAACAGGCGGAGCTTACTGATCTCCGTTGGCTGCTCGCGCCCACTTGCGAGCTTCCAGCGGTCTTGAACAACGGGCTGATCGCATGGGCCAAGACCTCCTGGTACCTAGAGGAGTGTGACGCCACAGAAGCAGGGACTGGAGTGCCCAAGTACTGGCGGTTGGGGCCAACTCCGAACCTCAACCAGCTTCATGACACCTACAAGAAGCGGGCGCTGAAGCACGCCAAAGGCAAGTTCGACGAGATTGCCAGGGACAAGTGCCCTCCCCTGTACGAGGGTCTCGTGGAAGAGGGCGTGAAGCCACACAAGCTGCCGGACTCTCCCAGCGCCGTGGAGGACGATGGGCAGTTCCGGATTGTCGTCCTGGGCGCAGATTATGCCGGCGTTGTTGGAGATCCGGCGCCGAAGAAGGTCGAGGACTTCATCCGGACCCATTCCTCACCTTCCGACATCCGGACGTATCAGAATGTTGTTCTCGTGGCCACTCCGAGCGTGACTGGTCTCCATCAAGCGGAGCAGCAGATTGCCGAGTGGCTGGCCTGGGAGGACATCGAGTCTTCCAGTCAGTTCTCGAAGCTGGAGAGCTTCCAACAAAAGACGGTCCGCGACAAGAAGCGCGAGGCTCTGAAGACCGCTCAAACGGCAGTGAAGAACGCCTACGAGCTTGTGGTCTACGTCGAGAAGGACGGGTCGATCCTGTCCAAGAAAATCACGATGGGTGCACAGTCGCTCTTCGCGACCCTGCTCCAGGAGTCCTCTTTACGGCTGTTCCGCGAAAAGATCGACGCGGAGGCGATCATCCCGCCCAACGCGTTGTATCCGGTCTGGCCGCCTACGGATTCCCACATCCGGGTTGCCGACCTTTATCAACAGTTCGGACGCGATCCGCGGCTGCCCAAGCTTCTGAGCGCGAAAACCGTCCTGAACACTGTGGAAGACGCCGTGCGGCGCGGCGTGCTGGCTCTCCGCTGCATTCGAAGTGACCAGTCAGAGGCATGGTTCTGGCGGTCCGGGATTGACGTAGTGGACTGGCAGAAGACGGGAGAGGCGTGGTTGCCGGCGCAGGCGACCTTGAACGCTCTGAGCGTCAGTGCTGTGCTTCCCGATGCCCTCACCGGGCTGTGGCCGAAGTCGGACGACGGCGTGAAGCTCTCTGATTTCTACACCTGGTTCGATGGAGCGCATTTCTACGAGGAGGAAACGCAGCCGGGCTATCCTCCGGAAGCCCGTGCGATCCCGAAGGTCGACTACGCCATCGTCAAGAAGGCAGTCTCCAAAGCAATCCAGGACGGCAGACTGTGGCTGATCTACGGCAACGAGAGCATTTTCGGAGAGGTGCCCAGCGCCATCCAACTCGACGCGGACGCGTTGCTGTTCGGGCCTCCGGCGCCATTGGCCGCCATCGATCTGCTGCCTGCATCACTCCCGGATGCGTGGTCGAAGGATGCTGAGCCGAAGACGTCGGTCGCTGCGCTGTACGCCGACCTGAAGGCACGCCGTGGCCGTCCTTGGCCGCCCAAGATGTTCCTGGACAGTCTGAACGCAGCGTTGGGGCAAGGCTTTATTCATCGCGCCAGCGGCAGCGGTCCGATCACCTCGCTTCAGAATGACGGTGGGATCGAACTCACCATCCGCACCGAAGCTCCAAAGCCACCGGAGCCACAGCCCACGCCCACGCCGTCTGGGCGGCGAGGCTCGTCGCTTGCCGTGCTCAGCATCAACGAGATTCAGGATCTCGCCGACCAGATCCACGCACTCGCTAAGCCTCTGGCCGGGATGGACCCGCAGATTGAGGTTCGGATCACGGTCAAGTCGAAGCCGGACAGCGATTTCGGGTTGGTCAACAGCATTCTTGACAAGATCACGCAAGGTTGGAGGTTTTGACGCTGGCACTTCGCCAGATCTGCCTCTGGGAGGCCCAATCGACCCAGCGCACAACAAGGCGGATCGAAGATTCGGGGGCCACAGCCCCGCGCAAGATCTGCTCCTGGATGTCCGGCGCGAGTAGCGTCAAATTCATGATCTGCGTCAACCGCGCGCGGGTCACGAAGCCAAGCCGTGCCAGGTCGGCGTGGTCATTCACCTCACCATGGTCGATCATCTCCTGGAACTTTATCGCCAACGCCATCAGCCGGGCCACCCGGGGAATGCGCGGTGGCTCCGGTTCCGTCGCCTTCTTCGGCCGGCCCGCGCCTTGCCGGCTCGTCCGCCGCAGTGTGATCTCGTCTTCGCAACGGTCTTTCACTTCGTTGCCTCCTTGCAGTACTCCCGAATGCCGTTCGAGTTGTAGGTGACCTTCACCTTGTCGCCGCGGGCATCGTACCCGACCCGCTCGATGAGGTGCCTCAGCAAGGCGGCCTGTTGTTCTATGGTCATCGTCTTCCAGACGTCGTCGAAGGTCACCAGATGCTGGCGTACCATCCGATCGTCAAACCTCAGCCGCTCGCCTCGTTCCACCGCGCTGCGAAGCGCCTCCGCTTTGGCCTCGCCCGCCGTGACGATTTCGCGGAGCGATGTCTCCCGGTCGGCTTCCAGGTTCTTGGCGCGCACGAGTTGCGATTTCGCGTTCCGGACGCGGACGTTGACCGCCTTCAATTCCTCGCGGTGTCGGCCCAGTTCTTCGGTCAGCCGCTGCCGCGCCACGCGCGCCGTCGCCTCGACCACCTCAGGAGTCATGGCGAACCGCCGGACGCTCTCGACTACCGCCTCTTCAACCATGGGCGCGGACACGGCGCGCGTCGTGCAGCCATCGCCCTTCTTCTGAATGGTGCGGAGGCAGACGTAATACCGGTAACGCCGGTTCTTGCTCGACGAGTAGCTCGGCGACATGGCCGATCCGCAGCATGAGCAGTAGAGCAGACCGCGCAGCAACGCCTCCAACTTGTGCCGATGCTCACCACCGGGGTTCCGGGTGTTCTCCTTCAGCTTCTGCTGGACTAGGTCGAAGGTGTTGTCGTCGACGATCCGAGGGTGAGTAGCAGCCACGATCTCATCGGCGGCGCGAATGCGCGCGGCATAGAGCGGGTTCGCCAGCATAGTGTAGATGTGGCACTTCCGCATGGGGTGGCCGCCGAACGTCTTGCCCTCCTTGGTTGCCCATTGCTTGTGTTGCCATCCAAGGCCCTCGCATTTGGCGACGATACCATGCACAGCCTGGCCTTCGAGATACCACTCGAAGATCTGACGCACGCGGGCGGCCTCCTCCTCGTTGACGACGAGGTTGCCGTCCTCCAGGTCGTAGCCGAGCGGCAGGTGACCGCCGGTCCACTTGCCGCGCTTGCGCGCCAGGATCTGCTTGTCGCGGGTACGCTCGGAGATAATCTCGCGTTCGAATTGCGCAAAGGAAAGCAGGATGTTCAGAGTGAGGCGGCCGAGAGATGTGGTCGTGTTGAACTGCTGCGTGACCGAAACAAAGGTCGCGCCGTGCTTCTCCAGGATCTCCATGATCTTCCCGAAGTCGCGGATGGACCGGCTCAGCCGGTCCACCTTGTAGACCACGATGCAATCGACCTTCTTCGCTTGGACATCGGCCAGCAGGCGGCGCAGCCCAGGGCGATCCATATTGGCGCCGGTGAACCCGCCGTCGTCGTACTGGTCCGGTAGAAGCGTCCAGCCCTCGCCGGTCTGGCTGCGGATGTAGGCCTCGCCGGCGTCCCGCTGCGCGTCGAGCGAGTTGAAATCCTGGTTCAGGCCCTCGTCCGTCGACTTCCTGGTGTAGATGGCACACCGGACTGTCGTCGGCCCGCCATTCCCATTGCCGTTATTCCGGCTCGCCATGCTTCACCCCTGGCCGGTGGCCCAATCCGTAGAAAGCGAAGCCATTCCAGCGCGTACCCGTCGCCTCCGTGACCGCGCGGCTCAGCGACGTGTAGATCCTCCCGTTGCACTCGAAGCCGCCATCGGGCCGAACGTGGACGATGACGTCCTTACCCTGGTAGCGGCGGATGAGCGGAGTGCCCGGCAACGGCAGCCGCGGATCGAGCGACGGCTTCAGCCGTGCTTCGATGGTCCGGCCGTCGTCAACCGGCTCCCGCAGGAAGTTCTTGGGCGCGCGGATGCGGAGATCGGCGTCGTCCGCAATCTCAAGCGCACGTTGGCGGGCGCGCTCGGAGAGGCCGCCCCACGCGTTCGCCTGGATGCGCCAGGCGATGCGCCGGAACAGGAACTGCTTGTGATTGGACCGGGATTGCTCTCCGAAAACCTCGCGGTACTTCTCTTTGAGTTGCCCCGTGGTCAGGTTGCGGAGGCCCTCTATCTCTTCGCGAATTTGGGTCTCTGTCTTCATGGTGTTAACCGGCAGTCCCATCAGGGCTCTCTGTCTCTGTGAAGTCAACTTGCCGGACGGGTGGATCGGGGAAGAGTAAACGCACGAGTGCATCGCCGAGAACGGCGGCGACCTCGCGGATGGCGTTTTCGAGCGCGGCATCGTGATCGCGCATGAGCGGTCTCCTTGGGAAACCACCCACGACGATCTCCGCTTGGCGGTCGAGCCGGCGTCTGGTGGAGGTATTCGGCGCGGCGGTCTGCCGCGTCCGTTAACTATATACGCCGCTCGGGTGCGAGTCGTCCGGGTCGAGGCTGGACAATCTGCGCCGCGCTGTTAACCAACTCCGGGTCCGGTGACGGAGACGGGGAGAAACGGCCTCGGGCAAACGTCGCCGGGGCGCACTACTGGCGCCGCAAGTGGGACTCGGCTCGAAATGGAGAGACGCGGAAGTGCCGAAAACACGGCCAGTTGCGGAGTTGCGGACGGAGAGAGATGTTAACGAACGGGCGTGGGTTGTTGCGGAAAAAAGATTGGCTCCCCAAGTCAAACAAAGGGTATTTTAGGGTTCAGAGACGCTGGCAAAATGATTGATTTGGAATGGCTTACTCAAACGCGCCCCATCGTTATCTCCGGTTCGGCCGATTCCCGCATGTCGGCCAAGTTCGAGCTCGAAACTGAGGACATCATCCAGTTTCCCCGCTAGACGGCTGCGAACAAGGATGATATCGTCCGGCGCTCTCACCCGATGGTTAGCGGATCTTGGCAAGCAAACCGGTCTGGTTAACAACCTGGAGACAGGGGCAAATCTCGCAGGGGCAGAGACCGCTACTCAGAGACTCGGCAGGGAGCACCAGAGATTCTCATGTCGGCGTCCGGTAACGGCTTCACGGTTTCTTCGAGCCAAGCCGTTCCAGAGTGGCCTTCAACAACGAAGGCGAATATCGGAAGTTAGTCTTGCACAGCCGGTCTATCGCCGCCGGGAGATCAAGGAGCCCTCGCGTTGCGGCTTCGGCGAGTACGCCGAGCGTACCAGTGACACGGAGGCCGCGAGCGTTGGCGACACGGCGAGCGGACTTCTCATCAATCAAAACGATATCGGCATGAGCCCGTTCAGCAAGCAAGATCGCATTTAACTCGCCGACCTGCAACTCCTCCATGCCCGCTGTGGGACCAACTGGATTGTCGTGGACGGAAATCCATGATGGGAGGTTAGCAGCCCAGGCGCGAACGCTTTCGGGAGCATCTTCGTGGAGCAGTTCTGCCACCACAGCCCGAGGCACGAGCACGCAACTGAAGAGTTCACGCAGCAACTCGACCTCACCGATCAGGACGAGATAGCAAACAGGAGTAGTGTCGGTGACGGCCGTCATTGCCGGGATGCGGCGCGAATTGCGGCAATGTCCCGGTCAAGCTCGTCCATCGTGTAATCGTGATAAGCCCCGGCGCGGTGAAGAAACGACTCGGTTTCCCACCGGGAGGGAAGAGCAAGCATCTCCTGCACCTGCGCCGGCGTAATTGCGCCGGATCGATACGCCTCAATGGCCACAGCTTCGAGAACGGCCCGTGCAACGTCGGCGCCCCGCGCCATCAGAGCGCGACCGACGTCGTCAGGGATTTGGATGGTAACGTTCATGTCAGATCCTTGACCCGAGAATCCTTCTTCGGGCGACCGTAAAGGTAGTGATCGTGTTCATCGGCCAGATCGGTAGGCAGCGCATCACTTTCAATCGAATTGGCTGCGATCCCGGCCAATCCCGATCCCCCAACCTCGTCGTCGAAATGCGCGTCAGTCGCCACGACAGTACCTCGCCTTCAGTATCGCAGGAACCTCCGCATCTTCAAAGGCCATCGGGAGTGACTCGCAGCGATTCCGCAAACCGGTGCTCGGTCTTGTGGCAGGGTGCTGATTAATGGCGGGTTGCTGCTGGTGCGGCCAGCCGAGGTAGTTGTGATTGCCTTTGGAGGGCGAAACGGGCTTGACAAACTGGCCCTCATGGCCTCTTGTGCAGGCCAGCGGAAATAGGGCAGCAGCGGCGTCGGGAGAGGCACCGGGAAGGAACGTTGTACATGTCCGGGGGGCAGCGCGATCGACGGTCAACTGGTGTTGGGTCCGAGAGCCACGAACCAGTATGCCAGGCGCTTGGCGAAGTCACGGAAAGTGTCGCAACGGCCGCGGGCATGGCTGCAGATCTGCCGCCGATAGAAGACCAGCGACAGAGTGTAGGCCAACAGCCGGATCATGGTCAGCACGACCAGTGCCGTGCTTTGGTGGACGGCTGGATGCTTGAGATGGCAGTCTGTGGTGATGGTCTGAAAGATCTCGGCGTCGATGCGCCATCGGCTGCGGCTGAGTTGATGGATGAACAGCGGCGAGACCGCGCCCAGTTCGAAATTGGTGGCGTAGAAACTGGTGCTCTCCCCGGCCACTGCGCTCTTGCTCTGCGACAGCCGGCCGTCTTCCAGCCGCACCGTGACCTCACGTTTGCGATCGGTACGGACGGTCTTGACCACCCGTACCAGGCGGTCGGCGACGGGCCAGTCGGCCTGCGGCACGTGCCACCAGCGCAACTCCCGGTCCGGCTCCGTCTCGATTCCTACCGGCGGACCTGTGGTGAAACGCTCGGCCTCGCGCCGCAGTTCGGGCTGGTTCTCTTTCAAGGTGAAGGCCCAGTCCAGACCTAACCGCTCCACCTCTTTGACAAAGGGCGCTTGCAGATAGGCAGCATCGCCCACCAGAAGGTCCAGGAAGCGGCGCCCTAGCCGCTCGATCAGATCCTGCAACAGAGCCAGCGCGCAAGGCACTTCAGCCTCGCCGTTCTTCTGGAAACGAATGCCCAGTGGGATCGGAACCGGAGAGCTGACCACGACCACCGCGACGATGCGGTGGTAGTACTGAATGTCGGTGCGCAGTTCGCCCCGGACCTTATGTTCCACCTTCCGTTGCATGCAGCCCTCGCAGCAGCGGGCGAAGGAACTGCAGATCTCGATGCCATCCACGGCCGCCACGATCAAGCCGCGGGACCAGTCCGAGCGCAGGACGCCGTTGCGTTTCAGGCGGCTGGCAACTTCGCAGCCGAACTCGAAGACCGGCTCGGGAGGCTGGCGTTGGAGCGCGTAGCCCATGGTGTCGTCGCTGATCGGACCAATGCGTCTGGCCAGGGCGCCGCTGCGGCACTCGGCTTCGATCTGGAGCAGGCTGGGCACCTGCATGGCTGCGCCCAGGAAGACCGCGTCGAATACCTTGCGCCAGGGATGCCGTGGAGATTGGCGGCCCTCCGGCATGGCACGGACCAGATCCGAAAAGCCGAACACCTTGTCCAGGTAGGCTTCGAAGCGGTGGCGGGACAAGCTTACTGATTCTCTTTCTCTTGGAGGAATCGCTTCAGGTTGATGCCGCAGATGGACGCTGCGGCGGCATCGAAGCGGCGCCGCATCTCGACCTTCCGGCGCACTTGATCGACCAGCTTGGCGGGGATGTTGAAGG
>JADLBD010000041.1 GCA_020847975.1 Bryobacterales bacterium | reverse complement strand
CCTCCTTCCAGGACCTCGTCCAGAACTCCCGCGTGCTCGACGTCATCCACAACTACGAATCCCGCTACTACCGCATTCTGGAAAAAGCCGAACGCGACCTCCAGCGCTACCGCCAGACCCGCTCCCAACGGGTTTCCCGGCAGGTAAAGGAACCCGACAGGCCGTCTCCCAGCCTCTCCTTCTGGCACCGCCTCCTCCCCACTCTCCTCCTGTCTATCTTATTAACCTCGTGCGCGATAGCGTCGAAACCCCATCCCTCCGCTCCGTCTGCCTTCCGGCGTGTCGTCTCTTGCTCCAGCGCCGGCCCCACCGCGCGTGCATGGCGCCGAACAGGTAATCATCCCAATTCCTATGGACAATTAGACTATCCCTCTGCTACCATACCTTCATGTCCTCGCTTTCCCACCTCCGTGCCTTGGAGGCGGAATCCATCCACATCCTGCGCGAAGTGGCCGCCGAGTTCGCCAAGCCCGTCATGCTCTACTCCATCGGGAAGGACTCCTCGGTGATGCTCCGCCTCGCGCAGAAGGCCTTCTATCCAGGCAAAATCCCCTTCCCCCTCCTCCACATCGACACCACCTACAAGTTCAAGGAGATGATTGAATTCCGGGATTGGTACCCAGCCTCCATCGGCGCGGATTTGCGTGTCTACGTGAACCGCGAGGCGCGCGATGCCGGCGCCAATCCTGTGGCACTCGGCACCTCCAAGTGCTGCGGACTTCTGAAGACCCGTGCCCTGCTGAACGCCCTGGGCGAGGGGGGCTACGATGCGGCCTTCGGAGGCGCCCGCCGCGATGAAGAGAAATCCCGGGCCAAGGAACGCATCTACTCGTTCCGTGACCAGTACGGGCAGTGGGACCCGAAGAATCAGCGCCCCGAGTTGTGGAACGTCTTCAACAGCCGCATTGACAAGGGGCAGTCCATCCGCGTCTTCCCGCTCTCCAACTGGACCGAACTCGACGTCTGGCACTATATCCACCTCGAAAACATCACGGTAGTGCCGCTCTACTTCGCCAAGCCAAGGCCAATGGTGGTCCGCGGGAGCTCTCTCATCCCCACCGAGCATGACGTGATTCCGCTGCTGCCGGGAGAGGCGCCGCAAATGGTGATGTGCCGCATGCGCTCGCTCGGGTGCACGCCCTGCACCGGAGCCATCCGCTCCGAAGCCGACACCGTTCCCAAGATCATCGAAGAATTGCTGCGCTTCCGCCGCTCGGAGCGCGAAAACCGGATCATCGATCACGACCAGGAAGGTTCCATGGAATTGAAGAAACGCGAGGGCTACTTCTAATGATCGCCGCGGAAACCAATCCCGAATCGCTCTCGATTGACGAGTTCCTGGCAAAGGAACTGAACAAGGAGCTACTGCGATTTTCCACCGCCGGCAGCGTCGATGACGGCAAGTCCACGCTTATCGGCCGCCTGCTGTATGACGCGCGCGGCATCTACGAAGACCAACTCGATTCCATTCGCAAGAGCAAGGTGAACCGCTCGAGCGGCTCCATCGACTTCTCCCTTCTCACCGATGGACTTCGCGCCGAGCGCGAGCAGGGCATCACCATCGATGTGGCCTATCGCTACTTCTCCACGCCTCGACGGAAGTTCATCATCGCGGATACGCCCGGACACGAACAATACACGCGCAACATGGCTACGGGCGCCTCCACCGCGCAGCTTGCCATCGTTCTGGTGGATGCCCGCAACGGAGTGCTTCCGCAGACGCGCCGCCACGCCACCATCTCCAGCCTGCTCGGCATTCCCCGCATCGTGCTGGCCGTGAACAAGATGGATCTGGCCGCCTATTCACGCGAAGTATTCGAGCAAATTCGCGCGGATTTTCTCGCATTCACCCGTGATTTCGGGTTTGAGGAAATTCTGCCCGTCCCCATCAGCGCGCTGGAAGGAGAGAACGTCGCGCGCCGCGGAACACAGATGCCCTGGTACGACGGTCCCGCCCTCCTCGAATACCTGGAAACCGTGCCCGTATCGGCGGATACGCACTCGCGCCCGTTGCGCTTTCCGGTGCAATACGTGATTCGCCCGGACCAGCATTTCCGCGGCTACGCCGGCCAGATTGCGAGCGGAACGCTGCGCGTGGGCGACCCGGTTACCGTGCTGCCCTCGGGACAATCGAGCCGTGTCTCCTCCATCACCACCTTCGACGGCGAACTACAGTCCGCGCATGCGCCCATGTCCATCACGGTTACCCTCGAAGACGAACGGGATATCAGCCGCGGGGACATGCTGGTGCACCCGGAAGGACAACCCTATGTCGCCCGGCGCTTCGAAGCGAATCTCGTGTGGATGACCGAGGACCCGCTGGCCGCCGGACGGAGTCTGTTGTTGAAGCACACCGCGCAGCAGGTCTCCGTGCGTGTGCACTCCATCGAAAGCCGCCTCGATATCCACACGATGGAGCGCAAGCCGGCTGCCGCGCTTTCCCTGAACGACATCGGCGCCGTGCGGATCGATGCAAGCCGCCCAATCTTCTTCGACCGCTACCGCGACAATCGCCTCACCGGAGCCTTCATTCTGATCGACCCGCTTACCAACGGCACCGTGGGCGCGGGGATGATTCAATCGGCCATTCAACGCGAGGTCCTCAACCTGGGTCACGTAACTCCGGAGGAGCGTTACGCGAGAAACGGCCACGGCCCCGCGCTGATCGCGCTGGCCAACGGCCCGCTCGCTCTGCGTCTGGAACGGCGCTTGTTTGACCACGGCTGCCAGGTGCTCGCGGTGGCGCCCGGAACCCACGCCGCCACGCTCCATGCGGCCGGGTTAATTGTCATTTCGCCGTGGTTTGCCGACGCGCGGGCGATTGACCTCAACCGTCTGCCGCTGCCCAAGGACGAGGATGCCGCGGTCGACGCCATCATGGCCTACCTCGAGCAGAACGGCACCCTCGCCACGGACCGCTTCAGCAGCGGAGAAGGAATCTGACATGGAACACGATCTGAATCCCGCCGAACTCGTCGCGGCTCAACTGGCGTCGACGCCCGCGGCCTGCCTCACGTGCAGTTTCCAGGCCGAAGACATGGTGGTGCTCGACATGGCGCGCAAGGTGCGTCCGGACATTCCGGTGCTGTTCCTCGAAACGGGCTATCACTTCGCCGAAACCTACGCCTACCGCGACCGCTATGCGCGCGAGTGGAACCTGCAATTGATCAATCTGCTGCCACTCACCACGGTCGAGCAGCACGAGACGCAGTTTGGAAAGCTATACCAGTCGAAACCCACCGAGTGCTGCCGGATTCGCAAAGTGGAGCCGCTGTTCCGCGGGTTGAGCCGCTACGACCTCTGGCTCACCGGCTTGCGGCGCGAGCAGTCGCCCACGCGCGCCAATCTCAAGCAGGTCGAAACCCATGTTCTTCCTGACGGCCGCGGCATCTGGAAGGTGAGCCCGCTTGCGGCGTGGACCAACAAAGATGTGTGGGCGTATCTCAAGGCGAACGCCATTGATCCGCTTCCGCTCTACAGCAAAGGCTACACGAGCATCGGCTGCGAGCCTTGCACGCAACTGCCGCTCGATCCGGATAATCCGCGTTCCGGCAGGTGGGCCGGCGCGGGCAAACTCGAGTGCGGGATTCATACGTTTTCCGAGAGGCGCTGACGAAGCGATAGGAAGGAGGACCTTCGATGACAACATTGGCCGGATTCCTGATTGCCCTCACCATCGGCCTCACCGGCATCGGCGGCGGCGTGCTCACCGCTCCCGTACTGCTGCTCTTTCTCGGAATGCCCGCTCCCCTGGCCGTGGGAACGGCGCTGGTGTTTGTCGCCATCGTGAAACTGTTTGCGGCCCCTATGTTCGTCATCCGCAGACAGGTGAACTACCGGGTCCTGGCCCTGCTGCTTGCCGGAGGGCTTCCCGGAGCGCTGTTCGGCAGCATCCTGCTCGAGAAACTGCACAGCAAAGGACTCAACGGGCCACTGCTGTTGCTATTGGGCCTCACCATCGTCTTCTCGGCTTCCATCAACTTCCTGCGCAAACAGGCGGGCGCGGTCACCGGTACGGACAAGTCAAAGCGCCTTCCGTTCATCTCGCTGCCCATCGGCATCGAGGTCGGCTTTTCCAGCGCCGGCGCCGGAGCGCTCGGGTCCCTGGCGTTGATGCATTGGACGACACTGACCGCCGCGGAAGTGGTAGGCACGGACATCCTGTTCGGTTTCGGTTTGTCGGTAGCCGCGGGCTCCGTTCATCTCTCCAACGGCGGCGTCGATTCCAACATCCTCCGGCTTCTCTTGCTGGGCGGGGTGCCGGGCTCCCTGCTCGGCGCATGGCTCGCCTCCATCTTCCCGACCCGCGCGCTGCGCAAGGGGCTCGCCGTGTGGCTGATTTACCTGGGCGCGAATCTCTGCTGGCGAGGCATCGGAGCGCTGGCCCACTGAAGTCCTCCCGAGATGGGAAGAACTCGCGGGCTCCATTGTGCGAGATGGTGAGAAGTAGCTCATACTGAGTGCGGAGGATCGGTAAGAGCGTGGAAGATTGTTACGGCGGCCTCGAAGCCGGAGGGACGAAGTTTGTCTGCGCCGTGGGAACCGGGCCATCGGACCTGCGGGAGCGTACGGAGTTTCCCACCACCTCGCCGGAAGAGACCATCCGCGCGGCCGTGGCATTCTTCAATGCCTGCTCCCGCGCCGGAAAGCTGACAGCGATCGGAATCGGCTCCTTCGGTCCCATTGACCTTCATCCCGGCTCGCCCACCTTCGGCTACATCACATCCACGCCGAAGGAGGGTTGGCGGAATATCGACATCGCCGGAGCCATTCGGAAGGGCGCCGGTGTTTCGCGCGTGGCATTCGATACCGACGTCAATGCAGCGGCGCTCGGAGAAGCGCGCTGGGGCGCGGCGCGGGGCCTCGATACGTTTCTCTACCTCACCATCGGCACAGGCATCGGCGGCGGTGGAATGGTGAACGGCAGGCTGCTGCATGGCCTGCTCCATCCGGAAATGGGCCACATGCGCGTGCCCCATGACCGGCAGGTGGATCCGTTCGCAGGCTGTTGTCCCTGGCACGGCGATTGCCTCGAAGGACTGGCTTCGGGAGAAGCGATGCGGCAGCGATGGGGTATGGCCGGCCAGCAGATTCCGCCGGACCACGCCGCCTGGCGTTTGGAAGTCCAGTATCTCGCCCACGCCCTGGTGAACCTGATCTGCTCCATGTCTCCGCGGAGGCTCGTGCTCGGAGGCGGGGTGATGCAAGGGCTCAGTCTGCCTGCGCTCCACGCGGCCGTGCGTGGCCTGCTCAATGGCTACCTGCAGGTCGCCGCCATCCTCGACCGCATCGAGGACTACATCGTCCGCCCGCAACTGGGCGCGGACGCCGGCGTGCTTGGAGCCATCGCGCTGGCTCAGAGCACCGGTGGGCTTCATTTGTCTACAGGAGCGGGTCCGCGGTAATTCGCGCGTGGCCGGATCAACTGGCCGGATTCGTATTGCTCCATGGCATGCGCGATCCAGCCGGCTGTTCGTCCGAGCGCAAAGAGGATCAACGGCGCGCATGCGGGCAACCTCCAGGCACTGGCCAGCGCTGCCAACCCGTAATCCAAATTGGGCAGATCATGTAGTAGCTCGAAGGCGGCTCGCGCGAGGGACCGGATCAGCTTGCACGATTCGCGATTTCCGCTGCTCTCGGCCATGCGCAGCAGCATCGCCGCCCGCGGATCTCCGTCCGGGTATAGCGGATGCCCGAATCCCGGCACGCGCTCCCCGCGGCGCATGTGGTTCGCCACCACGGCACGCGCTCCGCGCGCTGATTTCACCTCCAGCAGGAGCGCGGACACGCGCTCTGTCTCGCCTCCGTGGCGCCGTCCTTTTAGTGTTGCCATCGCCGCCGACACGGCGTCGTACAGCGAGGCGCCCGCGGATGCCGCGCACCTTGCCGTGAATGCCGAGGCGTTCAATTCGTGATCCGCGCAAAGGACCAGAGCCTTTCGAATGACCTCGCCGGCGCCGGGCGTTCCCGGCGACCAGGCCCGCTGCAACGCCACATGGGTGGGGATATCTGGAGGCTGCCTGGTAATGACCGCTGTGAGCAGCCGCAAGATCCGCGCTCCCGTGCGGCGAACCGCCGCCGGACGCAGATCATATGCGCCGGGATCCAATGCTCCGGCGAGCGGCAACGCGAGTTGAAGCCGCACGAACGGGTCCTTTGCGGCGCTGCGTACATGCTCCAACTGGCGGCTTGAGAAAGAGAAGGCCTGATCAAACGGCCTCTCCCGTGACATCGTCTCTCCGTTCCACAACAACTCTGAGACCTGCTCCAGCGTGGCTCTCTCGGCAACCTCCAACGCGTCCTGACCGCGATAATAAAGCTTGCCGGCATGGATTAAAGTGATGCTCGAGGAAAGGACAGGACCGCCCCACTGGAGCGCTTTCGCTGTCGCTTTGTCCGGATCGCGCCGCGCCTCTTTCCGCTCCCGCAGCCTGTCTACGTCCTCTCGAAGGTAGCGGCGTTCCCGCGGCTGGTCCGGCACGGCCTCTGACGTCAATTGCCCGCGGCTCGTGTAGGCATACAACGTGGCATGCTTGACTCCCAGCGCCGCCGCGGCCTGAGTTGCGGTGAGGTAGCGATCTTGTGCCGGCATAATATATTGATTATACAATCAATATTGACAATATAAAGAACTGGCCCCACTCTGGAGATATGACAATGGGTTTAGATGGAGTCGTCGCGGCGTCCACCCGTCTCAGCCGTGTGGAAGGGGAAGCAGGGCAGCTTACCCTTGCCGGGTACGCTGTGGAGGACCTGGCCCCTCACGCCAGTTTTGAAGAGGTAGCCTATTTGTTTTTGCATGGCCGGCTGCCGGAACGCTCCGAGTGCGCCGGCTTTGCTCGATCGCTGGCGCAAAGACGTGTGCTGCCGGACGCGGCCGTGGAACTCCTCGGCGCTGCCGCAAGGAGGAAGGTCCCTGTCATGGACGCCTTGCGAATGGCCGTGCCGCTGCTCAGCATGTCCGGGACGGACAATCCCCTGGATAATGCCATCACCGCGATCGCTGCCTTCCCGTCCATCGTGGGCACGTATTGGCGCCTTCGGAACGGGGAATGCCCCGCCGGCGTCCGCACGGATCTGCCGCACGCCGCCTACTATCTGCACCAATTGTTCGGAACAGAACCATCCGCGGAACAGGCGCGCGCGCTCGAAACCTACCTCAACACCGTGTGCGATCACGGTTTGAACGCTTCCACTTTTGCCGCGAGAGTTATCATCTCCACACAGTCCGATCTCATCTCGGCGATCACAGGAGCCGTGGGCGCACTCAAGGGTCCGCTCCACGGCGGCGCTCCCGGCCCCGCGTTGGAGATGGTCTTCGAAATCGGCAAGCCGGAGCGGGCGGAAGCCGTCATCCGCGCGAAGCTCGATCGGGGCGAACGCATCATGGGATTCGGGCATCGTATCTACCGGGTGCGCGATCCGCGCGCCGATGTTCTCAACCAGGCCGCGCAGCGCTTCTATGCGAGCAACGGCAGCCGTGGCCTGTATGACCTTGCCCGCAGCGTCGAACAGACGGCGCTTCGGCTCCTGCACGAATACAAGCCGGGCCGGCGGCTGGATACGAACGTCGAATTCTACACTGCCCTCCTTCTTCACGGTTTGGGATTGCCGGCGGAACTCTTTACTCCCACCTTTGCCGCCGGACGTGTTCTCGGCTGGCCCGCCCATTGCCTCGAACAGCTTCGAGAAGGCAAGTTGATCCGGCCGCAGTCCACTTATGCCGGACCCGTTGGCCTCAGTTACTTCCAGCCTTAAGACCAGTCGTGCGCCCGTTACACTCCGCTCGCTTGAAAGCGCCTCTCAAGTACGCTACGGTTGGTATTCCAGGCATTGGAAAACGTTCCCTTCTCTCCTCAGGCGATTCGACATCAACTGGCGCGCATCCTGGAAAGCCGTTCCTTCTCCAAGGCGGAGCGCATGTGCCGGTTTCTGCGCTTCACTGTCGAGCAAGCCATCGAGGGCCGCGCGGGCGAGTTGAAGGAGTATCTCATCGGCATTGAAGTGTTTGACCGCAAGGCCACTTATGATCCGCGTGTGGACCCGATCGTGCGCGTCGAAGCGCGCCGCCTGCGAGCGAAACTCCAGCAATATTACCGCTCCGCCGGCGGCGAAGATCCTATCCGCATCGAGTTTCCCACCGGGAGTTACGTTCCTCAATTCCTCTCCCCCGTTCCGGAAACCGTCGCCTCTCAGCCCAAAGCCGGTGCAGGAAAGACGATCGCCGTTCTGCCCTTCGCCAACCTGAGCAACGAGCCGGGCAGTGAGTATTTCAGTGATGGTCTCACCTCGGAGCTGATTCATGCGCTCACAAAAGCGGAGGGATTGAACGTCGTCGCGTGGACCTCGGCCGCTCAATGGAAGGGACGCGCCTACGACCTCAAGGATATCGGCCGTCAGTTGCAGGCGGACGTGGTTCTGGAAGGAAGTGTGCGGCATGCGCAAAACAACGTCCGCATCATGGTCCAGCTCATCGACGCCGCCACCGGCTTCTACTTGTGGTCAGAGAGTTACAACCGCGAGATGAGCGACATTTTCGCAATCCAGGAAGAGATTGCCAATTCCATAGTCAGCGTGCTTCGCATCCGGCTCCGCGCACGACATGTCCCGGGCGCCCGCCGCGAAACGGATATCGAATCCTACCACCGCTATCTCAAGGGGCGCTATCACTGGAACAAGCGGACGCGCGAAGGCCTTCTGGCCAGCGTGGATTTCTTCCAGGAGGCGATTCAGCGCGATCCCAACTACGCGCTAGCCTATGCCGGTTTGGCCGATGCCTGGAGTCTCCTTGTCGAGTTTGGACTGCATGCCGCCGGGGACCTGATGCCGCAAGCGAAAACCGCCGCTTTGAAGGCCCTCGAACTCGATTCCACGTTGGCCGAGGCCTATACCTCGCTTGCCTTCATCCGCTCCCTCTACGATTGGGAATGGACCGAGGCGGAAGGCCACTACCGCCGCGCCATCACGTTGAACCCCGGTTACGCCACTGTTCACCACTGGTTCTCCGTCGATTTTCTCGCCTTGCACGGGCGGATGGACGAGGCCCTGGGGGAAATCAAACTCGCGCGCCAACTCGATCCGCTCTCGATCATTCTCAATGAGAGCTACGGCTACGTGCTGCTTTTGTGCAGGCGTTTTGAAGAGGCTCTCCACCACTACAGCCGGCTCATCGAGAAGGAGCCTGGGTTTTATCGCGCCCACACCGGCTTGGGAAGAATCTTTGGCTTCCTCGGCCGGTATGACGACTCCATCTCCGCATACTTGCGCGGCAGGCATCTCGCTCCCGAGGTTCCCAGCATCGCCGGCGCCCTGGGACAGACCTATGCCCGTGCCGGACGCGAAGACGAGGCGAGGCGTGAACTGCAACTGCTGCACGAGATGTCCGGCCGCGCCGCGGTCTCTCCCACCTGCTTCGCGCTCATCCATGCCGGGCTCGGCGAAAACGCCAGAGCTATGGATTTCCTCGAGGAAGCCCGCGACCGCCGCGAGCTTCCGTTGACCTCCGTAGGCGTCCATCCAGCCTACGATTCCCTGCGCGAGGAGCCGCGGTTCCAGAAGTTGCTCAAACGCGTCGGCCTCGCTCGCTGAGGCAGCCAACTCTTATCACCGGCCGCGGTTTGCGGCGCGCAATAAAGTGTACGTCTCGAGGTTGCGGCGGTAGGCGTCATCCTGTTCTCCCACTCGCGCGCGGAGCGAAGCCACGACGCTTCTTTGCAGCCGCTCGGCTTCCATCAGCCGTCCTTGCCGCACATACACCTGCACCAGGCTTGTTCGGATCTGAGTGACGCGCGGATCGCTTTCCGCCGCATGCTTCGCCAGGATGTCAAGCGCCCTCCGGTACAGCCTTTCCGCGCCCTGCCATCGGCCTTCTTCGTAATACAGGTTGCCCAGGTTCTGGTATCCGCAGGCTACATCCGGGTGATCCGGCCCCAGTGCTTCTCCCAGATGGCGATTGCCTGGCGGTATAGCGGTTCAGCTTCCAGGCGCCGCCCCACCGCCCGGTAGAACTGAGCAAGATTGTTCAGCACCGTGGCCACATTCGGATGCTGTTCGCCCACGGTTGCCTTCCAGATGCGCAGGGCCTCGCGAAACAACGGTTCCACCAGGGCCGGCCTCCCTTCCGCCAGATACAGTTGCCCCAGGTTGTTCTTGCTCGCGGCCACCAGCGGGTGATTCGGTCCCAACGCCTTCAGGCGGATTTCCAATGCCCGCTTCTGGAATGCCTGGGCTTCCGCCAGCAGTCCGAGATCCTGGTACACGTCTCCACTCGTGTGGAGAATGCTCGCCATCGTGACTCCCTCGACGTCGATGGTTCTGCCCGCAATCTCCCGGGCGCGGTCCACGGCTGCTTTCGCGTCGTTGGCGCGGTTCAACCCCCGGTACACTTCCGCCAGATTGTTCCACACCGTTGCCGGCTGCTGCCGTTCCCCCGCTTCGAGTGAATGCAAGTACATCTTCTCCGCTTCCCGGTAACGCCCCTGCGCGCGATACAGCGCGCCCAGATTGTTTAACGTGGAAGCATATCCGGGAGTCTCCTCCCGCGAACCGCGCCAGTTCAGGAGCGCACGCTGATAGTTCTCCTCCGCGTCGCGATACCGGCCCTGGTGATAGAGCGCCACCGCGAGATTGCTCAGCGCCTTCGCAAGTTCCTGGTCCGGCCCCCTCTGCTCCACAATCTGCCGCAACGCCGCCCGGTACTTCTTTTCCGCGGCCGCATATTGGCCTCTTTCCTGTAGCCGGTTCCCTTCCAGCAGCAACCCGTTCCAGCAATCCCGCTCTCCGGCCGCCGCCGGATAGGTAGAGCCCAGCAGCAGAATTGTCAAAACCATTTTCAGCCCCGGTTGTTTTCCCATGAATCCACAATGAGGCCGTTCCCTCGATAGCCGGCAGTAGGGAGACGTTATCTTACGGTACGCATCTTACGGTAAGGACATGGGACTCAGACCGGCCGTGGATGCGATAATGACAGATCCAGACACGAGTTTCGGGTCTGATTATTCCAAGGAGTCCACGTTGAGTCCAACTCTCCATGTCGAGCAAGTATTAGAAACCATCAAGAAACGCAACCCCGGTGAACCTGAATTCCTGCAGGCGGTTGTAGAAGTCCTCCGGTCCATTACGCCCGTTCTCGACCGCCGTCCCGAGTACATCGAGACACGTCTTCTCGATCGGATGGTGGAACCGGAGCGTGTCGTCATGTTCCGCGTCCCGTGGCAGGACGACCAGGGCCGGTTCCAGGTGAACCGCGGCTTCCGCATTCAGTTTTCGAGCGCCATTGGTCCTTACAAGGGGGGCCTCCGTTTCCATCCCACCGTTTATCTGGGCATCCTGAAGTTCCTCGCCTTCGAGCAGGTCTTCAAGAACTCCCTCACCACCCTTCCCATGGGCGGCGGCAAGGGCGGATCGGACTTCGATCCCAAGGGTAAGTCCGACGGCGAAGTGATGCGCTTCTGCCAGAGCTTCATGACTGAACTCTTCAAGCACATCGATCCCGACACTGACGTTCCTGCCGGCGATATCGGCGTTGGCGGGCGCGAGATCGGCTACATGTTCGGCCAGTACAAGCGCATCTGCGACGAGTTCACCGGCGTGCTCACCGGCAAGGGCCTCTCCTGGGGCGGCTCTCTCATTCGTCCGGAAGCCACCGGATACGGCTGCGTCTACTTCTGCGAGCAGATGCTGAAAACCCGCGGTGAGGATTTTCGTGGCAAGACCTGCCTCGTCTCCGGCTCCGGCAATGTGGCGCAGTACACCATCGAGAAGCTCAATGAACTCGGCGCCAAGTGCATCACTCTGTCGGATTCCGAAGGCGCCATCTACGACAAGGACGGCTTCGACCAGGAGAAGTTGAACTGGGTCATGGAACTCAAGAACATTCGCCGCGGGCGCATCCGCGAGTACGTGACCAGGTATCCCAAAGCCGAGTACTTCCCGGGTAAGCGCCCGTGGCACATTCCGGCTCAATGCGCTTTTCCGAGCGCCACGCAGAACGAAATCAGCGGCGAGGACGCGGCCGAACTGGTCCGCAACGGCTGCTACCTGGTGGGCGAAGGCGCCAACATGCCGACCATGCCCGAAGGTGTCGAGCACTTCCGGGCGGCCGGGATCCTTTACGGCCCCGGCAAGGCAGCCAATGCCGGCGGCGTCGCCACCTCCGGACTCGAGATGGCGCAAAATTCCATGCGCATCTCCTGGAGCCGCCAGGAAGTGGACGCCCGCCTCAAGCAGATCATGATCTCCACGCATGATTCCGCCTGCGAGACAGCCAAGGAGTACGGTTCTCCGGGTGACTACGTGGTCGGAGCCAACATCGCCGGGTTCGTCAGGGTCGCCGACGCGATGCTGGCCCAGGGGCTCGTCTAGCCGTGGCAGCGCCGAGCCGCCCCGGCGCGGAGGCGGCTCGGCGGCTCACGCCCCGAATTACAGAAGGTTTCCATGAAGCCGCCAGATCTTCGCGACCAGCTTCGATACGCGTACGATCCGCAATTTCGCGGACTCCACCACCTCATGGCGCGCCGCGTGCGCACCATCCTGATGGTCTCCAATCCCTATGAGTCCTTCAGCATCTCACGCGACTACTCGCTGATCCAGGATATCTACGGCGCGTCCCAACTGCTTCACCTTCAGAATGTGCCGCAGATCGTTACCGCCCTCTCCGGCGAGGAAGGGCTCAGCATCCTCAACAGCGAGCACTTCGACCTGGTTCTGGTCTCCGGCAACCTGCCCGACATGGACACCTCAGACTTCGGCCTGAGGGTGAAGGAGGCCCGGCCCGGGTTACCCGTGGTGATGGTGGTCTTCGATGGCTCCTGGTTCGACCAGGCCTACCACGGCGCCGAACCCCCGGGTATCGACAGGACCTTCGCCTGGCGCGGCAGCGCCAACGTCCTTCTCTCGATCACCAAGGTCGTCGAGGACAGCCTCAACGTGGACCGCGATCTGAGCATCGCCTCCATCGGCATTATCCTGGTGATCGAGGACGCCGTCGAGCATTATTCGCTCGTTCTGCCGCACCTTTATTCGATGCTCATGCAGCGCACCTTCCTGTTGGCGCCGGAGGGCATCAATGAGCGGGAACGGCAGATCCGCACCCGCGTGCGGCCCAAGGTGCTCCTCGCCCGCACCTTCGGTGAAGCCGCCGCGCTGTTTGAGAAGTACGAATCGTCGCTGGTCGGTATCATCTCCGACCTCCATACCTTCCACGACGACCGGATCGATCCCGAAACCGGGCCGCGATTCCTGCGCACTGTCGCCGGGCGCGCGCCGGGCGTGCCTCTGCTGGTGCACTCATCCGAGCCCGACCCCGCCGAGGTGGCCAAAACCGTCGGCGCGCGCGTCCTGAGCAAACGCGGAGCCAACGTCAGAGCCGGCATCGAGCAATTCATCCTCGAGGATGTCGGCTTCGGTGACTTCGAGTTCCGGCTGCCGGACGGATCCCGCGTCAAGCGCGTCCAGAACCTGTGGGAAATGGAGCAGTCGCTGCGCGCCGTGCCCGATGAGTCCTTCGTGTTCCACGTCGGCCGTAACGATCTCTCGCAGTGGTTTCGCGCACGCGGCGAAATCACGCTCGCCGCCGTACTCCGCCCGCTCACCCTGGCGGACTTCCCCACGGTGAACGCGCTCCGGGAATACGTCATCAACGCCATCTCCATCGCTCGCCGCGAAAAGTACCGCGGCGCGATCGCCGACTTCCGTCCTCCCGAATTTGATCCCGAGTACCCATTCCTTGTACTCGGCCGCGGTTCGATAGGCGGCAAAGGGCGCGGGCTCGCCTTTGTCTTCCGGCAATTGAGCAAGTGGTCGAAGGACGACAGGATTCAGGGCATGAAGGTCCGCCTGCCCCGCACCCTGGTGATCGGAGCCGACGAATCCGACTCCTTCCTCAGAAGCAACCTCATTGACGTGGCGATGCTCGACAGCACCGCCGACGCCGAAGTCCAGAAGCGGTTCGCCGATGGGGAATTGAACCAGCAGCTCAGGGAATCGCTCGAATTCTATGTGGATCGCGTGAAGGCGCCCCTCGCGGTACGCTCATCCGGGCTTCTTGAGGATTCCCATCGTCAACCGCTCGCCGGGCTGTATGCCACCTACATGCTGCCCAACAATCACCCCAGCCGCGAGGTCCGGCTGCAACATCTGATGACCGCCGTGAAACTAGTTTACGCCTCCGCCTATCTGGAACGCCCGCGCCGTTACCTCGAGGCCATTGGCCACGACCTCACCGAGGGGCGGATGGCGGTCATTATCCAGGAGATCGCCGGCCGCCAGTACGGACGCTATTTCTATCCGGCCATCTCCGGAGTGGCGCAGTCGCACAACTACTATCCGGTCTTCCAGATGAGGCAGGAGGACGGCGTGGCGACGATCGCGCTCGGGCTGGGCAAGCAGGTGGTGGAAGGCGGCGACGCCGTGCGATTCTGTCCCCGCTACCCGCAGGTTATGCCGCAGTTCCGGTCGCCCGCCGAGGTGATGCGAGTCGCGCAGCGGGAGTTCTTTGCTCTCGATCTCGAGCGAAGTGACGTCGATCTGCTTCGCGGCCAGGACGCCACCCTCGTTCGCTTGCCGCTGTCGCAGGCAGAAGCCGACGGCACCCTCGCTCTCGCGGGCAGTGTCGTCGATACGGACGAGGACCGCATCTTCGACGGGATTGGCCGCAAAGGCAGCCGCGTCGTCACGTTTGCCCGCGTCCTCAAACACAATCTCATCCCCCTCTGCGGCGTCCTCGACGATTTGTTCGAATCCTGCCGCCGCGACCTCGGTTTCGCTGTGGAAATCGAGTTTGCCGTCGATTATGACGCCTCGGGACGCAGCGAACCGGAATTCTGTTTCCTGCAGATGAGGCCGCTCGTCGCCTTGCGCGAGCGTTGTGACATCCTCCTCGACACCATTCCTCCCGGGAAACTCCTCTGCCGGTCGCAGCGCGTGCTCGGCAACGGCGCCATCGAAGGGTTGCGCGACATCGTCTACGTCGATCCCGCGTCTTTCGATCGGGGCGCGAGCGCTGATGCCGCCTCGCTGGTCGGTGAGATCAATGAGCGGCTGCGCCGCGAGCGCCGTCATTACATCCTCATCGGTCCCGGCCGCTGGGGCTCGTTCGACCCCTGGATCGGTATTCCGGTCGCCTGGCACATGATCTCCTGGGCGCGGTTGATTGTCGAAGTTCCGGCGCGCGACCTGCCGATGGAGCCCTCCCAGGGGACGCACTTCTTTCACAACATGACCTCCGCCGGCATCGGCTACTTCTCGCTGTGCGGCTCGAGTGACGAGGAGTTCGTGCGGTGGGATACTCTCCGGCGGTTGCCTGGCGAGGAGGTCGCGCCGGGGATCCGGCTGGTCCGGCTTGCCCACCCGCTCATCGTGCGGATGGACGGCCAGGCGCAGCACGGCATCATCTCGCTGCCTTAGACAAACGTCCTACTTGCCTTTCACCAGGCGGTTCGGCTTGCTCCAGATCACGCGCGCTGCCAGCGCCCGTCCCTGCGCTCCGCGCTCTTTCGCCGCCTTCGAGAACATTCCCTCCGCATCCGTCACCCACGACTCCTGCGCCGTCATCGCCGCCGCCCCAAAATTGCCGTATGTCGCCCCGCGCTCGGGCAGCAGGATCTTCTCCGTCCTCCGCATCACTTGCAGCTTCTCCGGATCCACTTGCGCCAAAAACAGCGGCGCCCGGTGCCGGATCACGTGATCGTTGTTCGCGCCCTTGCGCGTATATGCGAGAAACAGCCCGTCACTATGCGCCAGCCAGTGTTGCTGCGTGTTGTAACTCCCTAACTCCCCGCCATCGTCGAAAGTCCATTCTTTGATCGGCCGATAGTGCACCCCGTCCTCACTCACTGTGACGTACCCCTTCAAATCGTTCCGAATTGTGAAAAAGTACCGTCCCGCATACTTCACAATCGACGGTTCCACCAGCCCGCGGACCACCTTCAGATCGTGCTCGTTTCCATGCCGTACATACTTCAGTTCGCGTCCGTCGAACTGGAACTGAGCTACCGTCACGGAGTGCGGCGCCGACGCATTCGGCCCATAGTAGAACGGCAGCAACACGGTTCCATCGTCCATCTCCAGCCACTGCGCGCATGCGCTCCGCGCAAAGTTGAACTTCTCCTCCGCCGGCATCCGAATCACTCTCCAGGGCGTCCATTTCCTGGCCCCAGGATCGAACACCGCATACGCTGTCTGGTGCGACTGCGGCTTATCGTCCAACTGGCGGCCCTTCTTGTCGTACCGCACCTGCGCCCCGACAGCGATCAGTTTGCCGGACTTGCTGTGCCATCCCGGCGTCACATCGGCCACCGCGATATCCACCGCGTCCGACTCCTTCCTCCATCCCAACTCCGGTATCTCCACCGGTCCGGTCCAGGTCTTCCCGAAATCTTCTGAAGTCATCGTGAAGAGCCCTGAATAGTAGTCCGAGGTGAACAGATGCTTCTGGATCGTGATGATGCTCAGTGGAGCGCCCGCTTTGCCGAATCCTGGTATCGCGGCCGGGCGTGGATGGAACCACTGCCACTCCGGCGCCGTTTGGCCGGCGAGAGTCTCCACCTTCACGTTGAACTCGAGCGGCTCAACCGCCTGGCACAGCGCAGGCAAAAGCAGGAGAGATAAGAATGACCGCATGAAGCGATCATAGAACGAAAGAGCCGGCCCCCTCTCGCGGGAGAGGACCGGCGCTCTATATCAGAAGTACAGCTTCAAACCCATCTGGAAGATGCGCATGGGCTGGCGCAGCGAGCGAATCTCGCCGACGCGAGGCCCATCCGGAATGATCGAATCGCTCGACGCATAGCTCAAACCATTCGGCTGCCCGAACTGCGGCGTGTTGAATATGTTGAAACCTTCGGCGCGAAACTGCAAACGGGTCTTATCGCCGAGCGGCGAGAAAGTCCAGTTCTTGCCGAACGAAAGATCGAAGGTGTGCAGCCCCGGCGTGATCAGCACATCGCTTGCGGCGTTGCCGTAATGACACAACTCGGGATGGTTGTTGATGTTGCACTCCGTGCGGCGGAAGGCTGCCGAGTCGTACCAGAGTT
>JADLBD010000040.1 GCA_020847975.1 Bryobacterales bacterium | reverse complement strand
GCGTGTTGCGGGCGGGCCCGAATTCTCTCGTGGGGGAGAGTCTGAACTGATGGAACGCGGTTGAAAAAAGGAGCGCAAGCATGGAAGTTGAAATGAAAATCCGCGGTCTGATGATGGATCCGGTCACGAATATGCCGATCGTCATCCTCAAGGACAACAACGGCAACACCATCCTCCCTATCTGGGTAGGAATCTACGAAGCGAACGCTATTGCGCTAGAAATCGAGAAAGTCTCCACGCCGCGGCCGATGACCCACGACCTGATCAAGACGCTGCTTCTGGGGCTGGAGACGGCGGTGCACAAGGTTGTGGTGAACGAACTCAAGGACGACACATTCTACGCTCTCATCTGGCTCGAGAAGGACGGGGAGTTGATTACCGTAGATTCGCGGCCATCGGATGCGCTGGCGCTGGCGCTGCGCCTTGATTGCCCGATTTATGTGGACGAGTCCGTGCTCAAATCCTCGAAGATGGCCAACGCCATGTCCGACCGTGTGAACAACGAGGAGTTGCGCCGCTGGCTCGAGGGATTGAGCGACGAGGATCTGGGCCGCTACAAGATGTAGATCCGCAATGCAGGAAATTCTCGAGCGCCTGGCCGCGGCCGGGATCCAACTGCTCCCGCTGACGCAATTGGAAAGACACTGGGTGTTTGAACGCGACGGGTTTATTTCCCTGGTGGAGCGGACAACAGAGGGCGGGTTCGGAAATATCGGGGCTCCCGGATTGTGGACCGAACGCGGAATGGCCGTCCTGGTGCAGCGCGGGGACGGGCACGTGTTCACCGCCAAGGGATACGAAGTGGGGGCGACCGTCGAACAGGTGGAAACGCTACGGCGGTTCGCGGGCGACCTGGAAGCGGCCTTATCCGCTCCTCCGCCAATAGCAATCCGATCACAAGGATAGACGTTTGTCATGAAGGCGCGCACACTTTGCTTCCTTTTTGCCGGGCTCGGGCCAGCGCTCTTCCCCGCCCTGGCTCAGGACCTGAGCGGCATTCTCGCCGGCGCCAGCCGCCAGGCGGAAAAGAACGCCAAGATTGTTGGGCTGCGGTTCAATTGCGACCCTTCCGATTGCCGGGTGCGTCCGTTCGAGACACTGGTGGTGCAGGTGCTGGTGGATGGCGAGATGACGGTCTCGAACGGCGAAACCCGCAAAGGGCGGCTGCATCGCACACCGGGGCAGTTGAAGGTTTCGAGCGCAAACTGGGGCTGGGTTTCGAAGCCGTTCAAGTTCCAAGGCTCCGACCCGGGCGGCTACATTGACACCGGCGGAGGGACGTTCGCCGGCATCTTCGCGAAGATGGCAGGCGACTACATCGTGGCGGACTCATTTCTTTACACGGCTCCCGAGACCTCGGGAACCTACACGCTGACCGACGACACCGAAGGGGTTACGGGAGAAGTGAAAATCACCGTGGATGCGAATGCGCCGTCGCGGAAGAAAGCGGAGGAGGTGAACTTCGGGCCGGAGGACAAATCCAACGAGCCTTACCGCCCGTTAGTGGAACACTACGCGCCGATGGTGGCGCAGGAGACCTGGTGGACGCCGAAAGCCGACATCCCGACGCGCTTCGACTACGACAATGATCTGCTTGGAGACAACAACTGGGACGATCTCGATAAGGGCACCTCGCAGGCCTACGTGCATTACGCCGTCATGGAGACCTCGACGCACTGGTTCGTCATCTACAATCTCTTCCACCCGCGCGACTACTCCGACAAGTGCGTGGCCGGCAGTTGCCACGAAAACGACAATGAGGGAATCATTCTCACGATTCAAAAGGACGGCTCGCAGTTCGGCAAGCTGCAAGTGATGGAAACGCTGGCGCACGATAACATTTACTCCTTTGTGAATGACAACTCCATTCGCAATGGCGTCCACGACATTGACGGGAAGATAGATTTCCACGAGGGGTCACACCCCATCATATTTGTCGAATCGGGCGGGCACGGAATCTACGGCCCCTCCGACGCCAAGACCAGCCGTTACAATGCTGGCAAGGGCGAGTTCACGGCGGGAACGGGGATCACTCTCATCTACAAGGGGGTGGCCGAGCGTCCCAAACACGCCAACGACCGCGGCGTAGGCTATGAGCTGCTGCCGATTCTGACGAAATGGTGGCCGTACGTGGAGAGCAATGCGCAGAACCAGCGGATGTTCGATGAATTCGGTCCTTACGAACCATTCGGAAACCGGCCCGGGATCAAGGTGGGCAAGATCGGCCATACGTTCTATGGCCGCAAGGAAGCGGCGAACAAGGCAAAACCGTTTTGGGGATGGCACGACAACCGCACCCTGAAAGCAGGTGTGCTGGCGCCGGGCGAATGGGGATTGGATCCGGCCTACGGAGTGACGCGCGATCTGACGTTCCCCTCGAACATGGCGTTCTCATTGGACTACACGAACAATCCGTACCTGGGAATTGTGGGTGACACCCAGGCCGCGGCGGGAGGCGCCGTGATCACCGCGGGAACCCCTGTCGCCGGCGCCCCCGGCGCGACGGCTCCTTTCGCTCAACCATCGTCCGCCCCAGCGCCGTCCACCGGAGCTACTGTTCTGCCGAACATCGGAGCCCCTGCTCCGTCCGGCACGGCACCGAGCGAAGGATGGGTGGAAATCACCGCCACGGTGGACGCGTCCGTGATCTTCCATGTCTGGGGAGAGACCGTATCGCCGGAGATCCTCAGTGGACAAGCGGTGAAGGATCAGCAGCAGCAATTCAGCGGCCCCATTCCCTCCGGCTTCGGCGTCGAGTGGTCAGTGGAAAAGAAATCGGGGCGCGGAAATGTGAAGATCGCGGAAGAGCCATCGGATGCCAACGGCCAGACGTTAAAGGTGCGTGTGGACGATTCCAAGGGTGGAGCGGACAGGTATGTGTTCCGAATCACCTGGAAGCGCCGTTGACAGGCATGCACTCCGGTTCTGCATCGCCTGCTTCTCTATCTTGTCCGTATCGAACGGTATCGAACACCGTGTCGTCCGGGCTTGTTCGACAAATCACTCGAAATTGTGCGCAGCAGAACTGAAGGTCGAACGTCTCGATGTCACTGAAGATAACATGCAATGCCGCCTTTCTTTGGGATACATACCCTGTTGCCTCTGTAATCTGCTATGGCAATCTGTAGTAAGCGCATTTACTATCACTCATCCCGCTGACGAAGAGGACTCCACGTGCAACCGCGATGTGAGATACGAGAAGCCGCCCATCAGCCGGTTCCTGGGCATCTTTGGAAGTAATAGGCAGTTGTATTCTGAAGCGCCGCTCCAGAACTCCATCAGCATTGAACTGCAATATTATTCCCCCATCAGCCGCGCGGTAGGGCGAGCCCGCACAGTACAGTTTGCCGCGTTCATCGGAAGCGATGTCGAGAATTCTTCGTCTTGTTACCCCAGGAGGAACCACTTGGCCATCATCAGCCAACTCCGGGGCTCTCAGCAATGAGCTTCTCTCAATAGATCCGTCTTGCCTGAGTATCCATAGCAACGAGTTGCCAAGTCCGACGACAGCCAGCCGGTTGCCTAACAAAGATGCAGTCGCATTGGGCCACGTGATTGGACTAGCAATCATGTTGGCGGAATCGGGCATGTTTGCTATGATCCTCCCATTGTCAAGACCGATGATATCGTCCCCAAGAAGCGCCATCCCGCCGACGTTACAGGTTACGGGTTGATCCTGAACGGATAAACCCGATTCTGCAATCCGCAACAAGCGGTGCGCGTTTCTATCCTTAACATAAGCAATTACGGCGCGATTTCGATCCACAGCAAATTGAGAAGTGGCCCACGGAACAGTCATCTTGTTCAGCAGTTTTCCAGATACATCTATCCGGATGATTTCCGCGTCGAATCGATGTCGACACAGGAAATACAGTGATCCATCAACGGATGAAGATATCTGCAAAATGCGCAAGAAGGCATCACTACTTGGCACTTCAAGAATTCCAGCAGGCTTAAGAATGGCCACATCCGGATACACCTGACCGAAACCGGGCACCAAGCCAAAGAGATGAACGCACAATGCGAACCATATCCTTTCGTATGTACGAACATTCATGCACAGTGGATTGTACTTCATGGGAACTGCTCCGGGCAGACGACCTACCTTCGACCCGAAGTGTACCATCGTACGTCTCATTCGCCAAGAGAAATAGGTTTGTTAATTTCCATCATGGAGCCCGTGCGCGCTCCCAGCGCCTATTCCGTGCGGGGTTCCCAAATGCGGCTCCGCCGCGCTTCCAGAAATCCCTGGTTGGCGGGACGCAGTTTCCAGATTTCGAGCGTCCGGATCGTAGTGGGATCGCCGAACGAGTAGGCGTTCAACCCGCTCTTCCCTCGATAGTCCATATGCGCGGCGATCATCGCCTGCCTGCCGTTGGCAAAAACCTCGACCAGGTACCTGTCGAGGAAGATGCGCAGTTCGAGGCCTTCCCCTCGATCGAGATCGGTAACCCGGAACGGCGCTTCGGCAGCCCCCACGCGAAGAGTCCCGGTCTCCGGTTTGAGGAGGACCGGCAGCCCTTCGTCCTTTTCGCCGGCGAACAGTTGAAGGCCGAACCGTTTGCGCTCGGCTTGCGTGCGGTCCACCCGGATGCGGATCTCGAGCGCCTCACCCGGCAGTTCCGCCAGCCGCTTCACGGCAATCCTGCCCTGGGTGTTGCTCTCCCCCGGCGCAACAGTGAGATCATGGAGCGCCACCGGATCGTAGCGGAGCGATTCCAACTCCCGCAGCGGCTGGATCCGCAGCCCGCCGTCCGGGCCCAAGCTCAATTCACGAGGAAGCGCCTGAAGGGTCGCGAGGTCGATTTGTTTGTCGAGAGTAGCGCACCAGGCCCACATCACGCGCCGTCCATCCGGGGTCAACACGCTCTCCGGGGCGAAAAAGTCGCGATAGACCACGTCGTATAGCGGCTGATTTTCACGGCGCCAGTTCATACGCCCGTGCGCGGTGGGCACGAACTGTTCCGCCTTCGCATCCCATTGGCCAAGATAATACCGGCATCCGAGCGAATGGCTGATGCAGAGCAGCATCCATTTGTCCCCAAGCCGGAAGAAGTTCGGGCAGGAGATGTCTTCTCCCATCACGGCATCCGGCATGTCTCGCGGCAGGAATTTGCCGGCATACCGCCAATTCTTCAGATCGCGCGACTTGACGACATCAGGGCTGCGCCCTCCGGAGAGGGCGTAATAGGTGTCGCCGATGAGGAAGCAATCCGGATCCCAATGCTGCATCGGAGCGGGCTTCCCCTCCGCCGTCAGCGGCTCGACCGGATACGGTTTTTCCCACTCCTCGAGACGCCTGTCCCTGGCGATGGCAATCTGGTTCCGGCCGGATCCCTGGCCGTGATAGATAGCCGCGGGCTTGCCTTCTTTCGTGAGAAACCCCGTGCCGCTGAACATGCCGTGCCCCGTGAACGACGGCTGAAGAGATGTCTTGTGCCAGGTCCAGTGCAGCATGTCCGGACTGGAAACATGGACGAAGCAGAAGGAATCCTTGCCGCGAAACCGGTGGCGAAGGATGTAGTGCAGATGATAGAGTCCATCGAGGTGGAAGGCTGCGTTCGGATCGCCGGGAGCGGACGGGCCACCCGGGTGCATCAGGTGGTAGTGCAGGACCAGATCGCCGCGGACTATGTCGCTGACAGGTTGCGACTGCGCGGCGGACAAAGCACTCATGGCTGCGCCGGACAATCCGGCCTGCCGGAGAAACGCGCGCCGGCCGGCAGCGCTTGCAGATTGGGGTTCGTTCATGCTCACATCCGAATGGGCTATTTCCGTCTTTTGGAGAGCGGGCCGTAGGTCGAATCCCAGCGCGTGTCCTGCATCTTGCCATACTTGCCCAGTTTGCGCCAATCCTCGCGAGTGAGTCCGTTCAGGTCCCACACCACCAGGCCATCATGGATGGTGAGTTCGCAGACCAGGAGTTTTGTCCCGTTCATCCGCGCGCCATAGGAATCGACGAATCCGAAGTTCCCCTGCTCCAGGCGCAGCACGGCTACGTCGGCCGCAGCGCCCACTTCCAAATGTCCGAGGTCGGTACGCTTGATCTCGCGTGCCGGATTCCAGGTGACGCGCGCGATCACGTCATCAAGCGGCATGCCGATGTTCAGGATCTTCGAAGCGACATTCAGCATGTCCTTCATGCCCGCGTTCATGCTTTCCGTATGAAGGTCCGTCGAGATGGAGTCCGGAGGAAAGCCCTGTTCGATGGCGGGCACGGCCTGGCGAAAGAGAAAGCTGCCGCCGCCGTGGCCGACGTCGAAAATCACGCCGCGCCGTCGAGCCTCCCCAAGGTAGGCGCGCAACTTCCCGTTCTCATCGAGCAGTGGAACTCTACCAAGATACATGTGCGTGGAGATGTCGCCGGGGCGTAGCTTCTTCGTGACCAGCTCTTCGTAAGGACGTTCCGGACGGAAGTCGCCGAAATCTACCATCACGGGAATGTTGGCCAGCCGGCCGGCTTCGACGGCGCGCTCGACCGCAGTCCACTCCGGGCCCCGGTAGTGCGCCGTCTTGATGCCGACCACGAGACCGGGATAGCGCTTCGCCATGGCGGCGGTGGCTTTCGGGTCCATGTCACCCGTATCCTGCTCCGACGCTCCCCCGCCCTGCCCCGCGCCCACGATGTTGAGCATGGCCAGAATACGAGTGCGCGAATGGTCGAGGATGCGCCGCTTCTCTTCCTCGAATGTGCGCCAACCGGAGCTGCCGGCATCCACTACCGTGGTAACACCGGCGCGGAACGTATGGCTGTCCGCCCAGACGTTCTGGTCTTCCTCGAGCGACCCGCGCAACCCGCTCATGGTCATCACATGAGTGTGGATATCGACGAGACCGGGCGTTACATAGAGCGAGCGGACATCCACCACCTTCGCCGCCGACTCCGCCGGGATGTCCCCGGCGATGGCGGCAATGCGGCCGTTGGCGATGGCGATATCGCGCACGGCGCTGAGCCCGCTCTTTGCGTCGATGACGTGGCCGTGTTTCAGCAGGAGGTCGTAACGGACTTGCCCGGAGAGAAGCGGAGCCAGCAGAATCGCCGCCCAAAGATGGATGTGGCAGGCCATGATGCGACCATTATGACAGCAGCGCCGCCATGGCCTGAAGCGAGCTAAGAAACTCCCGACTTGCGCGCATGCTCGAGATCACGCGGCAGCACCGTAAAGTAAGCCGCCAGCAGCACTCCGGCGATTCCAAACACCACCACCGAAAGACTCGAGAAGGAATGCGCAAGGCCGTAGTCGCTCTTCAGCCAGCCCGCCGCAAGAATTCCCGCGCCCCCGGCAAAGCAGGCGCTCATGTTCATGATGCCGACCGCCGTCGACCGCAGCCGGACCGGCAGCAATTCGCAAAGCAGCGGCTGCGCGTTCACATAGCCGAATCCCACCAGGAGGTTGTAGGCGAAGATTGCGCTTGCGATGAGAACGAAGCTCTTCGAGTGCGAGAAGATCAGCAGAACCGGAGCGGCGAGGAGGTAGGTGGCCACCATGATCAGCATCCGGTGGCGCGAATGCCGGCGCGCCGCCGCGTCCGAAGGCGGTCCGCCCAGAACGAATCCCAGCACCCGCCCGCCTTGGATCCAGAGCGTTCCGTAGAGTCCGGCCATTGCCAGCGACAACGTGAACGTTTCCCGGAAGAACAGGGGGAGCCAGTTTATGAAGATCCAATTCACGGTGCCGGAGCAGACCAGTTCGAAGGTAAGGATGAGAAACGTGGGGATGCGCAGCAGACTAAGAATCGCCGCGGCCATGGACTGCGTTTCCGCGGCGGCAGCCCCGGATGCCTGCGCCGGAACGTCTCGAAGAAACAGCAGACAGACCCCGGTCAACAGCAGGCCGCACGTTCCCAGAATGAAAAACGACGGACGCCAGCCGAGCGAATCTCCCAGGTAACCGGCCAGCCATCCGCCGCCCACCATGCCAAAGCTGAACCCGGCGAGGTGTATCCCAATGGCTTTGGCGCGTGTGGCGGGTCCATGATGGTCGGCGATCAGCGCGGTGGCCGCAGGGATGTACCCGGCTTCCGCCAGGCCCAACGCCACGCGCAGCAGGAGCAACTGGCCGGCGGAAGCGGCCAGCCCGCTGAGTGTCATCACCAGGCTCCAGGCGCCGAGGCTTACGGTCAACAACCGCGCGCGCGAAATCCGGTCGCCCAGGAAGCCCACGAACGGGGACACGATCGCGTAACTCCACAGGAACACCGTACCGGTGGCGCCAAGCATCAGGTCGGACATGCCGAGATCGCGCTTCAGCAGCGGGAACACCGCCGTGATGGCGGTGCGATCGCCGTAGTTCAGCGCGGCCGCGGAAAACAACATGGCCGCGACGAACCACTTGTAGTTCGGGGAGGAAGCGCGCACCGGCGTGCCTCCGCGCTCAGACGATGTAACCGGGGCCGGCGTCACCAGTAGAACTTCAGTCCGAACTGAATGGTGCGCGGGCCGACGGATGTCGAGAAGGTGCGTCCGAAGTTCGGATTCTCCACGGATGTGTTCGGCGAGGCGAAGTTCGTATGGTTGAAGGCGTTGAACATTTCCGTTCGGAATTCGAAGCGGTAGCGCTCCCTCAGCAGAAACGACTTGAAGATTCCCAAGTCTGTCGTGTTGGTCGCATTCCCTCTGAGAATGTTCATCGCGGAGTTACCGAAACGAGGCGCCTGCGCCGGATGTTTTGCGGTATTCAAAGGCCAGTCGAAAGCGTTACGGTCCCATCGGGGTGTGACCAGTCCGTTCCCGCCGAGCATGAAATCGCCGATCACGTCGGGCCGGCAGAGATTGGTCGGCGAGGAATTGCAGTTGGCGGCGCCGATGGTCGGGGAGGTCAGGTGATAGCCGTTGTTGAGAGTCACGATACCGGACACCTGCCAGCCCCCTACCAAAGCATCGGCCAGCTTGCTCATGTTCGAGCCCAACTTTCTTCCGCGCCCCACAGGCAATTCATACAGGAAATTACCCGTAAACCGCTGTGGAACGTCATCAGAGGAGTAACCGCTGTTCAGGCGCAGATTGAAGGGATCCTGCACTTGTCCCACATTGCCGCTGGAGCGGGCGCCGTTCTTCGCCAGCGTCTTGCTGAACGTGTAGGCCCCCTTGAACATGAGTCCTTTGCCCATGCGCTTCTCGGCCGATACCAGTAGGGCGTTATAGTTGGATGCGCCGCTGCTGTTGAATCCGAAGACGCGGTTCCATTTCGGCCACGGGATGCGAGTCTGAACACTACCCGGACCGGGCTGCGTGGCATTGTAATCCAGAGAGTTCTCGAGGTGCGTGCTCTTGGAGCCCAGGTATTGCACTTCGAGCACGGTGCTGCCGGTGATTTCATGAGCCGCGCTGAGGCTCCACTGCTGCGTATAGCCATCCGTCCAGTGATTTTCCGGACCAGTGAGAACGCCAAAAATCGCGGTCGCAAGAGACCCGTTCGGATTGTTCACATCACCCGCCCATGTCAATGTGGGACGCGTCGCATCCGAAGTATAACCAGCCCACAATTGCGCGGGAGGTCCAGTCACGGAGTTCTGAATCAGGTTCATCAACTGCGGCGAAGAATAGAAGATTCCATAACCGCCGCGGATGACGGTCTTGTTCCCCGTGAATGGCCGGTATGCAAAGCCGAACCTCGGGGCGATGTCGTTCTTGTCGGGCGTGAACAATGTCTCCCGGTCCAGGTAACCAAAGCCCAGGTCGGGACGCACGTTCTTGTAGAACGGCTCGGCATTCGTGTTCTGCTTGGGGAACCGCAATCCGCCCTGCCCGTTGGCAAGCGTGGGATCGAAGCTGGGCGTCAATCCGCCGAGTTCCCGTGGAATCTGCGCGTATTCGTAGCGCAGTCCGATATTCAAGGTGAGTTTCGGAGTGACCTTCCAGTCGTCCAGCACGTAGGCGGCGAGCATCGTGCGGCGGAACCGGCCGGTCTCGTTCGGCGACAGAGCGACGGACGAAGAAGACATGTTTCCCAGCAGGAAGTCAGAGAATCCATCCCCGGAAAACTGGCCCGAGAACGTGTAGGAGTTGTTCAGGCGTGTGCCCAGGAAGGCGTCGGCGCGGTGCCGGCGGATGTCCGCTCCGGCCTTGATGTTGTGCTTGCCGCGCGACCACGTAATGCCGTCGTACCACTGGAATGTGTTTACGGTGAGGAACCAGGGCTGCTGTTCGGAAAGGCTGCTGAAGATGGTGTTGCCGAGCGAAAGACCTTCCACGAAACCCGCTCCGCTTCCCTCCTTGGGAGCAAACGGCACGCCGGCGTTCGCCGCGATGGGGTTCCCGGAGTTCTGTCCCCTCTGGCGATGAATCTGACGTCCATAGCTGGCGCGAAATTCATTGAGCAGGCGAGGGGTGACCGTGGAGGTCAGGTTAATGGCGAGGTTCTGGGGCTTCTGCGGAACAATCAACCCGCCAACCGCGGGGAATGTCCCCGGCGTGTACTGATAGATGTCCTGAATCCCGTAGCGCACCATCAGATCGTTGTTGTTCGTCACGCGCCAGTCGTAGCGGAAGAGGCCTGAATCGTAGTCGTTGATGCTCGAAACGTTGGTGGTGAAATTCTGTACCGGATTCGGATTGTTCGGAGCCGCGTAATATTTTGCCAGCGCCTGGCTGATGGGATCGAGCCGGCTGGCGGGGATGATGTTGCCGGCAAATGGCTGGCCCGTCCGAGGATCGCGAATGATCTTATTGAAACCGGAGAAATCGCCCCCGATTTGTGCCGCTGCCGGAACCATGGTTGTGCGGAAGAGCCCCTGGCGGATCCGCGACCCATCATAGTTGCCGAAAAGAAACATCTTGTTCTTGATGATGGGACCGCCGACTGCTGCGCCGAACTGGTTGCGGCGCAGCGGAGCGATGGTCTGGCTCGGAGTGAGAAAGAAATTCCTGGCATCGAACTGGTTGTTGCGCAGGAACTCCCACAGCGTTCCGTGGATCTCATTCGTTCCCGACTTGGTCACCACGTTGATGACCGCGCCTCCGCCCGAACCGAACTCGGCGGAATACTGGCCCACCTGGATACTGAACTCCTGAATCGCATCCACCGATGGGCCGAGATTCCAACTGTTGAAAAATGCTTCTTTGTTGTCGGCGCCGTCGAGCTGGTAGTTGTTGTCCTGATGAGGCATGCCGGCGGCGGTGGGTGCGCGCTTGTTCACAATGGCGGCCGAACCGGTGCCTTCCGCAATACCCGCGGTCAAGGTGGTCAACTCCATGAAGTTGCGCCCGTTCAACGGCAGGCTGGTTACCCGCGACTGGTTGATCACGCCGCCAATGAGGTTGCTTTCCGTATTGAGCACCGTGGGCTGCCCGACCACTTCCATCGACTGCGTGACTTCGCCGACCTGCAGATCCACATCCACACGCGCCTGCTGAGCGACTTCCAGCACGATGCCGGTGACTGTGGCTTTCTTGAAGCCGGTCACCTCCGCATCCAAACGATAGGGTCCGGGATTCAATGCGGCAATTCGATAATTGCCCGACTCATCGGTTACTGCATCCCTCGTGAGGTTGGTATCCGTGTTTGTGGCCGTCACCTTCACGCCCGGCACGGCAGCGCCCGTGGGGTCCTTCACAACACCCGTCAGTACGGCGGTCGGCACCTGAGCAAGTCCCGGCAGTCCGGAACATAGTATTAGCAAGATCAGCGTGAACGCCACGTGAAACCCGTATCTTCTCATCGAGAACACCCCTTGAGCCATCCAGTGCCAGATGAATGATCTAACCCCACAGTAAGTCAACCCCAGGCGCCGAGTATACCACAAGGCGCAGCACGGGCTTGTATCGAAAACGATATACTCGGACGGTGAATTCGCGCTTTCTTTCCCATCTCTTACTTCTCGCTTCTTTCGCTTCCGGCGCCGCCTGCGCCGCGGACTTCCAGCATCAGATTCTCACTCGCGGTCTCGGATATTTCCCCGTGGCGATCGGGCTGAAGAATGGCGACGTTCTGGCAGTCGTGCGCGGAGGCGCCGCGCACATCGGAGTGAAAGGCAGACTCGACCTCATCCGCTCGAACGACCGCGGCAAGACGTGGTCCGCTCCCTGGACGGCCGTGGACGAGGAGTTCGACGACCGTAATCCGGCCATGGGGCAGTTGCGGGATGGCACAATCGTCCTTGCGTATGCGATCGCCTCGGGCTACGACGAAACCGGGAACCGCTTCAAGAGCGGAAGGAATGACAGGATCTTCGACGGAGTCTACCTGGTTTTCTCGAAGGACAACGGGCGCACGTGGACCAAGCCCGTGCGCGACGCCAACATCCACAACTTCTACACCGGCAAGGGCCTCGTTTCCCCCTATGGGAAAATCATCCAGCTTCCGGATGGCACAGTGCTGATGGCTGTCTATTTCGAATTTTTCGATGCGCGCGGAAATCAGAGCTACCTGTTCCGGTCGAAGGACGGAGGCAGGACGTGGGGAGAGCCGGTGTTGCTGGGTGAGCATTACAACGAAACCGGGATCGTACGGCTCCGCGACGGACGCCTGCTCGCTGCCCTGCGTTCCGAAAAAGGCGGACACCTTGCTATCACCGAATCGGCGGATCAGGGGCGGACGTGGTCGATTCCCGTGCAGGTAACAAAGGACAGCGAGCATCCGGCGGACCTCATCCAACTCCGTGACGGACGCGTGCTGATGGTATTCGGCGAACGCAACGCGCCGCGAGGCGTTCATGCGATGATCAGCCCGGACGGCCGCAAATGGGATAACTCGAAAAGCATCGTGCTCGCCGACGACGCGCCGGTAGGCGATTGCGGTTATCCCAGTTCGGTGGAAGTCGCCAAAGGCCAGGTGGTCACTCTCTACTACCAGGTGGATGATCCGAAGAGCACGCCGGCAAGCGCGTCAGCCCGCGCCGTCCTATGGAAGCCGTGAGCCGCCGCGACCTTCTCAGGAGCGCCGGAACCGCGGCCTTTGCCCACGCATCGCACCGCGTTCGTCTGCTCGACAGGCATCGCAATCTCTTCACAGGCGATAGCTGTGTGTATTTCTACAACCCGGAACTCTGGCAACCCGACGGGCTTCCCTATACCGCCAAGGCGATCCACCGCTCTCTCGAATCCCAATGTCCAAGTAGCCTGGTATCCGAGCAAGAAGCTCGAGTAAACTGAGGGGCTATGCACAAACGGACGGAATGGACCCGCCGCGCCTTCGCAGCCACGCTGGCGGGCGCGCCGCTGATCGCCGCGGATGCGGCGAAGCCCTCTCTTCGAGTCGAACCGGGGTCCGAACAACTGGTCGCCGCGGGAGTGCCCTGGCCCTACCTGTTCCAGTCCCGCGAAGGCGCCACTGTGCTCTTCGGCCACATAGGCTGGCCTCCGGGCGGGAAGTATCCCATTCATTACACCGCCCGATCGTTCGATGGGCGCAAGACGTGGCAGGAATGGAAACTGAGCCAGGAACACGGGCAGGGCCCTATCACGGAGGGCTCATCGGTCCAGTTGCGCGATGGACGCATCCTGCTGTTCGACGTCCACGCGGAACACATGGGTAACAAGCGTTTCGAGGCCAGCTACTGGATTTCGAAGGATGGCTTTCGCACGCTCGAAGGCCCGCGGAAGTACAGCTTCGTGCTGCCTGAAGCCGAGGTCAACAGCTACGACGACCGCGGCGAGCCGATCTCCCGCATGTACGTGCGGCGATCCATTCTCGAGTTGCAGAACGGCGATCTGCTGGCAACGGCCTACGGCCACTTCGAAACGGACAAGATGGCCACGGAGTATGCGCCGAAGATGATGAAGATGCGCTCGTTTCTGCTGCGCTCCGGCGACGGCGGCAGTCACTGGGACTACGTGTCCACCATTGCCTCCGATCCGGTGGAGCAGGAGGGATTCGGAGAGCCGGTGTTGGCGCAGTTGAAGCACGGACCGCGCGCCGGCCGGCTGATCTGCCAGATGCGCACGGGGCGCGAAAATCCTGTTTATCAATGTGAATCCGACGACGAAGGCCGGACGTGGACGCGCGCCTACCCCCTGCGCTGGACGTACAGCCGTTTCGGACGATCGCGCCCGATTGTGGGCGTGGACCCGGACCTGATCGAGATGCAGGACGGCACTCTCGCAATGTCGTTCGGACACAAGCCCGATTACCGGGAACACGGCAACTACCTGGCATTCAGCACGGACCACGGACAATCGTGGGGTGCGGTGACTCCTCTTTCTCATACCGTCACCATGGCGTACACGGGAGTTCGCGAAGTAGCGCCGGGCGAGTTGTTCGTGGTGTACTCCACTTCGAACGCACCCGCCGATAACTACCGCGGAGCCAAGTTCAACACCATGGGACGCTCCGTCCTTCTTCGCCGCGGGTAACACATGCTAAGAACCATCTTCCTCATCCTTGTAGCCCTGCCGTTGCAGGCGCAACCGCCGCAACAGGTGGAAGGCTTTGCCTCGATTTTGGAGGCGCCCGGCGGCAACAGCCGCCCCGGCGTTGCGCCGCTCGACTTCCGTGGTCCGGCGCCCGGGCACATGACGAAGCCCTGGTGGACCACCGGACCGAGCGGCCGGCTCAAGTGGAAGACCGCGCCTGCTCCGGCGAAACGGGAAACGGTGTTCTCCTTCATCGGGGCGAGTTCCGTGCCGCCGGCGGAACTCTCTCACGCACCGAAAGCGCGCCTCTATGTGAATGGAGTTGCAGCCGTGGAATTCGAGACCGGCCAGACTCGCGACCGCGTTTGGCGCATCGGCGATTTCGAACTTCGCTACGAGGCGCGGCGCTCGGAATGGCCGTGGTCCGCGTCGCAGCGCCAGTTCAACCTCAACGGCGACAGCGGCATCTACCGGTTGCGCGTGCCAGCTTCCGCCGTGACAGCGGGGCAGCCGGCAACTCTCGAAGTCGAGTTGTTGCCCTTTCCCGCCTGGCCGAATGGCTGGTTCATGGTGAAAGAACGGACCGACACGCTGGTGGAGAGCCCCCAATCCCTGGCGGAGCAGGTCCGCCAGTTGCAGCGTGACGTGACGCGCCTGGGCGAACTCACGGAAGTACTCGCCGCCAACCAATACAACTCGCTTCTGGAATCACGGGAGATGCAGCACAGCGTCATCTACACGGATGGATGGCGACATCTTCATCCCGCCGATCTGATCCGGCTGAAGAACGGCGATCTGCTGGTAACCGCGCGCGAGGCCACCGAACACATCGCCCGCGATGGCGACGTCATCATGCTGCGGTCCCGCGACCAGGGAAAGACGTGGGGAGATAAGCAGGTGATCGGCGGAATTCCCAATCTTGACGAGCGCGAGGGCTGCGGCATCCAACTGCGGGACGGCACGATCCTGGTGGCTGTCTATTACAACGATCTGTACCGCAAGAACGGCGATTACGAATGGGAGTGGGCGAAAAAGGTTCGGTTCGGAGAGGGCAAGCAACACCTGGGCACCTACATCATCACTTCTCGCGACAACGGCCATACGTGGTCCAAGCCGAGTTTCATCAGCGCCAAGGGAATGCCCTTTACCGACATGGAAGGCCCCGCCGACGCGCCCATCGAGATGCCGGACGGCTCCGTGCTGATGCCCGTGATGGGATACAACTTCCGCGGCGACATCCACAATGAGGCCGCGGTGATCTTGCGATCAACGGACCAGGGAAAGAGTTGGAGCTACCTTTCCACGATGGCGGAAGACCCGGGCGGCAAACTGGGACACTTCCAGGAGCCCGGGATCGTTCGAACCAGGAGCGGGCGCATCGTGGCCGCCATCCGCAATCAGGGTCCCGCCCAGGCGATCTGGACCACATGGTCCGACGACGGCGGCAAGACGTGGCAACCCGTGCGCCAATCGCCCATGATCGGCCACCCGGCGGACCTTATACAGTTGGCGGACGGGCGCCTGCTGTGCACCTACGGCCTGCGATCGGGAGTGCATTCCGACCCCGGCGGCATCCGCGCGTCTTTTAGCGAGGACAACGGCGAAACCTGGAAGATCGACAACGAAGTGCGCATCCGCAAGGATTTCCTCAATATGGATATTGGATATCCGGAATCGATGCAGCTTGCTGACGGGCGAATTCTGACGGTGTACTACTTCAATTTGTTCGGGCGGTATTTTCTGGGGCAGACGATCTGGAGGCCTTGAACAGGCGAACCCATCAGATCTGACTTAACTCGCTTGATGCAGGGCGTCCTCAACGGCTTCAGGGTGGCGGGCAATAACGGCCAGCAACACACGCGCAGGCCCTTCAGGGCGGGTTCTTCCCTGCTCCCAGTTTCTTACCGTGGCTGACTGGAATCCGAACTTCGCCGCAAAGGCAGTCTGGCTCAGCCCCATTCGCCGCCGCAATTCGCGAACGTCCACTATTGGAACGTCAACTGTGGTGATTCGGACCGCGACGTCTTTGCCCTCCACCCAATCCACGGCCTCGCGAAAACTCGCCACGATCCGGTTGGCTCGTCGCGACTTCTTATGTGTGGTTTGCACCTTTTTCACTTCGTCACCTTTTTGTGATATCCCGCAATGAGGCGCGGCGCCAACTGTCTGAGGTCGTTGCGCTCCGCCTTACTCAGATTCGCCTTTTCGTTCTTCGAGAATGCCAGAAACGATACAAGGCCTATCCGCTCCTGCACGGTCAGTCTCGACGCCGCATCCCGTAAGAAGGAAGGTGTTTCCACGACTGTCATTGGGGCGCGCAACGACTCAATTCTTCCTGTACGCTGCTAGCGTACTTCCGGAACCACCCTTCCGTCAACTACCCGCCAACTGCTCCGGCGTCAACAAATTCATCAGCCGCTCTCCACCGATGAACCGCCTCACATTCCCCGCAAAGATATCCCACAACCTCCCGGCGAAGTGCTGGCTCAGCGAGGAGCCCGAGATGTGTGGCGTCAGGATCACGTTGGGGTAGCGCCAGAGCGGATGATCCGGCGGCAGGGGATATACATAGTGCGTATCGAGCGCAGCCCCTGCGATCCAACCTTCGACCAACGCCCGCAACAGCGCCGCCTGCTGGATGATGGGACCACGAGCGGGGTTGAGAACGTATGCTGTACGCGGCAGGGCGCGCAGTTCCCGCTCGCCGATGAGTCCTTCCGTTGCCCGCGTCAGCGGCGTCGCTACGATGAGGAAATCGAGTTCCCGCAGAAAGTCCGCCTCTTCGCCTGCGCGGAACACGTGATGCGGCCAGATGCCGTCCGGGTCGCCGGCGCCGGGCACGGCATACACATCATGCCGTGGTGCGACGCCGCTCCGGGTCAGCACATGAACCCGCATGCCGAAGGCGCGGGCGAGGCGCGCCGTTTCGCGGCCAATGCCGCCGTACCCCCAAATGCCCGCCGTCATGCCGCGAATCTCCGTTTGGAAGGCGGCCGAACGGTCCCACACCGCGCCTTCCTGGTTGCGGATCATCTGGCGCAGGTTGCGCGCCAGGTTCACCATCATGGCCAGATTCCACTCGGCGATGGGAACATCGAAACAGCCGCGGGCATTCGATGCCAGAATGCCCCGCGCGGCCAGATCGAGACCGAACAGTTGCGAGTAGCCGGCGGAAGCAAGCTGGATCCAGCGCACGCTCTTCATAGCGCTGAAATTCGACGGCGGATACGTGCAGAAAAGGATATCGGCATCCTGTATACGTTCGGGAGGCAACTCGCGGGTGCGCTCCTCCGGTGACTCGTAGGCATCCACCACGACACCATGCAAGGCAGAGACGGCCGCGAGGCCGGGAGCATGAACGGGAACATCGACAAAGATACGGTGCATAGCAAAGTTCAATCGCGCAGAATTTTTCCGGGAACGCTGTTGAATTCACCCGACCCCGGCTGAAACGGATAGCGGGCCTTGATCTCATCCGTAAGGACGATTCCCAAGCCGGGGCGATCGGGCGGCAGAACGTACCCGTCGCGCATCACAAACGAGCCGTCCAGCAGATCGGCATGGAGCCCGGCGAAATCCGGAGCCACCTCGAGGATGCGAGTGTTGGGCGCGGCGAATCCGCAATGGACATTCTGCATCAGCGAACCGGCAGCCCCCCACGAGTGAGTCGCGATGCCCCGGCCGCGCGCATCCAGCATGGCCGCAACCCGAAGAAACTCGCCGAGCCCTCCCGTGAAGGAAGCATCCGGCTGGCCGATATCGAAACAATCCTGCTCCGCAAAGACGCGCCATTCGTACGCCGCTGTCAGGCACTCTCCACCGGCGATGGGCACCGAAGTGAGGCGGCACAATTCGGCATAGCCCCAGGGATCCGTATAGTGGAGCGGCTCCTCGAAGAAAAACAGATCAAAGGGTTCCAGCGCCCGGCAGGCGGCCGCGGCTACGTCCAGTGTCCACGTGGCGCCGGGGTTGTTCCCCATGTGGCCATCCAGCATGAGGCGAATCTCCGGGCCGCAATGCCGGCGCAGGAAGTCCACCTTGGCGCCTTCGAACTCGGCCGCTTCAGCGGAGGTTGCAGGCGTGTACCAGCCATCCGATGGCGAATACGAACCGGTGGCTACCTTGAAACCACGAAAGCCCAGCGACAGATAGTAGTCCGCCTTTTCCGCGAGCCGCTCCAGGGGGTAATTCGAAGGACCACCCGTTGCGTAGGCGGGCAGGCGATCATGCTTGCGGCCGCCCAGCAATTCGTAGACGGGAACGCCGCGCATTTTGCCTTGCAGGTCCCAGAGGGCAGCTTCGATGCCGTTGAGCACCGACACGCCGAGGCCCACGCGGCACCAGAAGTTGCCGCAGTGATACATGCGCCGCCACAACTCGTCGACGGATGCGCCGGCCTCGGCCCCAATCAGAACCGGCGCGAAGAAATCGACGATCGAGGGAACCACTTCGGGGCAAAAGTAGCCTGCATAGGTTTCACCCACGCCGGTGATGCCGGCGTCCGTGTGGATCTCGATGAAGGCCGCCGATCGCAAGCGGCGCGCTTCACGCAGAAAGCGGTCATTTGTGGACGGACCGGTGAGCAGTGTGGTCTGGACGTTGGTGATTTTCATGTTAGGGCCGGAGATATTGATCGAGCCAGTTCCACGTCAGCCGGTAGAACAGCGCCGACGAAGTGTGGGGAAGATCCGGCTCATGCAGCAACGATTTCGTGGAGGGGATGCGGTCGAAGACCGCGCGGATGGTGGCCGCGGGACAGACGGTATCGCGGCCGCCGGAACTCACCAGGGCGGGCGCACGCAGCGAGGGCGCCAGCGAAAGGGGATCGAAGTAAGCGAGCGTTTCGAGGTGCGCTTCGTCATTCATGCCCGCCTTGTCGAGCAGCGTCTTCACAAGCGAACCTTCGATGCGTGCCGCCTGGCGCATGTCGCACAGAAACGGCACGTGGGCCACCACCACCTTCAAACGCGGATCGAGCGAAGCCACGGCAAGAGCAATGCCACCCCCCTGGCTGGCGCCGGCAATGCCGACGCGGTTTGGATCAATCCCGGCGCGTGCGGCGAGGTAATCCACGCCGCGGATCACATCGGCGTACGCCAGTTGATAGTACGCACCGTCCGGTTTCGACAGGCGCCACGTCAGCTTTTCCCCGCCGTCAATCTTCCAAAGCTCGGCGGATGGCCCTTGTGAGCGCGGATAGACCTGAAGAATGGCGTATCCCCGCTGGCACTCGGCGAGCATGATGCCCTGCTGCGTGCCGCCATAGCCCGGCACCGTGACGATGGCCGGTAACGGCTGCGCGGGTTCGCCTCCGCGAATGGGGAGGGCGAGCCGCGCCCGCACGCGAACGCCCCCCAGCGAGCGGTACTCCACGCTGTAGGTCTTGTAAGGAAGGCTCTCGTGCAGGTCCTTCTCGACGGCATCCACCGGTTCCGCCGCCAGACGAGCCAGCGTGGAACGCCAGAAAGCAGCCACATCCTGCGCCGCTGCGTGGCTCACCATCAGCAACGCCGCAAAAACAATCACCATGCTACGCGATCCAATGCGCATACTTCTCCCGTAGAATCGCACGGCACTCTTCGAATACGGCCTGCGAGAAGCCTTCATAAGGGGAGAGCAGCCGCAGCGGCATGGGAATCCCGGCAAGGCGCACCAGCGCTTTATCGTAAGCTCCGTCGATCAGGCTCTGCCGCCGCAGCGGAGCGATCACATCCTCCACCACGCGGAGGTATTCCGCCTGAAAGGCAAACAGCTTGTCCCACTGGCGCGCCCGGCCGTACTCGAACAATTGCCGTGTCTGCTTGGGAAACAGCGGACCGAAGGATGACAGCAGCGAGCATTCCCCGTGCAGGCAGCCGGTGGGAAACATCGCTTCGCCGAGAAAGTGCTGCAAGTCCGGCGCGTGGCGCAGCAGTTCCATCGTCGTGTAGACCGTTGTGCCGGTGTTCTTGGTGGCCACGAGATTAGGCGCCGCGTCGGCGATGCGGCGGTACTCCGGCCCGGTCAGGACGCGCTTGGTGCGCGGCAGGTTATAGTGCAGAAATTTTGCGTCCGGGAACGACGAACAGACGTCGACGAAGAAGCGCATCATCTCTGTATCGTTCAGCACACCCCAGGAGGGAAGCGAAATCTGGAACTCGCGAAAGCCGCCCGCATAGGCAATGCGGAGGCGCTCGCGGAACTGCGCCGTCGAAAGCGCGATGACGCCGATCTGCGCGTGCACTCCCTCGGCGCGCGTTTCTTCGCGAAAGATCCCGACGATGCGCTCGAAGCGCGCCAAATCGACAGCGTAGCCTTCCCCGGCCGTCCCGAACGTGTACACGTGCCGGAAGCCCGCCGCCAGCACATGCCGGATCTCCTGCCGGAAAACGTCCTCGATCAGGTTTTCCCGCTCGTCCCAGGGAATCTCGCAACTGATGAGGATGGTTTGTGGATAGCGTGGCGTCAAGGTGTCCTCCTTTGCGTCGGTTCGGTAATGTCGTGATAGCGGCCGGGGGCGAGCCCATTTACTCTCTGCACGCAGCCGGAAGGCCAATGGATTTCCAGTTCGCCGGGAACTCCGTCGCGCCCCAGGCCGAAAACCACGCGATGGTCGTGCGAGGCGAGGAAACTCCCTCCACCGGTTATCCAGCGCGTGAGCGTGCGCCCGGATGTCTTCAAATCAAGCCGCGCGCCGATGGCGTCGCGATTCGAAACCGTACCCCGCAGGCGCACCCCCAGCCAGCGCTGCCCTGAGGCGGCTTCATTCCGCAACAGGACAGGAGCTTCGTTGAGGGACACGAAGGCAATGTCCACGGCGCCGTCGTTATCGAAATCTCCGGCGGCCATGCCCCGGCCGAGATACCCCTTCTGAAATACGGGCCCCGCATCTACGCGCGAGAAATGTCCCTCCCCGTCGTTGGCGAGCAACAACGGCGGCTCGCGATAAGAGACCGTGCGATTCGACTGGGAAATCATTTCATGCAAATGGCCGTTGACGAGGAAGAGATCCAGGTCTCCGTCGTTGTCGAAGTCCAGCAGGCGCACTCCCCATCCCACGTAGGGACGCGTGTACCTGGCGAGATGCGAAGCCACGGTAGCCTCGCGAAACGGCAGCCGTCCGCGGTTCAGATAGAGCGCGTGGTATTCCGAATCGAAGTTGGTGACCACGAAATCCGGCTTGCCGTCGCCATCCACGTCGCCCGCATCCACGCCCATGCCCGCGCGCGCCACGCCATCCGGGTTGTACGCCACCTCCGCTTCGAGCGCGAGGTTCTCGAAGGCGCCGTCGCCGCGATTGCGCAGTAAGAGGTTCGGGGAAGCATCGCGGGCAACGAACAGATCCTGCCGTCCGTCGCCATCGTAATCAATGGCGGCTACGCCAAGCGCGCGTCCGGGCAGCGCCGCAATGCCGCTTGCGGCGCTCACGTCCTGGAACGCGCCGTCGCCGTTATTGTGATAGAGGCGTGAGGGACGCCCGCGATAGGCCGTCTGCGCGCAATAGGCGGGCTTGCCGTCGAACTCGCAATGCCGCCGGTCAGAAAAGGAGAACTCCGCATAGTTGGCGACGAACAGGTCGAGGCGGCCGTCATTGTCGTAATCGAACCAGGCGGCGGAGGCTCCCCATTCCCCCTGATTCGCAACGCCGGCGCGCGCTGTCACGTCCGTGAACGTTCCGTTGCCGTTGTTGTGATAGAGGATGCCGGCCGGATACCCCGTAATGTAGATGTCGGTGTGCCCGTCATTGTCATAGTCGGCGGCTGCGGCGCCCATCCCGTAAGACTTGCCCCTCTCGATGCCTGCTTTGGCGCCGGCATCCACGAAGCGCCCCTGGCCGAGGTTGCGGTACAGCGCATGGCGCACCGGTTTCTGCGAGCGTCCGGCGGGTGTTTCGCCGCCGTTGACGAACAGCAGGTCCGGAAGTCCATCGTTATCGTAGTCGAGGAAAGCGACGCCGCCGGTGGTGGATTCGACAAGGAACCGGTCCGCCGATTGCCCGTTAAAGTGACGCCACGTGATGCCCGCCTCGGTTGTCACCTCGCGAAACAGCGGCGCACCGGCGGAGAAGGCCAGAAGCAGCGGGAACAGAGCGAGCTTCATGGTTGCAAACTCCCCGCCTCCTCCGCCTTCTTGCGCTCACGGAAGAGTTCCAGGCGCCGTTCGGCCTCCTGGTCTTTCCCAAGCCGGCGAAGCGCGCGCGCGAAGGCGTAATGCAGACGCGAATCGTCCAGTCCGTTCGCTGCGGCGAGTGCGAATTCACGTGCCGCCGTTGCGGCATCGTCATCCGCCAGCGCAAGGCTGCCGAGTTGGTAATGTGCTTCGGCAAGCGAAGGATCCATCTTCAACGCCGATTCCAGCATTTCAACAGCGCGGCTTCGCTTCGCGGCGCCGGTCTCGGCCAACTTGACCAGCAGGACCCCGTAGGCCTGGCGGTGCATGGCATCGTGCGGGAAGCGCTTCAAGCCCGCCTGAAACGTGGCTTCGGCATCTTGCATCAGCCCGGCGCTCGATTGCGCCACTCCGAGGCCGACGCTTGCTTCCGCGGATTCCGGATTCAACTCGAGCGCGCGGCGGTATGCGGTAACGGCAGCCAGGTTCTGTTGATTCCTGGTCTCGAACAACCCGAGCATCAGATAGGCGGAAGAGGACGGGAACTGCGCGGCCGTCTGGCGGGCCAGCACGAGCCCCGCCCGGTAGCGATGTTCTCGCGCCAGCACCGCGCCGTAGTCAAGCGAGACCGACTCGAGATGTTCGCGCAACTTGGCATTCCCATTGTCGAGCCGCACCGCTTCCCGGAATGCCGCCACCGCCTCTTCGAGTTTTCCCTGGCGCTCGTAAATGCCTCCCAACGCCGAACGGTACAACGCATTGCCCGGCGCGAGGCGGGCGGCTTCCTGCAAACTGGCGGCGGCTTCCTCGGCGCGCCCGGCGCGCGCCAGTTCATAGGCGCGGCGGGCCAGCGTCATCGCCTCAGGTGGTTCCTGGCTACACGCCATCGCCGCAGCCCCGAAAATGACGGCGACAAGCCTCATCGTTCCGCGCCTGCCGGAAGAACGGCCGAGAAAGTACGTGCCGACCGGCTCCGCATACGATCCTCTCCGCCTGCACCCCAGAACGCGCCATTGTAGCGGAAGAATTCGATCGACGTCATCGCCGCGGGCATGGGCGGTTCAGCGGTGTAGGCGTCGCGGCCGGGATCGTAGGAGAGCACCTCGGCGGTGAAGCCGGCGGCTGTGTATCCTCCGAAAAGGAACACCTTGCCAGCGGCGCTTACCGCCGTGTGTCCTCGCCTTGCGGACGGAAGATCGCGCAGTCTGCGCCAGCCAAAGTTTCGCGGATCGAAAGCCCACGCCTCCGCGCGGTTGATCAGCTTGCCCGGTTCCGGCATGGAGCACCCTCCAAAAAGGAAGATACGCCCATCGAGCGCCGTCACCGCGGGCAGGGCGACCGGACCGGCGGGCAATCGCGCCACTTGCCGCCACGCGCCGCCGTCCTCCCGCATCCGGACGGCATCCGAGCAGCCGGTGAGATCGGCGGCATCCGGGCATCCGCCGAAAAGAAACACGCGCCTCCCCTCACGCGCCGCGCGGCCTAACAGCAGCGGCGCCGGCGCCTCACCCTGCGCCCGCCAGCGCATCCGGGAGACATCGAGGCTCCAAATCCGGCGCGACACGGTTCCCTCGCCGGACCCGCCGTAGATTTCGAGCTTCCCGTCCGCCTGTGCAAACGGGCCATAGGCAAGCGGCTCGGGAAGTGACGGACCCTCGCGCCAGTGATCGCCCCGCGCATCGTAAACCTGCACATCCCGCAGCCAATGCTTCCTGTTGTCTTTCCAGGAAGTGCCCCCGGCGATGATCAGGGTCCCATCGAACATGCCGGCCGCCCCGCCTGCCTGCGCGCGCGGAAGGGGCGCTTTCGTGGACCATTCAAGACCACTGATCGAGGCGAGCAGAAAGGTTGCCGGAAGCAGCCGCACGAGCATTCGTCCATGATGCCACGGACAGCAACCCCCGCGATCCGTCACAATGAGAGACTCACTATGACCAATCCAAATAGCAGGGCCGGCGCCGAACGCGGAGCGCAGTGGCTTCTTGCCTTGCTCGAACCGGACGGCTCGCTGCGGGGAGCCACGGCGCTCGATGCATACTACAAAGGCCCGTGCGCGCTCTGGTTCTCGGGCCATCGCGCAGAGGCCGTGCGTCTTCTCGATTTCGCCGCGAAACGGTTCCTCGAACCGGCCGGCGATCTCAACGGAACCGGCGTGCCCTGGTATGACCGCTTCCGCGCCTATCCCCACTCGTGGCTCGCATGGGCGGCGCTCGAAATGGACCGGCGCGACATAGCGGAGCCTCTTGTCCGGTTTCTCCTGACACGCTGGAATGCGGAAAGCGGCGGGTTCCTCGCCGACGCGGAGGGCACCGAAGAGATCATGACCACGAGTATGGCCGGCCTTGCCTGCCTGCGCGCCGGCCACACCGAGACGGCGCGCGGCGTGGCCGGATGGCTGGATCGCATGATGCGCGAACAGCCCGATCTCCACCGCGGGCTGGTTCATGTCCGCAAACCGGGCATCGGGTTGACGGAAGGCGACGGGTCGGTATGGTTCATCGTGGACGCCGCCAAGCCGCGGCAGTGGTATTTCCAATACGGGATCAGTGCTGCGTTTTTGGCGGACTTTTCGAAACGGAGCGGCGAAGCCCGGTGGCTGGAACTGGCCCGTACCTACCTCCACGCGAGCGCGTATTGCTACGAAGATCGATACCGCACGCCGCAGAGCGGCAAGATCGGCTGGGGCGCGGCCTGGACCTATGCGCTGAGCGGCCGCGAGGAAGACCGGGCGCTGGTCGATGCGGTAGTGGACGGGCTTTGTGCGCTGCAGTGCGGCGACGGCTCCTGGAACCCCGAAGGTGTCTATGAAGCCCAACCTTCGAAAGACCCGGTGGCGAGAATTGATGTGACTTCAGAGTTCGTGGCGCTGCTTTCCTTAATGGCGCCAGTAGAAAAGGAGACAGCGAATGTTTGAAAATCCGGTAAAGACAAAACTGGCGCGCGGCGAGACGGTGTGGGGCGCATCCCCCCTGGTGGCCGATCCGTTCGCCAATCAATTAGTGATCTCGACGGGCGTCGACTTCCTGTGGATCGACACCGAGCACAGTACGTTCTCTCCCGAGGATGTGGGGCTGACTCCCGTGCTGGCGCGCCAGCACGGCTGTATGCCGATGATTCGCGTGGCGGGGCTTGATCCCAACCTCATCAAGAAGTCGCTCGATGCCGGGGCGATGGCGGTTATGGTTCCGCAGGTCAACAACGCCGAAGAGGCGCGTCTGGCCGTGCGCGCGGCGAAGTATCCGCCGGAAGGAACGCGCGGCGTATCGCCGATCTGGACGTTCTATGCCAACGTGTCATGGGACGACTACCTGCCGCGCGCCAATGCCGAGGTATGTGTGGTGCTTCAGGTGGAGTCTGTCGAAGGCGGAGAAAACCTCGAGGCCATCGCGGCGGTGGACGGTGTGGATGTCCTGTTCGCAGGGCCCGCCGATCTGTCCGCCGCCTTGGGCGTCATCGGGCAGATGAATCATCCCAGGTTGAAGGAATTCCTCGAAGAGTTCCCCCAGCGTGTCGGGAAGACCGGCAAAGCGGCGGGAATCTCCGTCGGCACGATCGAGGCAGCCAAGTTGGCGCACGCCCAGGGCTACCGCTTCATCGCCTTCGGCAACCTCCTCTGGCATGGCGTCATCGGGCTCACGAACAACCTGAAGGAACTTCGGGCCTCCTGCCCGTAGGTATACTCGGATCGATGGCACGCCTGGCGCACATGTTGCTGGCCGCGGCGATGGGATGGGGTCAGGGGCAGCCGGTTCCCTCCGAGCGTGATCTGCAGCGCGCAGTTGCCGCCCATCCCCGTGATCCGCGCCCGCATACCGAGTACGGCATCTTCCTCATGCAGCAGGATCGCGTCTCGGAAGCGATTCCACAGTTCCAGACGGCGCTGGACCTGAATCCTCGTTCCCCTGATGCCGTGTACAACCTCGGCCTGGCCCTTCTCCATAACAACCAGGCCCAGGCGGCTCTCGATGCGCTCGACAAGCACCCCGCCGCGACAGCTGATTATTTCGCTCTGCGAGGCATCGTCCTGAACGCGCTCAATCGGGAACCGGAGGCGGTTCAGCCTCTCCGGCGCGCCGTGGCCCTCGACCCGAACAATCCGGACTCGCTGTACGACCTGGCCCTCACTCTGGCAAAGACGGGAGCCGATGCCGAGGCGTCCGCACTGTTGAAGAAGGGACGCCAGCGCTTCCCCAAAGTGGCCAAGATTCACGCTGCTTCCGGCATGATGCTCTACGCCGTCGGCCAGAACGATCAGGCCGTACGAGCCTATGAACAAGCGGTACAACTCGAACCGGACGCCGCGGATCTCTTCGCCGCTCTCGGCGACGCCTATGATGCCACCGGCAACCTGACAAAGGCCGAAGGAGCCTATGCGCGGTCCCTCCGCCTCGAGCCTTCCAACGCGGCCTGCCAGGTGAAGTACGGGCGCAACCAGATCAAGCTGCAAAACCCGCGAAAAGCCGAAGCCGCCTTCCAGCAGGCCCTGGTCCACGATGCCCACAATGCGGATGCGCACTTCGAACTGGGCAAACTGGCCAATGCGTCCTCGAACACCGCGGCGGCAATCTCTCACTTCGAGCAGGCGGTGGCCGCCAATCCGTCACTCAAGGCGGCGTGGTATCAACTCAGCCTGAGCTACCATCGCGCCGGGCAGGAGGAAAAGTCCCGCGCCGCGAAAGAGCAATTTCAGAAGCTCCCCTGACGGATCTTGGCTACGAGGTCGGGATGGTCCGTCTCGATCAATTCCGCTCCTTGAGCGATGACGCGGCGTATGCCCTCTTCGGTGTCTTCCTTCCCGAGGATAGTGACGGAGACTCGCGCGCCGCACTGGTGAACCGCGGCCACCGCTTTCGGTTGCGCCAATTGCGGGAGGGACAGCCGGATCACGGTTGTGTGAAGCATTTCGCAGACCGTCCGGATGTCCTCCACGGACTCGACCTTCGGCATCGTGTCCACGCCCGGCAGTAGTTGGGAGAAACGCTTGAGACGTTCGCGCGGGCCTTCGATCACCACTCTCTTCGTCATCCCCGTTTCCCGGACGACGCGCGCGATCTCTTCCACCGGACCGTCTTTGTGGTCAATATCGATGCGGACACCCTTCGTCTTGGCCCAGAGCAGAGCTTCCCGCAGGGTCGGAACCTGCTGCCCTCGGCCGGCATCGAGCCTGCGGATCTCGGCGAACGTAAGATCGCCTACGGCCCCGCGGCCGCCGGTGGTCCGGTCGACCGTGCCGTCGTGCATCAGGACCAGTTCGCCGTCCCTGGTCCGGCGGACATCGACTTCCATATAGTCCGCGCCGGCGGCGGCAGCGGCTTCAAAAGCAGCAATCGTATTCTCCGGCGCCACAGCTTTGAAGCCTCGATGAGCGACGATCCACACGCCGTTCGGGGGCAGCGCTTGCAGGGCCACGGTCAGGAGCAGAACGCATACTGGACTCCGCATGGTGAGACCTTATGATGTTAGATGCTCCCATCGAATCCCGCAATCAGCCGGGGCGGCTTGAGGCCGGGGGAAACGCGGCTACAATCGGTGTATGGCGATACGCAGGTGCGGAAGGCTCACATCGCTGCTTGCGTTGATTGCGGCCTCGCTCATCATACCGATGCCTGGTGTTGCTGACGAGCGGCCGCCTCGTGAGTGCGAACAGAGTGTGTCAGCGGATACCGGACAGCCCGTCATGTTCCCACGAGGCCGCCTGCTGTGGGGATTGTCCACGAAGCCGGTCACGTTCGGTGAAACATTGCCTGTAGTGCTGTGGATTTACAACCCAACGGACGAGCCTTTGCGTGTGATGACATGCGGGGACATAGAGGTTTTCTGGCAGCTTGAACTTCAGGTTTTCGACTCGACGGGCAAGCGTGTGGAAAGCCGGGCGGAGGAGAAGCGACGGGCAGAGGAAGAGCGGAGTAAAGTTGATGGCCGTCCGCTTCCTCAAGAGATGTGGATTTGTCTTCGGAACATTGCTATTACCGTGCCTTCGCACGCCTGTTTACATGGATCTTATTCGACCGCAGACTACGATTTCGTGCGGGACCTCACCAATTACTACCTACTTCCGCCCGGCCGATACTCTCTCGTCCCGGCGGCGAAGCCGGAGATGCAATCTGTTCCGGGGGCTGGATCCAAGTCCGGGCCAAAAGTTGCGCTGGAGATCACAGTGAAGAAGCCGTAAGAATCCGGCAGAAGTGGTGGAGGCGGCGGGAGTTGAACCCGCGTCCGAGAAAGCTCAGCCTGAAAAGCCTACGTGTGTAGCCTGATTCTGAAATTTCGGCAACTGGTTCGGAACCGGCAAAATCGCCAGCCGCCTAGCCCGATTGATCTCGACCTGCTGCTCCGGACCGAAGCTCTCGGCCTATCCCGTAAGAATGACATCCGTTGACGGCGCACGGGCTCACCGCCAGAGACGGCTACCTAAAAATTAGGCAGCGTAAGCAAACTGCGTGTTGGCAGTTTTGGTTTTCCGATCGTTTTACGGGAGCTCGGAACCCGACACGCCTTCTCAAACCAATACTAACCCGTCGAAGCCGTTGCGCCCCCTTTCTTATCTCTCTTCTATTCTAGCAACACCGCGGCCACCGGGTTCAACAGCTTCAGGCTGTGCGCCAGGCCGAGCGGCAGCCCGCCGGTTGCCAGTGAGTCATCCGCGGGGGTAAGGCGCCCGTGCACCGTGCAGCCTCCCTCGCCGTCGAGAATTCCCGGCGGCCTCCACCACGACATCGATTGCGGGATGCCCTGCCAGCTTCTGCCACTCGTCGCTGATGTGGGTACGGCGCTCTTTCACCGCCGCGTCGATCGAATGTGCGCCGAAGGCATCCGGAGCCCATCCGATGCGCTCGAGGTTGGCGCGCACGGCGCCCGGCGAAAGATTGGCAATGGCGGCAACGTGAACCCCGGGCGTCCGCGGCGCCTGGGCGAGATACATGGAGCCGAATTTTCCTGCGCCAATGAGGCCCACACATCCTTGCCGCCACGAAGCGTCGGTTGCCCCGCCCACCTGCGCATGGGTATAGTTTCCATGCAATGCAACGTCGAAGCTTTGTAGCGGCGCTGGCCGGGTTGGGCATGGCGCAAACGGGCGCGCCGGAGGCGCAGATCGATGTGTCCCCCGGGGAAGCCGGCGCTGAGATCAGCAAGCATCTTTACGGGCATTTCATCGAGCACCTGGGCACTGTCATCTACGACGGCATCTGGGTGGGACCGGACTCGAAGATTCCCAACACCGGCGGCATCCGCAGGCAGTTCATCGACGACATGAAGAGAATTTCCGCTCCGAATCTCCGCTGGCCCGGCGGGTGCTTCGCCGATGGCTATCACTGGCGGGATGGCATCGGGGCCCCGGAGAAGCGCCCGCGCACATACAACTACTGGCAGCACAGCATGCCCGCGGGACTGGACCACACGGAGACGAACCGCTTCGGCATCCATGAATTCATGCGGCTGTGCCGGCTGATTGGCGCGGAACCTTACATCGCAGCGAACGTGGGCTCGGGCAGCCCGCGTGAGTTTCACGACTGGGTGTTGTACTGCAACGCTCCGGCAGGAACGGTCTCGCTGGCCGCAGAGCGCGAAGCCAACGGCGACAGGGAGCCGTTCGGGGTGAGTTGGTGGGGAGTGGGCAATGAATCGTGGGGATGCGGCGGGGACATGAAGCCCGCCGAGTACGCGGCGCTCTACCGGCGTTTCGTGACACAGTTCCCCGTCTACCCGCCCAGGCCGCGTCTGGTGGCTACGGGCCCTCGCGGCCATTCGCGCGATATGGATCTTGCCTGGACCTCCGGGTTTTTCGAGGCGATGCGGGAACACCGTTCCCCCGTGAACGGATTCTCCCTTCACTTCTACACGGATTTTCGCAATGGAAGAGGCCGCGCCGGCGCCTTTGAGGCGGCGGGATGGTATGCGGTGATCCGGGATGGAATGCGCACGGCGGAGGTGATCGGGAAGCATTGGGAGGTGATGGGAAGAATCGATCCGCTGCGCCGGACGAAGCTCGTAGTGGACGAATGGGGAGTGTGGTATTCGCCTGGGGACGAGATCGCCCCGCGCGCGATTCTGAGCCAGCCGTTGACCCTGCGTGATGCGCTCCACACGGCGGTCACCTTCGATGCCTTCCACCATCACGCGGATAAGGTCGCGATGGCGTGTGTCGCGCAGACGGTGAATTGCATCCATTCGTTGTTTCTCGCCGATGGGGACAAGTGGGTGCGAACTCCGGTCTACCCGGTGTTTGAGATGTACCGGCCGCACATGGGGGCGCGGTCCGTTCCGTTAAGAATCCGGACGGAGGAATTGTCCGTCGCGGCGGGCGGCGCCTCCACGCGGATGGCTGGTTTATCGGGCTCGGCTTCGCTGCGTGAGAAGACGCTGACGGTGACGCTGACGAATCCCTCGCTCGAGGCAGGAAGGAAAACGCGGGTGCGCGTAACGGGAGGGAGCATTGTGGAAGGGCGCGGGCGAGTGCTGACGCATGAGAACATGCACGCGCACAACTCCTTCGAGCAGCCGAATGAAGTTCGGCTTGCGCCGCTCCCACTCGAGTTACGAGCAGGCGATGCGGAGGTAACCATACCAAGGCAAGCCGTCGCCGCCTTGGAATTGCGCCTCAGTTGACGCTGGCTGTTTTCGCGCTGCCTTCGACGAGACGGAAAACCTGGTTGGCCGGTCCGCCCGGAAACTCTTCCACTGCGCCGCTGGGCCAGTGGACGATGACTCGGTCAAAACGGGTGGCCGCACCGAGGCCGAAATGCAGACGGCGGTCGTTTTGCGAAAGGAAACTCGACTGGCTGAGCACTGCGCTCGTCTGGCGCAGCGAACCGGCCGTGAGCATGACGGTAGCCCCAATGGCGCCGCGGTTTGACCGCGTGCCTTCGAGCAGCAGCGAAACCCAGTGATTCGCATGAGGCAAGTCATTGCGCAGCAGGGAAGGCGGCTCGCCCATGTTCATCACCAGAATGTCGATGTCGCCGTCGTTGTCGAAATCGCCGAAGGCCGCTCCCCGGCTGGAGTGCCGCTCGGCGATGGCGGGACCGGCCACCGCGCTCACGTCCTCAAACGTCCCCCTGCCCAGATTGCGGAAGACGACTCGTGGATTCTTATACCCGCGGGAGCGTTTCAGCTTGTCCGCCTCGACGTAGGTGTGGCCGTTGACCTGGAACAGATCCGGGTGTCCGTCGTTATCAAGGTCGGGAAGTCCAATGCCCCAGGCGACGTACCGTGAGTTGCCCGCAAGCCCCACGGTGGCCGCTTCGTCCATGAAGAATTCCCGTTCGATGTTGCGGTACATGTTGATGAGGTCGTCCTCGAAATTCGTCTTTATCAGGTCGAGAAACCCATCCTGGTTATAGTCGCCCACGGCCACTCCCATGCCCGCCTGTTCGTAGCCGTGCTGATTCAGCGCCACCCCGGCGGATACGCCGATTTCGGAAAAGGTCCCGTTGCGGTTGTTGCGGAACAGAAGACTGGGCTTGCCGTCGCAGGCGACGTAGATGTCCGTCCAATCATCCCGCGTCAGATCGGCGGCAACCGCGGTGAGGGCGAAGCAACGGTAGTCGCCGCGAACTCCCGCCTTGGCGGAGACATCTTCGAACATGCCGCCGCCCTGGTTGTGGTAAAGGGTGACAAGCCCGCTCCGCCCGGACCCAGGCCCGCAAGCAACAGGGATGCCTTCCCATGAACAGCCGCGATCCCCGATGGATTGCGGACTGCCGTAGCTCACCACAGCCAGGTCGAGAAGGCCGTCGCGGTCATAGTCGAGGAACGTGCAGCCCGTGCTCCACTCATCGGCGGGACCCGCGGTGTTGCTGCTCCTGGTGATGTCGGCGAATTTGCCGCCGCCCAGGTTCCGATAGAACCTGTTCGGCCCCCAGTAGGTGATGTACAGGTCGTCGAAGCCGTCGTTATCCATGTCGCCCGCGCATACGCCCACACCCCAACCCGGATGATCGAAGCCCGCCTTGTGCGTGACATCGGCGAACTGCCCGTGGCCCACATTCCGGTAAAGATGATTGGTGGGCTGCGGTTCATGATCAGCCGCCTTGAGCCGCGCCCCGTTTACAAGAAAAATATCGAGCAGGCCATCATTATCGAAGTCCAGAAAAGCGACGCCAGTGCCGGGGATCTCGTGGATGTCCCGCTTCGTGTCTTCATTCCCGCAAATCTGCGGATCCACCAGATCAGCCGTTTTGGCTACATCGACAAACCATGCCGTGAATGGGCGCCCTGAAAGGGTCCGCATGTCCGCTGCCCAAAGCACCAGAGGAATGGACAGGCTGAGCGAGGCCGCACTCGCCCAACCCGTCCGCCTGGAGATCATGGCAGAATCAGTCTGCGGACCGGCTCGATCGGAATGATCACCATGGACGATCGGAACTCCGATCCCGCGCCGCGCCCGACCTGGAGCGAAGCCAGGGGGACGTTCACGGGAACCCATGGGGTGCCGGAGAGATCCGGGATCAACTGCAGGACTCCGACGACGGTGCCATTGGGCGAGATTTCGTCGCCAGTGACCTCAATTTGTATCGACTCGTTGCAGCCTATGATCGCCCTCTTCTTGACCGGAGCCGGCGCAGCCCCTCGAGTCTGGACGATCTGTCCGGTCAGTTCGGTGATAGCCAGTGTCACATCCAACTTCAGTGAAGGGTTCGAGCAGAATGGGTTGGCGAAAATGAGTTTCGCGGTTTGGCCGGAACTGACATCGACGGGTCCCATCTTCCAACTGAACCCTTCCGTGTTTGTAGTGTCCTGGCCGGCAGAAGCGGCAGATACGATCGCGAACGCCAGGAAGATCGGCTTCCAGGCGATCCGGGAGTGTTGCGGCATTATCCCCTCCTCAGAGTTACCCAGCTCTTGATAGCAGCCCGCGGGACTGCGTGGACGGGCTGTTGAATTCGCGGCTATTATACATCCCGTTGAGGGGCAATTCCAGGGTGATCCCGACCATGCCTCCGACCATGCCGGGAGCCGCGTATACACAGTAGACCTTGTGTGAGCGCTGGTCACTGCCGGTCAGAAGGAATACGCGACACCCGCCAGCGGAACGAGTTTGTCCCGCAGCCCGTTGTCATCCAATGCCACCAGCACATTGCCCGTGAGAACCAGATTCCCCACGGATTTGATCTTCACGCCGAACGATCCGCTGCTCATGGTGTAGGTTTGTCCGTTCGAGGCCAGAGTGAACCCCCGCGCCACGCCCGCGCTCGCTCCACGTCCGGGAACGCTTGCCTGCACCAGACGGAAGGAACGGATCACGCTATCGCCAAGAACATCGGCCACGAACGTCACCCGGCGCGAGACGCTCACCGCCGTCCCCGCGGACCAGACGAATTGATCCGGCAGACGCTGCTTCTCGTTGGTGATGGGATCGCCGGCCAATACGCTGCTGCCGCTCCATTGGTAACCGGCGTTGAATTGCGGAGAGATACGGATTCCGCCGATCCTGTGCGAATGGAGCGATAGCGCCGCGAATGGCTTGAAGCCCACCGCGCCCGAACCGTGGTAGTTGCGGGCTTCCCCAGTGGGAAGCCGGTCCGATCCTATGGCAACCGTGTACCGCGCCCTCTCGAGTACAGTCCCTTTGACGCGAATCAGCGAGTCGCCGATACCGCTCGACGAGTGGAACGCATTCCCAAACACGCCGTCGCGCCGTAACCCGGCCAAGCCCAGACCCGAAGGATCGGCCTGCGAGGCGCGCACATCCAGGGTTGACGCGCACCAGCAGGTGCCGCCATCGCCAGGATTGCCCGAGTTCACCTCACGCGCGCCGTAGCCGACGACGGACATGGTGGACTGCACCCATGTCAGAGCCCCGGTAATATCCAGGCGGTTGGTGATTCCATAGGTGAAGAACATCATGTTCTGGTCCAGACGCAGGTCCACCTGCGTCCCGAACACAACCGGAGATGTTGTCTGCGCCTTTCCCTGCTGGAGGATGTTCGTTGGGTCTCCCCCTGCATAAAGGTTCGTCACCGCTCCCAAAGGCTGCCCCTCGATGCGATCAAAGCGGAATTGCTGGCGGCTGAACCCGGCGTAGAACCGCCTCTTGCCGATCGTCTCCGCACGCTCGGTAAGAATAGGCCCGAGACTGTCCGTGGAGGGCAGCATGGCGCCCGTAGCTTTGTCCTCCTGGAAGATGACTCCGGACGCGGGAGATGCAATCGGCAGAGTGGAAAGCTGCACGGCGATTCCCAGGTTGAAGGGCCGTTCAAAGCCCGCCGGCCGCAAGTTCGTGAAATTCGCTTCCGAGCTTAACGTCTTTACCGCTGTCTGCGCGATGTTGCCGCCGGCATCGAATAATTCCAACTGGTTGCGAACGCCGTAGAGCCCCAAACCGCTGATGGCCTGGGGATAGGTGAATATCAATTGGTTCGATCCGGGCAAGTTCTGCGCGCACGCCGGGACAATGGTGAAACACAAGTAACCAAGCACCCTGAAGTTGTTCATTCTCGTATCAATCGCTCCTTACACTGATATGCGAGAATCGCGGCAAAATTAGCGTAAAACTTGCGATCAGCCGTTGAAGCCCTAACGCGGAATGTAGCCGCGCGCCTTCGTACGGATGCGGTAGAGGGAAGTGGTGGCGGTAATGTAGAGAGTGCGGGAATCGGGATCGCCCCAGCACAGGTTCGCGGCCCCTTCCGGCAGGACGATGGTGCCCAAGTGGTTGCCGGCAGGATCCCAAATCCAGATGCCGTAGGGGCCCGTAACGTAGAGGTTCCCTTTCCTATCCACCCGCATCCCGTCCGGCGAACCGCTGCGCGGCGGCCCTTCCTCCTTCCCGAATAGTCTTCCGTTCGTTACGCCGCCGTCCGCGGTGACGTCATAGACGTGGATGGTTTTCTGTCTGGTGTCGTCGACGTAGAGCCGTTTGCCGTTGGGAGAGAAGGCGAGGCCGTTCGGTTGCACGAGGTCGCGAATCAGAAGACGGAGAGATCCGTTGCGGTCCAGGCGATAGACGCCCTGAAAGTCCAGTTCCTGCTTTTCGCCCTTGGGAAGGTCGAGCGTGGGGTCGGTGAAATAGAGAGCGCCGCCCGGCCCGAGCACCACATCATTGGGACTGTTGAATTTCTTGCCCTCGTACCGGTCCGCAATCACTTTGTAGGAACCGTCGGGGCTCACGTCTATCAAAGCGCGCAAGGCGCTCGCCGTGGTGATGAAATGATGATTGCGGTCGAACGTGCTCCCATCCGGGTCGATAATGCTGAGCAGCGTTTCTATAAGGCCGTCCGGAAAGACGCGGAAGATCTTGTTCTGCACCTCGTCGCTTACATAGACAAAGCCTTTACGATCCCAAACGGGGCCTTCCGTAAAACCGAATCCGCCCGCAACTTTGGTAAGTTGCGCGTCCGCGGCAATCAGGTCGTGGAAGCGCGGCGACAGCGGCTTCAATTCGAACTGTCGCGGCGGCCGCGCGTTTTGTGCCGTCAGAACCGCGGCAGGAAGGAACAACAGAAGGATCCCGGAAAGCTTCAAAAGTCTGTCCTTTCTATGGGGCGGCAAACACGTCTCGAAGAACCCCCATGGTACGAATGAGCATGGCTTCGTAGAGGGAGCGGTCCCACAAGTCACGTCCCTCGAGAGTTTCGACAAGCAGGTTAGCAGAAGCAGCAAGGCGCGGGTAGAGACGGTTCAGCATCCCCAGATATTCCGCCCGTTTCGGCCATTGAAGGGGAGTGGAACCCAGTTGCGCGTCCACCCAGGCGCTGAGCAGTTGCAGGCGCTGGCACGCTTCGAGTTCAGGCGCCTGCGTCAGGGAGAGCATCGAGTTCAGCCATCGTTCCTGGTTGCGTGTCCAGAACGCCATGTAATCGAATCCCCGCCGGCGGGTTTCCTCTCGAATCAGGACATGCTGCACGATGTCGCCCGCGTGTGTCGACAGGCAAGGAGCCGCGGGGATATAGGCGGGCGCCCGGTAGCCGAGCACATCCAACCAGATGTGCCCGTATTCATGCGCCAGAAGCGACTCCTCGAGTCCCTGCCAGTCAGCGGCCCGGGCCATGTTGAGAAGAATGAAATGAAAGCCATCCTGGTTCAGAGAGAGTGCGTGGGCCCGGAACAACTGCTCGACGAACGATTGTTGCAGAAAGTACTGGCGGACAATTTCGCGGCCGGGAAAGGCAGGCGGAATGTGGAGGCTGTTATCGGTTGCGTCCGTCTCGACGCGCACAAGAATGACCGGACCTCCGGAGAGAGCTTCGATTTCGCGGCCCCAGTCTTCCAGCGTACTCATTCGTCCACGGTATGGCCCTCGGCAGTGAGGGCTGCGACGGCTTGCGGCAGCGATGCCTCTTTGACAAGAACATAGTCCGTATCGAACGTCGAGATAGCAAAAATGCTGATTCCGGCGTCGGCGAGCGGTTGCGCGATCGAGAGCAGGACGCCAATCATGGAAAGGTCGAGCGGCCCGGCTATACGAAGCGCCCGCCACCCCGGATTCCGGGTTACCGATGGCGGCACAGCGGATTGGAGGCAGACAACGGAAAGTTCATCCGCCGTACGGGTCACCGACAGGATAGGCCCGCCGGCCGCCCAGGCAGGCAGGGGTTCCCCCGGAGCCATACGGCAGATGGCGAGGCGTTCCGGCAGCACCGTCAGCTTCACCAGTTCAGGATAAGCTGGAGAGGTGGAACGGGTCTACTACAGCGAGATGGCGAGTCCGGTCGGGCGCTTGCTTCTGGCGGGAACTCAGGACGCCCTGCGGATGTTGAGCTTCACCATGGGACCCAAGGCGCGCGAGGCGGAAGCGGATTGGATCCGCGATGAGAGCCCCTTCGAAGGCGTGAAAGCCGAACTGGAAGAGTACTTTTCAAGTGGGAGGCGGGAATTCACCGTGAGCCTCGCTCCAGCAGGCACGGATTTTCAGCTTCGCGTCTGGAGAGCGCTTCGAGAGATTCCCTACGGGACGACGATTTCCTATGGCGAACTGGCGCGCCGGATTGGAAATGCGAACGGATCTCGCGCCGTAGGGCTGGCCAACGGCGCGAATCCCATCGCGATCATTGTGCCGTGCCACCGGGTTATCGGAGCCACCGGAAAGCTCACCGGATTCGGCGGCGGGCTCGATATCAAACAGCGGCTGCTCGATTTGGAACGGGGCGTTCGGCTTCTGGGGTGATGGGCGCGTGGTGAACGTATTTCTTTGTCACGGAGAGAAAGACCGCGCCTTGGCGCAGGCGATTGCCCGAAGGCTCGAGCAGGGCGCGGAAGCTCGCGTGGTTCGCGACGAACTGCCCGCCGGGCAGACCGTGAATGCCGCATGGGAAGCCGGGTTGGGCGCTGATGCCGTGCTTGTCCTGCTTTCCGAAAGTTCCGTCCCAGCCAGGGTCAAGAGAGAGGACTGGACGGACGTGCTGGAACATCTGGAGGGAAACGCGGAGCCTCCGGTTGGCTGGGTGCTGGCAGGGCAGTGCCCCTTTCCTCCGTTGATAAAAAGGAACACGCGCCTGTTTTTCGATGACGCGGATTTGCGCGGGATAGAGCGCTGGGTCATCAGCCTGCGCGAGACGGACAGAGGATTTGCACCGGCGAGGTTGCCATGGTTTTCCGGGCGCGGCGCGGAACTGGAAAGACTTTGGGAACGGCTGGTGGATGAAATCGGCACGGCGGTTGTGAGCGGCGGTCCGGGGAGCGGCAAAAGCTGCCTCGCCCAGGAGTTCGTCCGCACGGCCGGAGAGCACTTCCATGAGATCGTGTGGCTCGGCTGCGGGGAACGCTCAGAAACGTTCCTTCACGGCGAAGTGGCGCGTTGCAAAGATTGGGAGCAGCGCCGCCGGCTGTTGGTCCTCGAGGACGCCGGCGTCCCCTTTCCGGAAATACCGCCGGCAAAGCGCACCAGCGTCCTGATGACAACCAGGGACTGGTGGACGGAGCGCGCAGTGCTGTTGGGCGAAGGCCGGGAGGCGGCGGTGAATGCGCCCGAAGAGGAAGAGTTGCTACCGCTGTGGGAGGCGATGACGGTGTGCCGGCGCGGCGCCGTCCCGCTGGCCCTGGCGGCGGAGATTGCCGGATTATCCGAACGTGCCGCCGAAGAGGCGGCGGACCGCCTCGCCGCCGGACGTTGGATGGATCCACTCGACGCGGCGGGAAAGTATTTCCGGCGTCCGGAAGGCGGTGAAGCGGAGTGGCTGCGGCGCCGGCACGCTGAGGTGCTCGACAGCGCATTCGGAGACCACCGCCGGCAACCGGAACAGTGCAAGGCGTGGCTGGCCGAATGGGAGAGCGCATGGCGATGGGCAATGGAGGCGGACTGGCGCATGGCCGCCTCGCTCGGACTGCGCGGATTCCGGTTCCTCAAAGAAAAGGAGTGGCTGTACGAGGCGGTGGAAGTGGTGGAAGACCTGCTACAGGCAGCCGAGCTTCGCGGCGACGCCTCAGTGGAGGAAGAGTGCCGCTATGAGCTGTCCTGGATTCACGGGGTGAAGGGCGACTTGCGGCTCTCCATTGGCGGCGGAGAGCAGCTTGGGCTTGACTTCGGCTGAGCGCATCCATTCACGTGAATGACGGATTTCGTTGCTCGCCTGCGCCTGTACGGGCAGGAGAACAACAATGAAGCCAATCATACAATTCGGATCTGTGGGACCAGCCGTGATAGAGCTGCAAATCCTGCTCAACAAAATCCAGTCGGCGCTCGGGCGTATTTCCGAAGATGGAGCCTTCGGCCAAAAAACCCGGCTGCGGGTAATCGAGTTTCAGCGCTCCTGCGGCCTGACGCCCGACGGCATCGTGGGGCAGGCAACATGGGGACGCCTGTCCGGCACGAATGGCAGCGGAGCCAATGGCGCGTCCGCCTCCGCGGAGCCCGCTTCCCCCGCCTCCCAACCCAACGGGGCTCCTGCAGCCGAAATGGCGTCGCCGTCAGGCGACATGCCGGCCAATGAAGCGGCCGCGCGGGACCGGATTGTCCAGTTCGCGATGCAGAATTACCAGCAGTATGGAGGCTGGAAACAAGGCGTCGATCGCCCCAGCCCGGCCGATCCGCGAGTTGCCGGAAAACTCTGCGCGGACAGATCCACCCGTTTGCGGCAGGGCGGCAAAGCAATCATGAATATCTTCACCATTGCCGGCGGCCCCGCTCCGCAGAAATGCCTGACGCTCACCGAACAGGCTGAGGCGATGTACCAGCGGCAGTATTCCGCTTCAGAGCGCAACAATACCGATATCGTCTCCTGGTGCGGCATCTTCTCCTTGTACGTGCACAGATCCGTCGGATTGAAAACCTCCGGCTGGCCGCTCAAGTACAGCATCGGAAAGCCGAAGGCGCAGGATGAATACCGCATCGTGACCTGGCCGAAGCCCGGCGACATCGGCGTCGTCAGCCCCACGGGTTTGAACCATCACTTCGTAGTGACGGGAGTGGACGATTCAGGAATCAGTTCCGTGGACGGCAACGCCGGCGCGATGATGGAGATCGTGAAGCGCGCCTACTCCAAATCGGAGATCAAGCAGCGCCAGGGTTACTTTCTTTCTCCGGTTTGGGAAAAAGTGCTCGCGTAGTTCCAGCCGGCGCGGGAAACGGCGCGTTCAGCCTTCCACCGGCTGGACGGCCTTCTTCAGATCCAGCGCGACGTCGACAATCATATCCTCCTGGCCGCCCACCATGCGCCGTTTCCCAAGCTCCACCAGGATCTCGCGCGTGTCGATGCCGTACATCGCCGAAGCCTTCTCGGCATGCCGCAGGAAACTCGAGTACACGCCGGCGTAGCCAAGCGACAGCGTCTCGCGGTCCACGCGCACCGGACGGTCCTGGAGCGGGCGGATCAGGTCCTCGGCCGCGTCCATCAGGGCGAACAGATCGCAGCCGTGCTCCATCCCCATGCGGTTCGCCACCGCGATGAACGCTTCAATGGGCGTGTTCCCTGCCCCGGCGCCCATGCCCGCCAACGACGCGTCCACACGAATCGCGCCGTGCTGCACGGCAATCACCGAATTCGCCACGGCAAGCGTCAGGTTGTGATGCGCGTGAATGCCGCGCTGCGTGGTGTCTTCCAGCACTTCGTTGAAAGCCTGGAAGCGTTCGGCCACCTCATGCATCAACAGCGCGCCCGCCGAATCCGTTACGTAGACGCAATGCGCGCCGTAGAATTCCATCAGCTTCGCCTGCCGCGCCAGTTCCGCCGGCGGAGCCATATGCGCCATCATCAGGAATCCGGCCACGTCCATCCCCAGATTCCGCGCCGATTCGATGTGCTGGCTCGCGATATCCGCCTCGGTGCAATGCGTGGCAATACGAACGCTGCGCGCCCCGGCCGCATAGGCATCCTTCAAGTCATGAATCGTGCCGATCCCCGGCAGCAGGAGCGTAGTCACCTTGGCGTACTTCATATTCGCCGCGGCGGCTTCAATCCATTCGAGATCCGTATGCGCGCCGAACCCGTAGTTGAAACTCGAGCCCGCCAGCCCATCGCCATGCGCAATCTCGATGGCGTCCACCTTGGCGGCATCAAGCGCGCGCGCGATCGTCGCCACATCCTTCGTCGTGTAGCGATGACGGATGGCGTGCATCCCATCGCGCAGCGTGACGTCTTGAATGTAGAGCTTCATCCCTTCCTCCCTCAGGCGGCAGCCAGCCGTTCCGCGGTCGCCAGTGCGGCCGAAGTCATGATATCGAGATTACCGGCATAGGCGGGCAGATAATGCGCCGCCCCTTCCACTTCCAGAAACACCGAAGTCTTTAGTCCTTCCACGCCCTCCAGGATGAACGGCTCGAATTGTACCTCCTGCTTGAGGCGATAGCCCGGAACGTAGGATTGTACGTCAGCCACCATGCGCTGGATGGAGGCGGCAATGGCCCTGGTGTCTCCGAGTTCGCTGAAGCAGAAAACCGTGTCGCGCATGATTAACGGAGGCTCGGCCGGATTCAGCACAATGATCGCCTTGCCGCGCCTTGCGCCCCCCACGGATTCGATGGCGCGCGCGGTGGTTTCCGTAAACTCGTCGATATTCGCCCGCGTGCCGGGACCCGCCGACTTGCTCGCAATGGACGCCACAATCTCGGCGTACCGCACCCGCGCCACACGGTCCACCGCGTGCACAATCGGGATCGTCGCCTGCCCTCCGCAACTCACCATGCTGAGGTTCGGCGCGCCCAGGTGCTCGCCCAGGTTCACCACCGGAACCACATACGGCCCGATGGAGGCCGGCGTCAGGTCGATCACCTGTCTCCCATGCTGTCGCAGCACCGCGTCATGGCGCGCATGCGCCTTGGCCGATGTCGCGTCGAAAACGATGCGGATATCCTGAAACTCCCTCATGCGGACAAGCTCGTCGATGCCGCCGTGAGTGGCGGCCACTCCCATGCGGCGGGCGCGGGCCAACCCGTCCGACCCGGCTTCGATGCCAACCAGGACCCCCATCTCCAGATTCCGCGCCGTGCGCAGGACTTTGATCATCAGATCCGTTCCAATGTTGCCCGAACCGATGATGGCGACTTTTTCTCGCATGAGGACAGTTTACATGGATGCGCGGCGCGTGGATGAAGCCTGTCTACGGAAAGATACATTCGAGACGCAAGGCCTCCTCGAGACGGCGTTCATATTCACCACCGCTGATTTCAATAACTCCGAATTGGGCCAGGTGCTCGGTCCAGTACTGCACTTCCAACAAAGCGAACCCGCGCTCGCGAAGACGCTCGGCCAGATGCACCAGCGCCACCTTCGACATGTCCGTCACCCGGTGAAACTTCGACTCGGCAAAGAAGACGCCGCCGATGTGAACGCCGTAAACCCCGCCGGCGAGCTGCCCGTCCACCCAAACCTCCACTGAGTGGGCATTCCCCATGCGGTGAAGTTGGCGGTACGTGCGAAAAATGGCGCCCGTGATCCAGGTGGAGTCGCGATCGGCGCAGCCCCGCATCACCTCCTCGAAAGCCTCGTCGTATGTGACACGAAACGCGCTTTTCTTCAACGTGCGGGCCAGCGAACGCGAAATGTGAAGCTGGTCGAGGGGTAGAATGGCTCGCCGCCTCGGATGATGCCACGTAATGACTTCGCGGCCGGGATACCCCATGGGAAATTTCCCGGCCCGATACGCCGCAAGCACAGTGGCCGCATCCAGACTCCTGGTGATTTGAACGACATCCACTGACTCCAGGCTATTCTGGAAGATTCGGAGATGGCAAGAAAAGAGAAACGCGCGCCCGCGCCGGCAAAACCCGCACCCCCACCGCAACCGCGAGTCGAACCTGTCCCCCTATCCCCGCGCTTGTTCTGGATGGCCGCGGGCGGATTGGTGATGGCCTGTTTTCTCATCTACTCCCAGACGGGCGCCCATGGCTTCATTAATTACGATGACCCGAACTACGTCGTGCGGAACGTCCATGTGAACCGCGGGCTGACCGCGGAGGGCATCGCCTGGGCGTTCCGCACGTTCGATTTCTATTATTGGCAGCCGCTCACCTGGCTCTCCCACATGCTGGACTGCCAGATCTTTGGTGTAACCGCCGGCCCCCAGCATCTCGAAAGCGCTCTGCTGCACGCCATCAACGCGGTTCTGCTCATGCTGGCCCTGCGGATGCTCACCGGGGCGCTGTGGCGTAGCGCGCTCGCGGCCGCGCTCTTCGCGCTGCATCCCTTGCGCGTCGAGTCGGTGGCATGGATCGCGGAGCGTAAAGACGTCCTTAGCGGCCTGTTCTGGATGCTCACCCTCATCGCCTACGCCGCCTGGCTGAAGAATCGCGCGAAGGGCCGCTATGCGGCAATGCTCGCTGCCTTCGTATGCGCCGTGATGAGCAAGCCCAGCGTGGTGACCCTGCCCTTCGTGCTTCTGCTGCTCGATTGGTGGCCTCTGAAGCGGATGCGGACACGCGCCGGTCTGGCGGCCCTGGCAACCGAAAAATGGCCGATGTTCGCCATCGTCGCGGCGTCGAGCATCTGGACTTTTATTGGCCAGCGGGCGATGGGCGCAACGGTCTCCCTCTCCGCCCTGCCCTTCTACTTCCGCCTGTGGAACGCAGTGCTCTCCTATGTGCGCTACCTCGGCAAGTTTCTCTGGCCGGCGGACCTCGGAGCGTTGTACCCCTACGGCAAGATTCCCGTAACCGTCATGCTCGGGGCGCTGCTGCTGCTCACCCTCATCACCGCCGGCGTGCTGCGGCGTGGCGCCCGCAGCGGATATCTGGTGACAGGCTGGCTGTGGTTCCTCGGAGCCATGGTCCCGATGATCGGGCTCGCGCAAACCGGAGTGCAGGCAATGGCCGACCGTTTCACTTATCTGCCCATGATCGGGCTCTCCATAATTGCGGCCTGGGGCATGGGCGAGATTTGCTGCCGTTTCCGCGTGCCCCTGCCGGTGCGCTTCGGAGGAGCAGGCCTCTTACTGGGCATCCTCACCTTTGTTTCCTTCTTACAGACCACTTACTGGAGGGACAGTTTCTCCCTGTTCGAACACACCGTCGCTGTCACGCGCGACAACGACGTAATGCATCTCAACCTCGCCGGATTGTATGAGCAGGGTGGTAACTTCGACAAGGCAATCCAGCATTTCGAATCCGCTCTGCGCATCGAGCCGGACAACATCGAAGCGAGGCATCTCCTGGCCGGCGTCTACCTCAAGCGCAAGGACTACGCCGACGCCGAACGCAACCTGACGATGGTGCTGCTGAAAAAGCCCGATCATCTGGACGCCCGCAAGGAACTCGCCGAATGCTACATCCGGACGGGAAGACGGGAGGAAGCGAAACTGCAGTTGCGGCGCGTGCTCCAGGCGGCCCCGAACGATTTCGAGGCGCGGAGCAAACTCATCATGTTGCAGTGAGGAAGACTATGATGACTCGCGACACCTTTCTCGAAGCGGCGATCGCCCAGGCAAGGAAGAGCCTCGCCGAAGGCGGAATTCCCATCGGCAGCGTGCTGGTCCATCAAGGCGACATCATCGGCCGGGGCCACAATTGCCGCGTGCAGACGGGAAGCCCCATCGATCACGGAGAGATGAACTGCCTGCGGAATGCCGGACGCCTGCCCGCGCGCGTCTACCGCGAATGCACCCTCTATTCGACACTCTCCCCGTGCCCCATGTGCAGCGGCGCGG
>JADLBD010000039.1 GCA_020847975.1 Bryobacterales bacterium | reverse complement strand
TTCTCGGCAGTAGCCGGAATCGGAAGAACGCTTGCTAGCCCGCTCATGACCTATCCGACGCGCGGCTCCGGCTTTAGGTTTCAACCGGATATACGGACGATAGCATACCTGGCGCGAAGGAGGGAGCGCAGAAATCCGGCGGGGTGCGTTCCCTCATACCTTCCATTTTGATATAGTTTAAAGGAGGGAGTGCAATCACTGATGATTCAACTGACGGAACGTGCAGCAGACAAGGTTCGGGAGATTCTCCAGGCGCAGGATCCAAAGCCAGCCGGACTGCGGATTGCGGTGGTGGGCGGCGGTTGTTCCGGGTTCAGCTATTCGATGGCGTTTGAGAACACGCCGCAAATGCTGGACAAGACGTACAGCTACAACGACCTGAAGGTATTCGTGGACCAGGCGAGTCTGCTCTACCTGGATGGCGCGGAAGTAGACTACGTGGAAACGCTGGAAGGGTCGGGATTCAAGTTTAGCAACCCGAATGTGAAGTCCACCTGCGGGTGCGGCAGTTCTTTCAACGCCTGAGGTATCTCCTCCCCAGTTATTGGCCCCTGCTCTCTCCGAAAGGAGGGGGTAGGGGTTTTGTTTTTTGCGACAGGGATACCAGGCCAGGGGCCAAGCAATGCTTCACAACTTGTTGACAGAAAAGGAAAATCCGGCTTCCGCGAACATTGACCGGCTGTCCACGGAGGAGATGCTGAGCGTTATCAACGCCGAGGACGCCAAGGTGACCGGAGCGGTGGCGGCGGAGATTCCGCACATCGGGGCGGCGGTGGACTCGATCGTGAAGGCGATGGGGTCGGGGGGGCGCCTGTTTTACGTTGGAGCGGGGACGAGCGGGAGACTTGGGGTGCTGGACGCCTCGGAGTGTCCTCCGACTTACAATGTGGCTCCCACTCTGGTACAGGGCATCATCGCGGGGGGAGAAGCGGCGCTCTCGAGGTCGACGGAAGCGAGCGAAGACGATCCGGAGAGCGGGGCGCGGGACATCGTGAAGCACGGATTCAGGGAAGGGGATGTGCTTTGCGGGATCGCGGCGAGCGGGCGGACACCCTACGTATTGGGAGCGATCGCGAAGGCGCGGGCGATGGGGGCGGTGACGATAGGCGTGAGTTGCGTGCCGGAGTCGGAGCTATCGCGGGCGGTGGATATCGCCATCACGCCGGTGACGGGTCCGGAGGTGATCACGGGTTCGACGCGAATGAAGGCGGGAACGGCGACGAAGCTGGTGTTGAACATGCTGACCACGGGGGCGATGATCCGGTTGGGAATGACGTATGGAAACCTGATGGTGAACGTGCAGCCGAAGAACGAGAAGCTGGAGGCGCGGGCGCGGCGGATGATCGGTAAGACCACGGGATGCAGCGAGATAGCGGCGGGGCGGTTGCTGGCCGAATCCGGGCGCAGCGTGCGGACGGCGATCGTGATGGGACGTTTGGGGGTGGGCCGTGAGGAAGCGGAACGGCGGCTGGCGGCGGCGGGGACTGTGGTGGCGCGCGCGTTGGGAGAGAATTGAAGCAAGATGGATCAGTTTGTCGTAACGGGCGGAGTTCCGCTGAAGGGATCGATTGCGGTGAGCGGCGCGAAGAATTCGGCGCTGCCGGCGCTGGCGGCATCGCTGCTGACGGAAGACCCGGTGGTGCTGCACGGGATTCCGCGGGTGCGGGACATCGCGACGATGGTGAGCCTGCTGGGCTCGACGGGCGCGCAGACGCAGGTGGAAGGCGGGACAGTGCGCATTGAGGCGGCGGGGATCACGCAGCCGGAGGCTCCTTATGAGCTGGTGAAGACGATGCGCGCCTCGAGCCTGGTATTGGGACCGCTGGTGGCGCGCCACGGGCGGGCACGGGTATCGATGCCGGGCGGGTGCGCGATTGGAGCGCGGCCGATCAATTTGCATGTCCACGGGCTGGAGCAGTTGGGCGCGGAGGTGACGCAATCGCACGGATACATCGAAGCGGCGGCTCCGAATGGACTGCGCGGGGCGGTGGTGCATTTTGACCGTATCACGGTGACGGGAACGGAAGACCTGCTGATGGCGGCGGCGCTGGCCAAGGGGGAGACCGTGCTGGTGAACGCGGCGCGGGAGCCGGAGGTGACGGACCTGGCGGACCTGCTGACGCGGATGGGCGCGCGCATCGAGGGGGCGGGATCGTCGACGATTCGGGTGGTGGGGGTGGACCGGTTATACGGAACCGAGCACCGCATTATTCCGGATCGCATCGAGGCGGGGACGTTTCTCATCGCTGGGGCAATCACGGGAGGGGAGTTGCTGTTGACGGGGTGCCGGCCGGAGCATCTGACGGCGCTGACGGTAAAGCTGCGGCAGGCGGGAGTGGAAGTGACAGCCGAGGGGAGCGCCTGTTTGCGGGTGCGGGGCGATGGCAGACTGCGCAGTGTGGATATGACCACGGAAGAGCATCCGGGGTTCCCGACGGATCTACAGGCGCAGTACATGGCGCTGATGACGCAGGCGGACGGGATCAGCCTGATTACGGAGACGATATTTGAAAACCGGTTCATGCATGCTTCCGAGTTGATGCGCATGGGGGCGAATATCCGTATTGAAGGAAGGCAGGCGATTGTGGCCGGGCCAAGGGAGCTGAGCGGAGCACAGGTGATGTCCTCTGACCTGCGGGCGAGCGCGTCGCTGGTGCTGGCGGCGATGGTAGCCAAAGGCGAAACCATCATCGACCGGGTGTATCATATCGACCGCGGGTATGAGAGGATCGAGGAGAAGCTGGCGGGTGTCGGGGCGCAGATTCGCAGAGTGCGGGAGGGACGAGAATGATCGGGAAGACGCACAGCGCGGGGTTTCTGGCGCTGGTGGAGAACGCGAAGACGCGGATCCGGCACGTGGACATTGACGGTTACGTGGAACTGGCCGGCAACGGGACGGCGGTAGTGCTGGTGGACGTGCGGGAGGAAAGCGAATGGGCGGCGGGCCATGCGCAAGGAGCGATTCACCTGAGCAGGGGGATCATCGAGCGGGACATCGAGCACCTGTTTCCGGACAAGGATACAACTCTCGTGCTGTATTGCGGAGGGGGGTATCGTTCGGCGCTGGCGGCGGACAATTTGCAGGTGATGGGCTATCGGGCGGCGATTTCGCTCGATGGAGGATGGCGGGCGTGGAATGAAGCGGGGATGCCGGTGGAGATGCCCTAGGCCGCGTGTTTAAGCACGTAGACCGATGCCCCCGCATCCAGAGACCGCGTGGCATAACTACGCTACCTCTCACCGGCGCTGCGAACGCCGGCCTTAATGGAACTGCTGGGAGCGCGTTCCTCGGCCGAACTGGTGCAAAATGCGATACGGCACGGGCTGGTTTCGGCATGAACTCGTAATTTTTCGGATGCCGCGGATGCATTGCGCCGGGTTGAAATGGGATCAGAAGCTATGTGGAAACCTAACCTTCTTCCCTTTTCCAGGGCGCGGTCGCGGAGCTGGTACCCGGAAGCGTCCGGAGCGGATGTGGTCAGTAGAGTGCGCTGAAACGGTCAGATCATGCGAGACACTGCGATGCCTGATCCGGAGGAGACGAGCTTCGAGCAAGCTCATGACAGGCAGGTTGTGAGCGGGTCTCCGGTTTTGACTTTCCAAATTCATTTTCTTCCCCACACGGACCGGCGGAGTGGCTTCGGGTACACGCCGGTCCGTTTTTTCTTCGCGCAGGTTGCAGCGACGGCGCACGGCGGCTAATGGCCGGCCGGGCGAACGCCCGACTGCGAAACAGAAAAACAAGCGGAACATCATGATTTGGACGCTCTGCGCAATGCAGATGGTCCACCGGATCGAGACGCTTTCCCATTTTAGGAGTGAGCTTCCATGCAGTACATCAGAAGTGTGTTTATCGCCAGTTGCGCCACCGCATTCCTGAGTTGCGGTGTGAGTTTCGCCCAAATGAGATCCGCCGCGGATATCTGGCCGGATCCGCGGCCCGAGTCGGATGGCGCGAAGCGAAGATATCCAGGCGCGAATGAGGAGCGTGACCCCGATTTTGACGGCGCGGTCCCAATTCAACGGCCGGGGATTCCCGAGACCGTGACCGTGCAGGAACTGTCGCACCATGTTCCGCGAAAAGCGGAGAAGGAATTTGAAAAGGCCTGGAAGGCCGAAGACAAAGGCGACCACGAAGAGGCGATCCTGCGTTTCCAGAAGGCGATTGCCATTGATCCGGAGTTCCGCGCCGCGCTCAACGACCTCGGCTCGGTTTATCTGGAGGTAGAGCGGGATGATCTCGCGATTCAGGAGTTCACGAGGGCAATCGAGGTGGATCCGCATTCGCCGCGGCCGTGTTCCAACCTGGCGCTGGCTTACCTGAGGACAGGCAGGTACGGTGATTCGGAACGTATGGCGCGGCGGGCAATCGACCTCGACAGCGTGAACCTACATGGGCGGCTGGTACTTGGAATGGCATTGATATTGGAGGGCCGGTACACGCAGGAGACGGAAATGCGCCTCCAAGAGGCGGCGATGGATTTCCCATGCGCGAACCTGTGGCTGGCACTGGTCTGGGCGGCGAGGGGAGACGTGAAGGCAGCGAAGCGTCAAGTAGGGGTGTTTCTCACGAGCGGCGAGAAGGACGGCATGGATATGGCTACAACGCTACTGCACCACCTGGACCAGCTTGAGCAAGACAGGCGATAGGGTGTCGTGCGGCAGCGAGGGGTATGCGGCCTGACACATTCGCTTACGGGCCCAAACATGCAGGAAAGACCGAAGGGAGGAGGCAATGCAGCGTGGGGACGATCGTGGATGATGAATTGGACATCCGGCGCCTGCTGAGGAGGGCTCCCGCCGGCAACGGGTACCTCCGGCTTGTCGAAGCGGGCGAGGGAGACGAGGCGGCGACCGACGATGGGCGCCGGGGGGAGGAATTGAAGTGGGCGGTGCTGGATGCGCTTGCACACGACATCAGGAACGCATTTGTTTCGATCCGGTTCACTGTGACGATTCTGCTTTCCGGGCAGCAACCCGTCGAAGAAGAGCGCCGGAAGACAATACTGGGGAACATCGATAAGGAGCTGCAACGCGTAGACCGTTGCATCGATGAGACCGTGCAGTTGTCGCGACTGCGGACCAGTGAACTCACCGTACGGAAGGCGCCTCAGGACATAGGCAGGGTGATTTCGGGGGCTCTCCAGGAAATGGCTTCACTGTCGGGGAGCCGCGCGATCAAGCTGCGCGTCCCGGAATCGCTGCCTCGCGCGCACTGCGACAGGGCGATGATCCTGTGCGTACTGAAACAACTGGTGAGCAATGCCCTCAAATACTCGCCGGTGGATTCCCCTCTCACGGTGTCGGCGGAACACACCGGAGCGGCGATTGTAGTGAGCGTGGTGGATTGCGGCCCCGGAGTGGCGGAGGACGAGAAGGATCGTATCTTCGAAATGTTTTACCGCGGACAGGCCGCGGACTCCGGCGCGCTTGGAACGGGGCTTGGGCTTGCGAGCGCGAAGATCATTGCGCGGGCACATGGGGGAGACATTTGGGTGACGACTCCCGTGGAAGGCGGCTCTGTATTTCATGTCTCGCTACCGGTGGCGCAGGCATGAGAGCCTACGCGTTCCTCGGGCTGGCGTCGATGGCCGGAATAGTGAAGGGGAGGAGCCAGTGTAAGTTTGCTGTTGCAAAATGCAACAGTTGCTGCTTTTTGCGGCATTGCCGCCCTGTTCAACCAGAGCCAAAAAGCACCTGCATACAACGCAAGATGACGTAGCCGAGGCAGGCGGTTTCGATGTACATGACGACTTTCAGCACCCAACCACTCATGAATTCGAAGCGCAACAAGAGCGCGCCGACGACGGCGACGAAGACAAAGCCGGGGTCGATGACATCTTCGAATTTCTTGGTGTAGGCGACCAGGGCGATGTAGTAGAACAGCGGCCAGTTGTTATCGGGCCGGGTGCGATAGCGGACCACCAGCACCCAAACGGTGATGGCGAGGACGAGCAGCGTCGTGATGTTGAAGGTAGTTGGGGCGATCATGTGCGCCGTTTCCGGCGCGCCGTTGCGGGCAGGAACCGGAAAAACCCATCAGAATGACCATAACAGACTCGAGTACCCTGTGTGTGCCCGGTAATTCTGGTAGGTGAGCGGATAAAACTGCTCGTAGTAGGCATAGTGCTGATACCCGAGATTCCATCTAAGGCGATTGTAGAGTTTGACGGAAAGGCGGGCTTGCGGAGTCTGATAGGTGAGCGGGAAGGTCTGGGCGGCGTAGAAGGCGGACTGCGCGGGGGATGAGGGGTTGGGGAGCAGGTAGGAGGAACGCCCGTCGCCGGTGTCCTTGACGATGCTGTAGCCGAGGTAGAGATCGGCGCGCTTGCGGATGGCGAAGCGAGCGCCGAGGTTTCCGCTGTGGAGATTGCTGACGTAGAGGGCGTTGCTGCCGATGAGTTGCGAACTGGCGAAGTAGGCGATTCCGGTGAGGGTGTCGAGGTGGAGCTTGGCATAGCCGGCGTCGAAGGAGAGCCAGGCGGAAGGCGACCAGCTCATATCGAAGGCATACTGTCGTGAGCGGGAGCTGTGAGCGAAGAGGCTGATGGAATTGGTGTTGTAGAAGGTGCGGGTGAGGGCGGAGAGCAGGAGGGATTTCCACTTATACTGCACGCGGCCGTTGAGGCCTTGATAGTTCTTTTCCGAGATGGGGAAGAAGGGGTTGTCGGCGCGTCCGATTTCGGCGTCCAGTTGGATGGTGAGGGGCTTGAGGGGACGGAGACGAAGCCCCGCGAGTCCGGCGTGGAGGTGATTCTGCTGGCTGACGCGGAAGACATCGCTGATGCCGGAGAAGCTCTGTCCTTCGCTCGAGCGGATTTCGCGATTGGAGTAATGATAGCCGCCATAGAGGCCGATGCGGCTGGTGAGGGCGAAGGTGGCATCGGTGAGGGTTTCGATGGTGCGAATGCCGAGGAATTGAAAATTGAGAATGGACTCGCTGGCGGAGCCATTGTCCACCTGGACGAACTGGGCGTTGCCGTCCATTCGTGTGTTGTTGAAGGCGGTGTGGTTGGAGATGGTGAGACGGGTGGTGGGGAGGAGAATAATGTTCAGGCTGCCCGAAACGAGGGGGCGGCTGCCGGCGCCGGAGGCCATGAACTGACGGTTGGCGGCGGAGGCGAAGCGGTCGGTTCCAATGACGGATTCGTCGAGGAGGAAGTTGCGGCGTCCGGAGACGTTGTTGTAGCGGGCATTGAGGGAATAGAGACGCGCATTGCGGAAGAGGGCGATGCGCCAGTAGGGGCTGTCGCCGCTGTAAGGCTCGGTGCGGGAGAAGGCAGAGAGCGTGGTGTTGTCGAGCGGATTGTTGCCGGCCTCCTGAGGGGTGAGCAGGCCGATGGGGGTTTCGTCGCGGAAATGGTCCCAGCCGTGGAGCACGTTGAGTGTGAAGCCGAACAGAGTGGCTTCACCGCCGAGGCGGAACTCGCGGCGGCGGCGGTTGATGTTCGAGAAGAGCGGGAATTCGTCGCCGCGGGAGTCAAACATCTGCACGGTGGTGAGAGCGGGTCCGGTCTGGGTGTTGCCGCTGTAGCCGAAGAACAGTTTGTAGTTGGACTGGGGGAACAGGGTGAAGTCGTGGTCCTGAAGCTGGCGGCGGGTGTTGAAGGCATGTTCTCCGTTGGCGATGGTAAGGGCGGGATTGAAGTATTCGTTCATGCGCCAGTTCATGTCGTAGCGGTAGATGCCATTCTTCTCGATGCGCAGGACGGCGGACTCGTAGGGGTCGTTGCCGAGTCCAAGAGTGGTGAGCGAGAGGTTGTCGAAGAACTTCCCGTGTCCGTCGCGGGAATCGACACGCAACTGGCTGCCGAGGAGGCGGAGGCCGTTGCCGAAATTGACGTCGCTGCGATATTTGCCGTAGTTGCCGTCGACGGTGTTCCAGCGGACGCCGAGTTCGAACGAATTCAGGATGTTGTAGCCGCTGGCGTTTTCGCCCTTGGGATTGCCGACGGATTCCGGCGTCGGGGCGACGGTGGGCTGCGCGAAAACAGCGATGGGAAGCAGGAGAAGGAGAATCGTGTTTCGCATAGGTCACCTCAGGAACAACCGGTCGGAATTCGACCCGTGGATGCGGATGTGGCAGGTGGTGCAGTTCTGGTAGCGCGGGCTGTTCATGTTGTGGGAGGGGGATTGGAGGGTGATGCCATCGGCCTGGCGTCCGAAGGTTCCGGCTCCGTTGTGGCATTCGAGACAGGTGGTGAAAACGCTGGTGCGGCGAAGCAGTTTCGCGTTTGTGGAGCCGTGGGGATTGTGGCAGACTTCGCAGCCGTCGACGCGTACGGAGGGATGTTCATAGGCGAACGGTCCGCGTTTATCGGAATGGCACTTGAGGCAGGGTTCTTCATTGCCGAGCGCCTGGCTGACCATGCGGGGGCGGAGTCCCATGCGCCAGGTGGGCGCCGGTGTTCCGTGCGGATTGTGGCAATCGGTGCAGTTCATGAAGCCTTCGTTGACACGGTGTTTGAAGGGCATGGAGAACTGCGTACGCACGTTGGCGTGGCATCCGTAGCAGAGGTCAGCCTGGCGTTTGGCGAGGAGAAATTTCGGGACAGGGGATTTGTGGATGGAGTGGCAACTGTTGCAGGCGATACCTTCCTGCGAGTGAGGAGAGCGGCGGATATCGGCGCGCGAATAGTCCTTGGCATGGCAGGTGAGACAGGTATCGAGCACTTTGCGGGGAGTGGCCAGCGAGAAGGCTACGGGGATGGTGGTCTTGCCGCCGGCAGCCTCGATGTGACGCCTGGCCGGGCCGTGGCAGCCTTCGCATCCGGTACGGTCCGGAGGCTCTTTCCCGGAGGCAAGGCTCTTGTAGTGGGGATTGCGAAAGAAATTCTGCCACACATCGGGGTGGCACATTTTGCAGACGCCGCTGCCGACGTAGCCGGCGGCATTGGCTGCGGCGGCGGCATCGGCGAGCGGCTTAGGAAGTTTCGCGGGCGGAGTCTGCGCGATAAGCTGCGCGAACCCGCCCGCAAGAAGAAGAACGTATTGAGTGACTCCCAGCCTCATTCCCTAATCTTAGACATGCCATGAGGCAGCGCGGGAACAGCGGCGGGAATTCTCTGCTTAGAAGACGTAGGTAATCCCGATCATGGGCAGGAAGTTGTTCACCCATCCGGAGAGCGAAGCGCCGCGATTGGGGACGATGACCTTTGTTGGCGTGGGGGAAATATAGTCCTTGATTTCGATGCGAATATTGGACTTTTCGCCGACGCGGAATTTGACGCCGAAACCGACGCTGGCCATGGGGGTGGTGTCGGAGCTCTTAGTGAGGAGGGCGTATTCGGAGAGAGGCTGGGTGAGGGCCTCTGCGCCCGTGCCGCGGTAGTATTTGACGCCGGCTCCGAAGGAGATGTAGGGGCGCGTCTTTTCTCCGGAGGGGCTGAAGTAGTACAGGAAGTCGTAGTGGATGGCGTGAGCCTGCACGCCGAACGTGGGCTTGGCGCCGTTTCCATCGAGTTGGGCATCGTTGCGCTCGTAGGTGTAGCGGATGTCACCTCCCCAGTGGCGGCCCATTTCCTGGCTGAGGATGAAGCCCGCGGCAAAGCCGGGAGCAAAGGAAGCCTTGACCGAATTGCTGCCGAGAGTGACGTCGTTGGAGGTGTAGAAGGAACCTCCGCCCACGGCGCCAACCTCCCACTTCTGCGCGAAGGCGCAGGTAGGGAGCAAACCGAGAGCGGAGACAAGAATCACCTGTATTGTTTTCATGGAATTTTCCTTTCGAGGCCGGTTCCGAGTGGGGCGCACCGGCCTCCGATTCTGTTCTCTGTAGCGAGGTTCGGTTTCGCGTTGGGGCGCCTAGTCCACAACCCGCACGCCTATCGCGGAAGCGCTCGACCCCTGGCTGATGGTTAACGGTTGATCGAGTCCGGGACGGACATCGCTGGGAACGCGGGCGTTGATCTGGTAGACGCCGATGGAACCGGGCGTAAGGCCGGCAAACTCGACCGGCAGGGCGACGCCTCCGAGCATGACGACAGGCGGCACGAGGACGCTGGCCAGAGGATCACCGGGCGCGGGGACGCCGGCTTCGACGGCAGGCGAGGTACGGCCGAGACCGGTGAGGTAGATGGTGATGGTGTCTCCGCGATGAACGGGGTTCGTGTCCGTGACGAGGAGCCCGTTGGCGGCGCGGAACACCGCGGGCAGATCATTGCGGGCTCCGGCAACTCCGTTGCGGAAGACGCCGGGAGCGGTGGGAAGAATGGTCAGGTTGAACGTATCGCTGACCCCGCCCGGAGTGCGCAGGATGAGGCTGACGTTGCCGTCCACCTGGAACGGAATCTGGCCGTTGATCTGCGCTGGGGAGACGAAGACAACGGGAAGCGGCAAGCCGTTCACGGTGAGGCAGCTTTCGCCGAGCGCCGTGGGCAGGGGCGTTAACTGGGTAGCCTGGTTGATGGGGCTGAGATTGGCTCCGAAGATGGAAACGAGGCTGCCGGGGGCCACGGTCGCGGTGTTGTCGGCGGCATTGACGACGCGCTCGATGCGGGGCGCCGCGACTGAGGCGTCGAAGCTCCAGGGAAGCGCCGTGAATCCGGAGGTGGTGAGAGCGATGAGGGCGCTGCGGCTGTAGAGCGGCTGGATGGAGCGTGTGAACACCTGCACCCAGCTCTGTGCAACTCCGTTTTGCGCTGTCGAGCTGCCCTGGGTGGTCTGCGGCAGGATGGGCGCTTCGACGAGGCGCGTGGCGCGTGAAAGCTGACCGCTCTGATTGGTGACCCGCGCGATCACGCCGGGGCTCGCCGAATCCGGGGAAGTTGTACGGAAACCACCCTGATCGAGGAAAGCGAACCCGGAACTCTTTCCGGTGCCGGTTTCAAACTGCGTGGTTTGCACGAGCGAGGCGTTCAACAGCGAATTGCCGATGACGAACTGGTTGAAGTTGGAGGCGGCATAGGCTCCGGAGAGGGAAGTGACGTCCTTCCGCGAGATGGTGAAGGTGTCGACATTGGCGTCGTAGAGATACACGGTGCCATCGGACTGCGCGCCGAAGATGGTACTGCCGTTCGGTGAAGCCACGAGAACGGTGTTGATGTCGATCTTGTTCTCAAAGATGCCGAGCGAAGGGAGCGGGGTGGCGGTTCGGGACGCGAAGTCCACGCGGGAGATCTTGTTCTCGGGACCGGCAACGCGGCTGGCGACGAGGATCGCCTTGGCGCTGGCGGCGATGGACCTGGGGTAGTGGCCGCCCGGCATGTAGATGGGTAGGGATTCCTCGAGGGTATCGAGGTCGAACACCTTGATCAATTGGGCGTTGTCATGACCCACCATGAGGTAGCGGCGGTCGAAGGTGATGGCAAGCTGAGTGGGCGTGTTCGCCGTCTTGAGAGTGGCGATGCGCGTTTGCGTGCCGCCGTCATAGACATAGACCTGGTTGGTGTCCTGACGAAGAACATAGAAGCGGTCGCGGACCGGATCGGCGAGAAGGTCGACCAGTTTGCCGGGGACATTGACGACCGTACCGCGCTGGTCGGGTTCGCGGTTGTTGATGAGGACGCGAACCGGTCTGGGAATGTTCACGCCGCGAGCGGTAGCAATATTGATGAACGCCGCGACTGTACCCTTGGTATTTTGGAAGGCGTTCGGGTCGACGTTGATGCGGACGGTGGCCGGGGTGACCCCGCTCGAGGGAGAAACGGAAACGCCGGAGGTGCTCACGCTGAGCGTGAAGTCGGTATTCCCGCCGCCGGGATCGAGGATGGTAACCTCTTGCGAGGTGACGCGGCGGTCGCAGAAGTTGCCGCGGAAGACGACGTCTTCCCTGGTGGTCGCGATGCGGGGCATGCTATCGAGGTTGCCGATGGGAATCATCAGGATGCCGCTGTCGGAGATGCCGAACAGCATCGAGGAGTCGGAATTAATGATGCTCTTTCCGGCGAAGTTCTCGGGCAGGTTGAGCTGGTCGAGCACGGCGAGGTTATCGGCATCGAGCACTTGCAGGACCGGCGGAGCGGCGGTCTGCTGGGAGGAAGAGTTGTTCTGCGCGGTGGCAGAGAACTGCGCATAGAGACGGCCGCGCGTGTTGTCGAAGACGTGAGTGCCGATGTTGAACGTGCCGGAGGCGCCGGGGAACTGGGACAGACCGTTGAGCAGTTGCCGGTCAAACATGGCCCAGCCGCTCATATGGACGCTGCCGTCATAGTTGGAACTGACGGCGCGGGGTCCGGGCGGAGGCGACCACGTCCAGAGCACGGAATTGATGCTCCTCGTGGTGACATTGTAAGTGAATTCGAGGGACTGGCCGCCGGACGCGCCGGAGGAACCGGACCCTACGGCGGCCGACCCGAAGATCCACAACCCGTCGCCACTCACCGCCATGGACGCGCCGACGATATTCGAGGGGAAGTTTGCCACGGGCTGCGGCAGGGACTTGGTGGTGAGGGTCGAGAAAGAACCCAGGGCGCGCGTATTGCCGGTGATGGGATCGAACAAAATGAATTCGCTGGCAGTGGCCACCAGCGCCTGGTTGTCGATGCCGAAGGCGACGCCGAGGGGAGCGCTTCCGAGCACGAAAGTCTGCCTGCCGTTGGTGGCCAGATCGATGACGGTCAGACCGTTATTGCTCGAGCCGGCGGCAAAGCTGCCGAAATGGGCAATGACGAGATAGCGGCCGTCAGGGCTGAGCGCCAGCGAAGAAGGCTGCGCGGCGACGTTGATGGAAGACTGCACGGAGCCATCGCCGAGCGAGACTACTTCGACGCGGTTGGCGGTGAAGTTCGCCACATAAAGCACGCCACGAGCCTCGTCGAGCGCCAGATCCGAGGCATTGCCCCCGATCGCCACAACTTTGCCGACCACGCCGCCAAGAAGCGACTGCGTGGCGGCGAGCAAAATACAGGCCGCGCCAGCCAGCGCCAGCAAGCGGCGCCCCGCTTCGAACGGCCTCCAACCAAAGATCCTCTTATTCATAAGCTTCACTCCGCTCGGTCGATATCCTGTCTTCGCCAACGATTTCACACTTCCTCTTCTTGAGGTTATTTTTCCTTTTTCTTAAGCAACTGCTCGCGCAACATAGGCTGGCTGGGGAGTTCCGAAGTTCTCCACAAGAACCGGTCCCGGCTGCGCGGAGCATTCCAAACGATCCATCGGGCCTTGCAGAGGGCGGCACGCTGCGCGAGCCGCCTCCACAATTGCCTTTGGCGCAACTTCTCCTGTCTGGACCGCTACAACCCGAGCCGCCGCGAGTCTACTCGTCGACGCTCTTCTTGCGGCGCATCACGATCAGGCCGAGAAGCAAAGCGGCCACAACCGCGCAAACAATGCGAATCATTGAGCTATCCATCGTCGCCATTTCTCCTTTCCCACGGGTTTCGGGGGATCCCTTAACAGACGCCCGGATAGGCGCCGGGTTCCCTTCGCAATTTCAATCGCAAGCAATTACATGTTGTTCATCATGGGGAGCAACTCCCTCATGATCTTCACGACAACCGGCCCCACCGTCACGACAAAGAGCGACGGCAGGATACAGAAAAAGATCGGAAACACGAGTTTCACGCCGAGTTTGGCGGCCTTCTCTTCGGCAATCTGGCGCGCCTGCACGCGCATGTAGTCAGCGTGTGCGCGCAAGGATTGGGCCACTCCGGTTCCGAAGCGATCGGCCTGAATGAGGACGGCCACCAGTTTCTTGAGATCATCGACGGCGGTGCGCTCGGCCATGTTGCGCAAAGCCTCAGCGCGGCGTTTACCGGCTTTCAGTTCGAGGTTGACGAGGGCGAACTCCTCGCTGATTTCCGGGTGGGCGGCCTCGAGTTCCTTGGCCACCTGGAGGATCGCCTGGTCGAGGCCAAGCCCTGATTCGACGCAAACTACCATCAGGTCCAGCGCGTTCGGCAGCCCGCGCTTGACCTGCTTTTGGCGGCGGCGGGCGCGCCAGTTGACGAATTCATTCGGGCCGAAGAAACCGAGCCCGGCCGAGGCTGCCACGGCGAGGAACTTGTTGCTGGCATCAGCGCTGGAGCTGAGGACAAGGACGCTGGTGAGGATGGGGAGGACGATGGCACACAGCACCTTAGCGCCATAGAGCATAGTGAGCGGATTGCCGCTGCGGTAGCCGGCGCGAATGAGCCTTCGCTGCATGATTGTGACGTCCTTGGGTGAAGGCGGCGCCACACGTCCAAACTTCTCCACGACCTCGCGCAGGACGAGACTGGAGTGCGTGGGCGGGACTTCGACACCGGCGGAGCCAACGCCGGCAACGCGCTCAATCACCTCCTTGGGGCGAACCCAGAGTTTGAGGCCGGCGAAACTGATCCCGATGGCCAGCAGCAGGAAGATGAGAACACTGATTGCAAATACCATATGATCAGACCTCGATGGTGACGATTTTCTTAATGACGGCGTAGCCGATCAACTGAAGAGCGATGGCGGCGAAAGCCATGTAGTGCCCCACCTCGTCAACGAAGAAGAACTTCGCATATTCGGGATTGACATAGAAGAGAATCACGGCAACTCCGATGGGGATGCACGTAAGCGCGAGGCCTGTCATCTTGCCGTGAGCGCTGACAGCGCGGATGCGGCCGCGCAGCTTGAACCGCTCGCGAATGACGTACGCCAACTTGTCAAGGATCTCCGCCAGGTTACCGCCGGTACGTTTTTGCAGCATGACAGCCGAGACGAAGAAGTGAACGTCAAGCGAGGGAACCCGTTTGGCGAGTTTCTGTAGCGCCATGTCGAGAGGGAGACCAAGATTGTGCTCTTCAAAGGTGCGGCGGAACTCGCCCGAAAGCGGCTCCTGGAACTCGCGATGAATCATCTCGAGAGAGACGGAGAAGGCATGACCGGCACGCATGGAGCGCGCCACGAATTCGAGGCTCTCGGGAAACAACTCTTCGAACTTCTTCAGCCGTGCCGATCGTTTCCGCCACACATAGATGAAGGGCATGCAGCCGGCGATGAGACCAGCGACGAAAGCGACACTGCGGAAATCGGCAAGGGACCAGACCAGGATGTATGCTCCAAGGAAACAGCCGAGGCAGGCATGGGCGAGGCGCGTCGGATGCCAGCGCAAGCCGGACTGGTCGAGAATCTCCTGGAGTTTTTCGTGAACCTGATACTTGTGGAGCAGGCGGACGGTGTACTTGCTGGTGACCTGTTCCACTTGGATGAGGTTTTGCTGGGCCGCCGGCTCTTTTTTCTTGCTCTTCCTGCTTTTCTGCGTACCCGCTAGCCGCTGCCGGATGCGGTCCACGTCGGCGGTCTTCAGCGCGCCGGTGACGAGCACCCAGATGGCAACGGAACAAAACCAAACCACGAGGAGAATGATGGCGAAACTCATTGCGTCAAACCTCCGCAACCTCGTCGAACAGGTCGGGCCGGAGACGAATCCCGGCCGCGAGCAGCTTCTCATAGAACTTGGGACGGATTCCTGTGGCCGCGAAACGCCCCACCACGCGGCCCTCTGGTGTCAGGCCGCGCTTTTCAAAAACGAAGATGTCCTGAAGGGTGACCACCTCGCCTTCCATGCCCGTTACTTCGGTGATGTTGGTGACTCGGCGCGAGCCGTCGGAATAGCGCGACGCCTGGACGAAGACGTTGACCGCGCTGGCGATCTGCTGGCGGATGGAGATCAACTGCATGTTGGCGTTGGCCATGGAAACCATGACCTCGAGACGGGAAACCCCGTCTCGGGGGGAGTTGGCGTGGACCGTGGTCAGAGAGCCGTCATGGCCCGTATTCATGGCCTGAAGCATGTCGAGCGCCTCACCGCCGCGGACTTCGCCGACGACGATGCGATCCGGGCGCATACGCAAGCTGTTGACGAGGAGTTCGCGCTGGCGGACGGCTCCCTGGCCCTCGAGGTTCGGGGGGCGGGTTTCGAGGCGGGCCACATGGGGCTGCTTCAACTGGAGTTCGGCGGCGTCTTCGATGGTGACGATGCGCTCCTTGGGACTGATGAAGAAGCTGAGCGCGTTGAGGAGCGTGGTCTTGCCGGCGCCGGTTCCGCCGGCGATGATGATGTTGAGGCGCGCTTTGACGGCGGCTTCGAGCAACTCCATCATTCCCGGCGTCATGGCCTTCTTTTCGACGAGATCGGCAGGCATGAGCTTGTCGGTGGAAAAGCGGCGGATGGACATCAGCGGCCCATCGACGGCAAGGGGAGGGATGATGGCGTTGACGCGCGATCCGTCGGCCAGGCGGGCGTCGACCATTGGTGTCGACTCGTCGATGCGGCGGCCAACCTGGGAGACAATCTTATCGATGATACGGAGCAGGTGCGCGTCATCACGAAAACTGACGCTGGTCAGCTCGAGCAGACCTTTACGCTCGACGTAGACCTGCTTGTGGGTGTTCACGAGAATATCACTGACGGTGGGGTCCTGAAGCAACGGTTCGAGGGGGCCGAGCCCGAAGACTTCGTCGAGAACTTCTTCGCAGATCTGTTGTTTTTCAAGCGAGCTGAGGAGCGTGGGCTCGTTGTCGATGAGGGAGAACAGCGCCTGGCGCACCTCGCCGCGGACGCGCTGGTTGTCGATGGTGGCGAGCGCTTCCAGGTTGATCTTGTCCAGGAGTTTGCGGTGGAGGGTGAACTTCAGTTCCTGATACTCAGGCTTCAACGCCGTCTTGGGCCGGCCGGCGTTCTTGAGCAGCCGCTGCTCCCAGGTGAGCTGTGGGGTTCGATTTTCTGTTGTTGGAAGCATGTGTCTGTTACCTGTCGTATCGACTCTCTGGCGTTAGGTCTCCGAAAAAGCCGGCTTGGCGTTCACGAGGCTAGCGAGCCGTTTTTTTTCCCCGGACGCCGGCCCGACGATTTTTTGCGCGAGACTCTCGATGGACCGCCCGAGTTCGCAATCACTGGTGAGCGGCCTGCCGAGCGAAATGACCCGGTGCAGGGAGAAATAGTCGTTGGGGAAGCTGGCATGAACCGGACAGTCAAAGAGCTTTCCAAGATCGCCCCCGGCCAAGCCGTCCCGCTTGCTCACGCGGTTGACCACCACCTGGAAGCGGTCTTTGTTGAATCCGAGCTGGCTCAACAGGGAGATGGCTTTACGGGTAAGATGCAGGCTCGGAAGTTCGCTGGTGGAGACCAGAAAGGCCTTTTCCGCTTCTGAAAGCGCCAACAAGCTTATCCGGTTGAAGATGGATGGGAGATCGACGACGACCCAGTCATAGAGCGTGCGGACGTACTGAAGGGTTTCCTGGATTCGGACGGGCTCGAGGGCCTGCACATGAGGTTTTTCGGGCGCAGTGAGTATGTCGACGCCGCCACAGCTCACGGTGAAGTTGGACCAATTCGAGACATCCATGGCGCCGGCGTCGAGGACATCAATGAGGGATTGGCTCTGGGAGAGCTTCAGGAAGAAGCCGATGCTCCCTCCGGTCAGGTCGAAGTCCGCCAGAAGAACCCGGCGGCCGGTAGCTCGTTTCAACGCAAAGGCTGTTTGTGTGGCGAGGGTGGAAGCTCCCGAGCCGGGCTTGGAACTGGAGAAGACGACGACGTTGCCCTGGTCGGGCTCCGCGCCGGCCTCGGGCCCGCGCATCTTATGGAGCCTGGCGACGGCCTCCTTCTGAATACTCAGATCGAAGGGAACATAGAGGAATTCGGAGGCGCCCATCCGGACCGAGCGCAAGATGGCCTCCGAGTCGTTGTGTGAATGCAGTCCAACGACGTGAATGGGAGGACGCAAGGAGGACAGATAACGGATGAGTTGGCCGGCCTGGTCAAAGTCGGAAGTCAAGTCGATCAATGCAACTTCCGGCTGCAACTGCCGCAGGCGGATTTCCAGAGTCTGCTGGGCCGGGTAGCTGCGAAGGTCTCCAAGAATTTGAAAACCCCTCACGCGCGGAACCGTGGCGAGAAACAGATCCGCCAGTTCGCGGTTGGGCGCGATGAGGATCGCATTGAGCTCTGTTTCTCGCATGGGGCGGCGTGTCATGATACGGTTCTCCAGGAAATGGTCGCTCCTACTTCTTCTTCCGGGGCGGTACCGCCTTGCTCATGGCTCCCGGCGTGTTCGGCGTGGTGCTGGGCAGGAACTCGCGCGGGAAGGAGGGCATGGGCCTGGGATCGTTGACGTTGAGCGGAGTGGTAATTTCCGGGGTCACGAGGACGATCAATTCGGTCTTGGTCTTGTTTTCATTGCGGCTCTTGAAAATGGTTCCGAGAATCGGGATGTTGGCAAGCCCGGGGACCTTCGCCATGGTTTCCGTCACCCGGTCATCTAGGAGACCGCCGATGACGAAACTCTGACCTTCGCCGAGTTCGATGTCGGTTTCCACTTTGCGCGTGGAGAGCGCGGGAATGGTAAAGCCGCTAAAGGTCACCGCGTTTGACAGGTCAATGGTGGAGACCTCGGGCCTGACGTGCATTTTAATGGTGCGGTTAGCCGTAATGAAGGGGTTGAATGTGAGGCGGATGCCGAATTCACGGAACTGAATGGTCACCGAGCCGGCATTGGCGCCGCCCTGAAGGACGGGAATGGGGAACTCGCCACCGACGTGGAAGCTGGCCTCCTTGCCGTTGGTGGTGACCAGGTTAGGCTCGGCCAGGATCTGGAGCACCTGCTGCTGCTGGAGGGCTTTGATGAAAGCACCGAGGTTCAAGTCGGGGCGGAACATGAATATGTTGAGCAGGTCGGACAGGTTGAACTCGGAGGTATATCCCTGGCTGCGGCCGGGAATGGTGCCGGAAAGCTTAGTGGCGTTAGGGCCGGGAAACTGCTGGGTGGAGGCGGTTCCGACGGTGTTCAAGGCGCCGGCGGAGAGCAGATTCACGCCGAAAGACTGAACAGCCTGACGGTTCAACTCCGCAAACTTAACCCTTAGGACAATCTGCTTGTCGATGCCGGGTATGGCGATGCTCAGATTGTTGACGACGCTCTTGGCGAGGGGTGCGGCAAGCACGGCGGCGCGGTCGGCCACGGACTGATTGCTCACCTTGCCCGTCAAGGACAACGAGTCGCGCGCGGCCTGAACATGGATGTCTTCATTGGGGAAGGTCTCTTTGAGCAGGCGCCGGAGGGGCTCGAGGTTAGGTTCGACACTGACGTTATAGAAGGTGCGCTGCCCTGTCTTCGACCAGACGATGACGGAGGCGGCTCCGAGAGACTTGCCATGGAGAAGAATCTCGCGAGTGGTAGCAGGCACGGCGTCGACGACGTCGGGGCTCGAGGTGGAAATGCGCGCGATGTCCTCCGGATAGTCGATGACAACGCTCTTTCCGACGGAGACCTTAATGTCATCCGCAGATTGGGCACGCGCCGGTAAGATGCCGATCCAGAGGCTGAAAGTAGCAGCCGTTACGGAGACAAACAGACCGGGCCGGAATCGAGTGGTTGCTTTCATTGCAGTATTCCCCGCTGAGGTACGCTAATTTTTCTTGAGGTTGGAAACAGTCTCGACAGTTTTCTGATTGCCGCGGATGACGACGATCTGGTCGGCGGGCGGCGCTGGAGGAGGAGGCGGAGGCGCAGCCTGAGCCACGGTGACGGGCCGGGGCCGGGGCCGCGGGGCGGAAGCGGCCGCAGGTTGGGGCGGTTTCGAAGGAGTGCCGTACAACTGGGCAAGCCGGATTCCCGGAGGCTTCACCGGCTGCCCGTCACCGCCATTGCGCAAGGAGAGTTGGATGCGGCCCTCGTTGCTGGCGAGCGTGAGGATCTCGGCCTGATCGGGGGTCACCAGGAGAGTGACGTTGGGAGCGTTGATGGCCTGGCCGCGGGCGTCGGGTTGAATGGTGGTGCCGGCGGTGAGGACGAGAATGTTTTCGAGAGCGGTGGTGGTAACCGTGGTGCTGTCGCCCCCTGGAGGCCGCAATGTCACGAGGACATCGACCCGCATTCCTGGCATGACGAAACCGGCGACACCGACCACGTCATTGACACGGACGGTGACGGCCCGCATGCCCACCGGAATGATGGGCGCGATGCCAAGGCCGCTGCCGCGGGCGGCGAGCCGGCCTTCGAGCAGTGGTTCATCAAGAAGGATGTTGCTGATGACGGGGCGGTCAATCACTTCTTCGACCTTGGCGAAACCCATCTTGGGGAACTGGTCGTTTGCGATCTTGATCACCTTCACGTCGGCGGGTTTCACCGTGATGCCTACGGTGAGGGGTTTGGCCGCGACGACAAGGTCTTTCAATTCGCCCTGTTCCGTCTTTTTAGCGCCGCCGGCGCGAGCCGTCATCTGATAAAAGAGGCTGGATACGACCAGCGCAAAGAGTAGGCTCACTCCTAAAACCGTCAGAAACCTGCGATCCATATCGTCACCTTCCTAGAAACATCTATGCATTGATCGACACCAACTGGAACTTTCTTTAGCGCGGTACCAGAGATAACCAGACTCCGACTGTAATTGCCGGAGCATATGGGATCGCGGCGGGCGATCCCTTGCGTTCCTTGTTTCCCAGCTTCCGCAGAGAGTGGACGGCAATCACAGCAGCGGCGAGCAGGGCCCCGATAATGGCCGTCCAGATCGCGGCTTCCAAGAGTCGTCCCACTCCGATGACGGCGCCAAATCCGGCCATGAGTTTCACATCTCCGCCGCCCATGCCGCCGAGCAGGTAAAAGACAAGAAAGACGGCGAAACCGACGGCTGCGCCGGCGGCAGCCGAGCCGAACCCTCCCCAGCCGCACTGGCTCGACTGCCAGGCAAAGCCGGCAAGGAGCGCGCAAGCGGGAATCCAGTTCGAGATGTTCCGTCGCCACAGATCCTCGATGGAGGCAATGATGCCGAGCAGGACGACGATGAGAACTTGTCCGGACATCAGCACTCCCGGACCGCCTGCTGAGCGGAAGCGCGAGGAAAACGCCGTGAGGCGTCAGCAGAGATGGGCCCGCGGAGAGCGGATGCGGCCTGATGATTCCTGGCAAACGCGCTGCGCACGGACAGATTCCACAGGCTGGGCATGAGGAATCCGGCCTGGAGGGCATACTCTCCGAGAGGTGTGCCCGAGGGAAGACGCCAGTTTCCACTGCTTGCGCCAGGGTGGAAGGTGGAACCAAGGTCCGGTAAATCCGGAGCCTGCGTTTTGGCCGTTTTCATGATTTCCTGATCTCCACTAGTAACTTCGGCCCGGTCGGGGATTTTCATTAGATAAGGACTGAGCTTTTTTCCGGGAAGAGTCGTCTTGCTGGGCGGAAGGTACCTGGTACGAACGTACCTTTTCAAACAGCACAGCGCTGCCGCCGTCATCGACAAGGCGCCATGCCGGACTTTGCTTGAGCAGAGAGGTCAAAGGCCACCCGACGGGACTGAGGACCGTGTCGATGCGGTATTTCTCGAGCAGTTGCTCCCAGTCCCACCTGCCCTGCATCATGTACAGATACGGATCGCCGAATTCGCTTCCGAAGAAATCGCTACGGCCGTCGACGAAGACCTTTTGTCTGGGGTAACCGCGGTAAATGAGATAGTCCGCCCACTGGTCCCCGGTGAGCGTACGCCCGGAGACCAATCGTTCCTCATGGAGAGCCGCCATGCGGAGAGGGAACTTCGCCTCGGGAAAATCCCTGGGCCAGCGAACCACGGATTCAGGAAGCAGGGCGAAGGCAAGTGTGACCGCGGCGATCCAGACGCTGGTTCGGGTGCAGCCGGGCGCCATGTCACGAGCGAGGCTGGCGAAGATGCCACGGAACGATTTCCTGCCGGCCGGCTCGACCCAAATCTGCCAGAGGCGGGTGAGAGCGGCGGCCACGAAAGGGGAGGCAACGATCATGAACACGGGAACGTGCCGGATGCTCGAGAGGGCCTGGTGAGCCCAGAACAGAATCCAGAGAGCCGGGACGAAGGACCGCCGCGAAATCAGCCATACCACGGCCATCAGGCCAAGAAAGAGCATCCCTTCAAACTGCATCGCGCTTTCCGAGCGAAATACCGGGGACAGGAATTCCTGGATGTTGTTGCGGATCCAATCCGAACGCAGGTAGGCTGCCACGTGCTGATGGAGATGCCAGCCATAGGGGTTGAGAAGGGAGACGGCGGCGCAGAAGGCGGTAAGAATGCCGTAGCGGCGCACGGGCGCCAGATTCCAGGGGGAACCGTCGAGGTAGACGGCGGCCGCGGACTCGAGGAAAGCTCCAACTACAAGAAGTCCGAGGCAGGCGATAAGGCCGAGGAAACCGCCGTGCATGTTGACCCACAGGAGGGTGATGGGAATGAGGAGCCAGACGCGGGCGGAGGGATTGCGGCGGTCGGAGTCAATGATCCAAAGGGAGACGGTCAGCCCCAGGAGAGTGAAGATATGGGGGCGCGCGAGGTAGTGAATGGACGAAGCCCCAAAGACCAGCAGGGAAACCGCCAGCGCCGCAAAGGGCGTCGCGCCACGGGCGATCATGTGGCGGAACAGGAGGGTTCCGAAGGCTGCGATGACCAGGGCGGAGAGCAGAACCAAGCCTTTGAGCCCCGCCAGGCTGTGCAGGAGAGCAAAGAAGACATCCGTGAGCCACTCCCAGGCGTACCAAGCCTCTCCAGCCTTGGTGAATGAAAACAGATCGTGCGTGGGCACGGTGTGGTGCTGGAGGATCCACTCTCCGGTCCGGATGTGCCACCCGGTGTCACCGTCGGCCAGCAGACCCGCCCACGTGCCATTTCCGGTGGAGGCGAGCCAGAACAGGACGGCAATGAACAAGCAATCGGAGTAGGAGGGCAGAAGCAAGCGCGCCCAGGGCCGGGCGTGGATGGACGGGGCGGGTTCGCGAATTGTGTGGGGAGAAGCGTCCAGTGAAGTTGCCAAGTCAGTAATCTCCGTGGATGTCCTCTCCGGCAAGAGCGAGGGGGGAGGAGTTCTGTTCCTCTCCGGCTTCCAACCCCAGCAGGTTGCGGCCGTGAACCGCCAATTCAAAGCGGTCTTTGACGCCGGTCTTTTCAAAGATGTGCATCAGGTGGACCTTGACGGTTCCGGGGGTGATGGACAGTTCATCGGCGATTTCCTTGTTTCGCATGCCGCGGCAAAGACAGCGAACAATTTCGCGCTCCCGGGGGGTGAGACGGGGGATCTGCCTGCGGTTCAGGAAGCCGACGACGTGGTTGGAAACGTGGTGCTCGATCCAGATGTTGCCCTTGGCCACCGCATGCAGGCAATCGAGAATCGCGGCTATGGGAAGTGTTCTTTTGAGAATGCCGCGGGCCCCTAATTGCAAGGCGCGGAAGGATTCCACTTCCGCGAGTTCCGTCACCCAAAGAACGGGCAAGGCGCCCGGGAAGGCGGCTTTCAGGTCGCTGAGGAAACGGAAGACCGATTTCAGGCCGCCGCTTTGATCGAGGAGAACGATCTGCGGCTGGAGGCGTAAGATCTGCGGCAGGGCTTCGGAAGGTGTGGAGGCGGCGCCCAGGAGTTGGATCTCAGGGTCCGTTTCGAGAATGCGATGCAAACCTTCGATGACAATGGGTTGGGATTCGTACGCAAATAGGGTGATCGCAGCCACGGATATGTCGCCTGTGACTACATCGGCTTAGCGAGGCCGGAAGATTAGGGCGAGGTAGGCCTAGGACCCGCTGTGGGGTAGATGCGACAAGATCAGGCTTTGATGTCTTCCTGCCGGAAGTCCCATTCCATCATGCGGCGCTGCTTCACCGAACGGTTCACCATGTGGGCGCAAGCGGCGGCGCGATGCCCGGTGAGGGCGTCTTCGTAGGGAGGCTTCCGGGAGCGAATGGAGTCCACCCAATTGGAAAGATGGGCGTTGGTGGTATCGGCGCCCGTTTCGTGATAGACCTCGAGTTCGCCTCGCAGCCTTGGCTTCCAGGTTTGTGGCATCTCGGATTCGCGCACTTTTGGACTTTTGTAGTAATCCGCCTCGAGGCGCGAAGGCCAGCTCTCCACAATCCAGCGGTTATCCTCGACGGCGGATTCGGCATGGAAACTCATGCCGTCTCCAAGGACGATGCTTCCTTCGGTCCCGAGGATTTGAAAGCCGCCTCCGGCGGATAGCTGGTTGTTGAAGGTGGAGCTGAGGTTGACGGCGAAGCCTTCGGGGTATTCGAGGATGGCGTTGAGGGTATCGGGAACATCGCGGCTGGTTGTCCAGCGGTACAGTTCGCCCATCGCCATGACACGGCTGGGGGCTTTGGCGTCCATGAGGTAGTGGATGGTGGTGCAGAGGTGGACAAACAGGTCAGTGGCGATGCCGCCCGAGTAGTCCTCATAACAGCGCCAGCGGAAGAAGCGCTCGAGGGAAAAGGGCCGTTTGGGCGCCGGGCCGAGGAAGGTTTCCCAGTCGACGGTCTTGGGGGAGGCGTCGGGAGGAATGGGGTAAATCCACGCGCCGGAAGCAGTATTACGGTTGTAGGCGGCACGGATCATGGTCACTTTGCCGAGTTTGCCCGAACGGATCCATTCGCGCGCCTTGGTTTGTGTTTGGGAACTCACGCCCTGGCTGCCGACCTGCACAATGCGTTTGGCTTTTTCGGCTGCGCGGACGATCTCCATGCCTTCGGAGGCGGTGTAGGTGAGCGGCTTCTCGCAATAGACGTCCTTGCCGGCCTCGACAGCCTGGATGACGATGGACTTGTGCCAGTGGTCGGGGGTAGCCACCACGACGGCGTCAATGGACTTGTCGGAAAGAATGCTCTGGAATGATGGGTAGGGCTTGGCGCTCTTGCCTACCCTCTCGAGAGTCCGCTCGACTCTACCTTTGTAGGCGTCCGTGACACCGACGATTTGAGCGCCGGGCACGGTCATGAGGGCCTGCATCAATTCATGGGATCGCGCACCGGCGCCGATGACGCCGACCTGGATTCTGTCGTTTGCCGTAGCCGGGGTGGCCGGAGCGGGGGCCGCGGCGGCTAGAGCGGAAGTGGTTTGCAGAAAGTGACGCCTGCTGAGGGGCATGATATTTGTGTCTCCGCTGCTCGAATTATAGCCCCGGAGGGGTGAGATTGGTGCAACCGGTTGCATCCTCGATGGCCGCGCCGATGCGGAGGAGGGTGGCTTCATCGAAGGCTTTCCCGATGAACTGGGCGCTGGCAGGAAGCCCGTTGACGACACCGCAGGGGAGAGCCAGGGCCGGAAGCCCGAGGATATTGATGGCACGGACGAAGCGCGTGGAGGCGAGGCGGGCGTCCTCGGGGAGGCCGTCGAGCAGGACCGTCGTCTCGCCGATTCCCGGGGCAAGGTTGGGCGTCGTGGGGGTGAGCAGAACATCCACGGAATCAAACACTTTGTTGTACTCGAGCTGAAAGACGCGGCGGAGCCGCTGGGCCTGAACGTAGTCAGTCGCAAGAACGTAGCGTCCCTGGTCGAGCAGTGAGAGGACATCGGGCCCAATCTCGTCTCGCCGGTGGAGAAAGGGCTCCACGGCGGCGGTAGCTTCGGCAAACAGGATGACGCGGCCGATGGCGTTGAGGCCATCGATGTCGGGGACTCGCACGCTCACGAGCTTTGCGCCGAGGCGCTCGGCCTCGGATGCGGTTTGGCGGACAGCAGAGACGATTCCGGGTTCGACGCGGTCGAAGTAGAAGTTTTCGGGGAGGCCGATGCGAAGGCCATTGAGATTGCCGCCGGCTGGCGGTGAATACTGCCCGGCCGGTTGGGGACTCGAGGTATGGTCGCGCGGGTCCTGACCGGCGAGAGCCTGGAGGACGAGCGCCGCGTCGTGCACGCTGCGTGTGAGCGGTCCCATGTGATCGAGGGAGAAATCGAGCGGGAGAACGCCGTAGCGGCTGACACGGCCGTAAGTCGGCTTCAGGCCCACGGTTCCACAGAAGGCAGCGGGGATGCGGATGGATCCGCCGGTGTCGGTGCCCATTGCCATGAAGGCCATCGAGGCGGCGACTGCCGCCCCGGAACCGCCGCTGGAACCACCTGGGACGTGGTCCCGATTCCATGGATTGTGGATTGCGCCGAAGTGGGGGTTTGTGGAGGTGACGCCATAGGCGAGTTCGTGCATGCCGGTCTTGCCGAGCAGGACGCAGCCCGCGGCTTCGAGGCGCTCGGCGACGGCGGCGTCGCGCTGGGGGACGTAATCGTAGAAGAGGCGGGAGCCGCAGGTGGTGCGAATGCCTTTCGTTTCAAATACATCCTTGAGGGCGATGGGGATGCCGTGAAGAGGTCCGCGGGCGGTGCCGGCGGCGAGTTCGGCATCGAGGCAGGCGGCCTGAACGAGGGCGGCGTCGGATACTACAGTAATAAAAGCATTGAGGCGAGGCTGGAGGTTGTGGATGCGGTCCAGGCACTGTCGAGTGAGCGCTACACTTGTGGTTTTATTGCTTCGAAGAGCCGCGCCTGCTTCCCGGATGGTGTTCATTTTGCGTCTCCGTCACTCCAGGGAGCGGGCTGAAAAACCGTGGCGGGCTCGGTATCCACGGCCAGTTTCGTCTTGAGATTCTCGAGGATGTCCTCGAGTTGGGCCATCAATGCAACATGGGACTCGAGTTGCGCCTGGGGCAAAACGAGACCCTGCGCGGCGGCGATCTGTTTCCAATCCTTCATCGCGGGTTCTCCTTGAATTCGAAGATTCTGTCGGGGTTGTCGTCGGGAGAGATGATCCAGATTTTACGATTTTTGTAATAATCAAGGAGAGGCTTCAATCTGTCCTGATCCTCGACGTATCTCGCCCAGACAATGGGGGAAGCATCGATGTCTGCCTTGTTGTAGACCCACTCCTGGTGGGTAAGGTGGTTCGGCCGGTAGCGCACCAGGACGAGGTGTTCCCCGCCCATGCTGAGCAGCTTTTTTTCCACATTGGCCCGATGAAAGTTAGCGTGCAGGCCGTAGGAATACCAGGGGAGAGTGAATTCCTGGTAGACGCTGACGCCAAGGGATGGAGCGGACATGCGGAAGAAGAGCATGGCAAAGACGGTGGCGACGGAGGCGCGGCTGAGGAACCTGCCGGGGAAGGCGGCGTGACGACAGAGAGTGGCCAAGCGACGTAAACCTTCTATCAACAACAGATAGATGGGTGCGGTGATGGGGCCGGCATAATGGGGCAGGATGTTCCAGGGGACCAGCAGGTGGGCGGCAAACAGAGTGAAGAGGCTGAGCCAGGCCAGTTGGAGCCGCTTGGATCTCCAGCCCAGGAAGGCGCCTATCATGGCGAGGGTCAAGGCAGGTCCGATGAAAAAGAACCAGAGCCTCTGGGGCTTCTGCAGCTGGATGCGAAGGTAGCCCTCCTTGTCACGGTAGCCTTCGGATTCGACATAGAACTTTCGCAGAACTTCGTGATCGTAGTGCTTTCCGGGGTGTTCGGCTTGCCAGAGGAAGCTGCCGTACATCTCGTACTTCTGACGGTTGAGGAGGTAGGGGAGGAGAAGGGGATCTCCCGTGATACGCCAGTTATAGTAACCCATCCAGGCAATGGCGGCTACAAGAAGAATCGCCAGAGGGATGCCAGCCTTGGCCATCCAGCGGCCAATCTCGCGCCGGCGGTTCCGGATGAGCCAAACGAGGAGCCAGAGAGCGACAGTCAGGTTGAGGATGGTTCCCTCGTAAAGACGGGTATTCTCGAGGATCACCATGCCGGAGCCCAGGGCGAGAGCGTAGCTCCAATGAGGTCTCTTCATCAATCCGGGAACTGCGCCGAACAGGAGCGCTCCGCCAAGGGCGGCGAGAATGCCACCCCAGTAGCTGTTACCCCAATAGCTTAGCCACGCCACACGAATGGCGAAAACGAGGCTGGCGAGCAGCGCCCAGGAAGGAGTCACCCAGCCCTGCAACATCCAGCACAGCGCCGCCGCGGCAAGCGCCGCGCAGAGCCACACGCCGGCGATCGGCTTGCCCACGAGCAGCATCCCTGAGGCCAGCATCATGCCATTGCCCGGGGGGTACATGGACATGTAAGTGGGTTTCGTCAGGATGTGGAAGCTTTCAAAGAAGAAACCCATCGGGTGTGGCGGGTTGGTGAGCCGGCCGGAGGCGAAGGTATCCGCGGCAAGGAGGTAGCTAAACTCGTCATGAACGCCGGGAGGGGATATCCGGTAGCCTGGTTCGACGACAAAATGACCCAGCAGGGTGAGGAGAAAAACGGCGGCAATAGCCATGGGGCGCCGGTTGGCGAAACGGCGGAACCTATGGATCGCGGGGGAGAGCCATGGCCATTGGAATCCCGGAACTGCCTGCACGAGAAGGAGAAAGACGAAGACGGCAAGCTCATAGGGGAAGAGGACAGTGTGCTGGGTAAGATCCCACCAAAGGTTGTCCAGCCAGTCCGACATTGGCAAAGAAACCCAATTCTCTCACAATGAGGCGGGGGTTCGTGTTTTTTTAGCGGCAAGGGGAGACGAGCGCTATACACTGGGAGCATATGGTGCACGAATCCGGATCCGCCGATGGCATTCTTCCACTGACGCAGTTGGGCGAAGAAGACAGGCTGTTTCAGGCTACGATTCGAAAGTTCGCGCGGGAGCAAATCGGGCCGCACGTACGCGCGATGGACGAGGCGGGTGTGTTCCGCAAGGATCTCATCCGACAAATGTTTGAGTTAGGGCTGATGGGGATTGAGATCCCGGAAGAATACGGAGGTCAGGGCGGGAGTTTCTTCCAGTCCGTGCTCGCGGTGGAGGAGTTGGCGGTGGTGGACCCCTCGGCGGCGGTAATTGTCGACGTACAGAACACGCTGGTCAATAATGCGATGATGCGTTGGACGAACGAAGAGCAACGCAGGCGTTATCTGCCGCGACTGGCGTCAGACACTGTGGCTTCCTACGCGCTGTCGGAAGCGGGGTCGGGATCGGATGCTTTCGCCCTGGCCACACGAGCCGAGGACAAAGGGGATCACTTCCTGCTGAACGGGCGGAAACTGTGGATTACCAATGCGGCGGAGGCGGGACTATTTCTGCTGTTTGCGACCGTGAATCCGGAAGCGGGCTACCGGGGCATCACGTGTTTCCTGGTGGAGCGGGGGCTTGCCGGATTTGGGGTTGGGAAGAAGGAAGACAAGCTGGGAATCCGGGCATCTTCGACATGCGAATTGGTTCTCGACAATTGTCGAGTTCCAAAGGAAGACGTTGTGGGCGAGGTAGGAAAGGGCTACAGGATCGCGATTGAAACCCTCAACGAGGGACGCATCGCCATCGGCGCACAAATGACGGGACTTGCACAAGGGGCGTTGAATCATGCGCTTGCCTATGCCAAGGAGCGGAAGCAGTTCGGGAAGGCGATTGCGGATTTTCAGGGCGTGCAATTCGAACTGGCGGAGATGGCGACACAGGTGGAGGCGTCGCGCCTGCTGGTGTACAATGCCGCCAGGCTGCGGCAAGGAGGGCTTCCATTTCTGACCGAGGCTGCCATGGCGAAGTATTTCGCCTCGCAGGTGGCGGAAACCACCGCCTCACGAGCCGTGGAAATCTTTGGCGGCGTGGGGTTTACGAAGGACTACCCGGTGGAGAAACTGTATCGGGACGCCAAGATCGGAAGGATCTACGAGGGAACCAGCAACATGCAGCGGATGACGATCGCCAAGCAGTTGCTGGGGATGCGCTAGGAAACCAACGGTGTGCGGACGCCGTCAAGTGAAGAGTACGAAAGGAAAAGGGATGCTACGAGTCGGATTGCTGACTGCTTTGTTGGGACTTGCGATTGGTCTTCCGGCTGCGGACAGGGAGCCGTCGCAAACGGAAATCGATGGGATCATCAAGAAGTTTGCCGCCAAGGAGTCCGAATTCGCGCAGGCGCGGGAAAACTACACATATCGTCAACAGGTGAGAATACTGGAACTCGATGAGAGTGGGAACACGCGGGGCCGGCACGAAGTGGTTTCGGACATCATTTTCGGGATGGACGGAAAGCGAACTGAGCGTGTGGTGCGGGCACCTGTTTCCACGTTGAAGAACCTACAGTTAACTCCCGAAGACGAGCAGGATATACGAAGTGTTCAGCCCTTCGTCCTCACCAGCGCGGATATCGACAAGTACTACGTCCGGTACCTGGGCAAGGAGACGCTGGATGAAATCCCGACCTATGTCTTTGCGGTGAAGCCAAAGAAGATGGAGCAGGGGCAGCGGTACTTCGAGGGGTTGATCTATGTGGATGATCGCGACCTGCAGATTGTGAAGACGTACGGGCGCGCCACCGGCCTGCTGAAGAAGGGTTCCGATCAACAGTTTCCGAAGTTCGAAACGTACCGGCAGCAGGTGGACGGGAAGTACTGGTTTCCGACCTATACTGTGGCGAATGATACGCTTATGTTCGCCAGCGGACCGCAGCCGATCCGCATGACCGTGAAGTACGAAGACTATAAACAGTTCAAGACGGACATCAACATCAAGTTCGAGGACAAGGAAGCGAAGCCGGAAGCGCAGCAGCCGAAAAAGCCCTAATATCGCCTTTCAGGGGGAGAAATCGGGCATTCGGGGTGTGACCACTGTTCAGTCCAATTCCTTTGTGTTTGAATAAGTGTTGCATTCCCATGAGTTCAAAGGCCTCTAAACTTCGGCGTGGATGGAAGTCGGCTTTCCGCCGGATGCGCGAACTGAGGATGATCGCCAAGGGGTTGGTTTCCACCGACCATCCGGTACTCGCGCACCTGATCCCCATCCGTCGCTGCAATCTGGATTGCGGCTACTGTAACGAATACGACAATTACTCGAACCCCGTTCCCGTAGCCACCATGCTGCGGCGGGTGGATTTGTTGGCGAATCTGGGAACCACCGTGGTGACGCTGAGCGGCGGCGAACCATTGCTTCATCCTGAGCTGGACGACATTATCGCAAGGATGCGCAAACGCGGAATCGTCGCGGGGCTGATCACAAACGGCTACTTGTTGAATGTGGAGCGAATCCAGAGGCTGAACCGGGCCGGGCTGGACCACATGCAGATCAGCATCGACAACGTGAAGCCGGACGATGTATCGAAGAAGAGTCTGAAGACGCTGGACCAGCGTTTACGATGGTTGTCGGAGCACGCGGAGTTTCACGTAAACATTAATTCCGTAGTAGGTGGTGGGATTCGCAATCCGGAAGATGCCCTCATCGTCGGCAAACGCGCCCTCGAGTTCGGGTTCACGTCGACCATCGGCATCATTCATGACGGAGACGGTCAACTGCGCCCGCTACGGGACCGGGAACGGGAAGTATACCGCGCGATGAAGGCGATGGAGAAGAAGGGGTATTCCCGCTTCAACGAATTTCAGGACGCGATCGCGGACGGGCGGCCGAATGACTGGAGGTGCCGTGCCGGGGCGCGCTATTTATACGTTTGTGAAGATGGATTGGTACACTATTGTTCCCAACAGCGCGGGTATCCGGGGAAGCCTCTGGAAGAGTACACGGTGGAGGATATCCGGCGAGAGTACCTTACCCAGAAGGGTTGCGCGCCTTATTGTACCGTGAGTTGTGTGCACCAAACCGGGTACATGGATTTCTGGCGCGATCCGCAGGTTCATGCTCCCGCACAGCAGGCACAGGGGCCGTTGGTGCAGATTCGGCGTTCCACAGTCAGCCAAGGTTAGACGAAGGTTAAACGGAATCAAGTACGGACGCGCATGAGGAAGTAGGTCCCGGCGAGACAAAAGAGGACGTCCGGGCTCCAGGCGGCGAGTTGTGCGGGCAGTTGGCCGACATTGCCCATCTGTTCGAACAGTTGACTCAATGCGCCGTAGCAGATGGCGATGCCGAGACTGATTCCGACGGGCGCCATGGCGCCGCGATTTCCGGAGAAGAAGGCGAAGGGGATGGCGATGAGGGCCATGATGAGGGCAAAGAGCGGGACGGAGAATTTCTTTTCATACTGCACTTGTAGTCGAATGGTATCGAATCCGCTCTGTTGAAGTTCGCGGATGTAGGAGGCAAGCTGATGGAAGTTCATCTGCTTGTCCTGCTTGAGTTCGCGGAAGAAGTAGTTCGGGGGTTCATCCAGTTCGGGGAAGGTGGCAGCCCTGCCTTGGAAGTTGTCGAACTGAGTGACGCGTATTCCCTTGAATTCCCTCATCCAACCGTTCTGAAAGACCCAATGCCTGATGGAGGGTTCCCAGCGGGCGCTCTCGGCAAAGATGTGGCGCCGGAGTTGGAAGGAGGGCTTGTCATAGACGTAGACGCTGACCCCCACCATGACATCGGAGCCGGGATCGAAGTGCTTGTAATAGTAGATCCAGGGGCCGCGGCCGAGGATCCATTTGCGGTCCGGGCGGAGATAGGTCTGAACGGGACGGCCCTTGATCTCGTTGCGGATGGCGTCCTGGATGAGGTTTGCTTCGGGGACGATGTAGTAGTCGAAGGCGAAGAGCGAGCCGCTGAAGACGCCGCCTGCGACAAGAATAGGAATTGCGAGGCGGTAGGCGCTGATGCCACATGCTTTCATGGCGGTGATCTCATTGGATTTGGAGAGCAGACCGAAGGTGACCAGCACGGCGACAAGAATGCTCATGGGGGCGAAATCATAGATGAGCTTGGGGGTAAGGAAGAGGTGGTAGGTGGCTACGCGGGACATCGGGATATGGTTCTTGATGATGTCGCTCAGCAGTTCAAAGAAGTTGAAGACGTGCGTCATTCCCACGAAGCTGAAAAGGAGCACGGCGAAGTAGTAGAGGAACGAAGAGAGGATATAGGTATCTATGATTTGCGGCAGTAGGGGGAGACGGAAACCGCGGCCGGTGCCCTCCTCTTTCGCTGCAAACGGGCTCCTCAGCCACTCCCAAAGGCGCACCATCCTATCCCAAAGAGCGCCCCCCCAATCCTTGTCGCCCGGCAGTTCCAACCTGGTGATCATCACCGCGCCGAGCAGAAAGAACGTCATGTTCGGAAGCCAGACGGCGAATCCGGCAGGCAAGGATTTCTGGCGAGCCAATCCGATGATGCTGATCAGGCCCATGTAGTAGAGGAAGGCTAGAGCCACCGTGAGAACGAAGGCGGCGGACTTACCGCCTTTGCGGGAGGAGACGCCGAGGGGGAGGGCGACCAAGGCAAGGACGATACAGCCGACCGGGAGGGCGAGGCGGCGATGAAACTCGATGGCAGCTTCTACATTTGTCTTTGTTTGCTGGTAGAGCGGCTGCATGTCCAGTTCGCCGAAATCCATGGTCCGGACTTCTTTGCGCTCGGGGGCATCCAAAGCCTGTTCTCCTTTTGGGAAGGAGGTAGCGTAGTATTGGGTGATGTCTTTGGCGACTTCAAAACTACTGCCGTCGATGAGGGAAAGCTGGATGCGGTTCCGTGCGATGTCGGGAACAGCAATGGCTTGCCGGGCGAGGGTGATCCGCGGGTCGTCACTGCGGTCGCCGGCACCATCCCGTTCGGTGGGCGGCCGCAAATCGGCCATGAAGACGTGACGCCAGCGGAATGGGGGGCCTGTGCTGACGTCTTCGACGTAGAGAATGCGGTTCGGGAACTGTTCCTCGAAGATGCGGGGCTGAATCTCCGCAGTCAACTGGCCGGCTGCCATTGTATTGAGAATATTGATGGTTTCTCTCTTGGCCCAGGGGGTAAGAATGCAGGAAGTGTAGGCTGCCAGAGCCATTCCGAGGATGGCGAACAGGGAAACCGGGATGAGGAGGCGGCGGCTGGGGACGCCCGCGGAGCGGATGGCGATAATCTCTCCGTCACTAGACATCCGGCCAATGGCGATGAGGATTCCGACAAGAACTCCGACAGGTATCGTAAACACGAGGGTCTGCGGGAGAATGAGGAGGAACAATCCCCCGATTTGTTCCGCGGTGGCCGTGCTAGTGACGAGTTGCTCGAACAGGCGGCCGAGGCGCTGGAGGAAGAGAATGAAGGTAAAAAGGACGGTGCCGAGGAGCGCTCCCGTGGTGATCTCTTTGAAGAGCGTGCGTCCGAGAATTCCCATTCCGATTGCTCTCCCTCAAACCTTAATTGGCCAATGGCGGGGGCGGCACGAGGGGAAGTTTGGGCAGTTCGCCGGGAATCTTCTCCAGTTCGACATCCTCGAGGAGGAGTTCCGGGGCAACTACCGTTGTGCCAGCCACATAACCGCCTGCATCCATATGGGCAAAGGGAGCCCGGTTCTCGAGGTAGTGAAACGCAAAGAGTTCGTCCGAAGCCGCAAGGATGTCCTTCAGGCTGCGGGTATCGAGTCCGCGGAACCGGACGCCGCGGACGAGTTCCTCCTTCCCATCGGGAAACAGCTTGTACACGAGTAGTGGAATGCTGATGGTCTGGCCCTGACGCCCGCCGCCGAGTCTGCGGAGTTCTTCCAAACCGGCGCTGGAAGGAAAGTCCATCTTGCGGACAACGATGACGAACGGCTTATGCCGCTGCTTACCCATTTCGAGAAGCCGCGTCCGCAGTTGGGCGGCAGAACTGGTCTGGCCGGCTTTGACAAAGACGTTGCCGGCGAGGGCGGTGTTGTTACCGAGGAACCCCGGGAGGCGAGCATGGCCGTTGGAGGTGGAGAATCCCTCGATCGGCTGGCGGGTCGTGTAGTAAGCTTTCAGAAGACCCTTTTCCACCATCTGCACAGGCTTCGGAACAACTCCTTCCATATCCACGGGATAGGAACCTTGAAGAGGGATGCCGCGCCACTCCTTTTGAGTCGGGTCGTCGAGGATGTCGATCCAATCGGGGAGGATTCGGGAACCGAGGCGGCCTTCGAGTTCGCCGGAGGGGAGGTTGAGAGGCCGGTCGGGATCGGTCACAGGACGACGGAAGTAGGAGAAGTTTCGAACGAGGAGTTCCGCTAACAACTGGGCTCCGGCGGCTCCTTCGAACAGTACCGGCCCGGAGTAACTCTCGAGCACAGGCGCGGAGGCCATGGCGGTGACGTTTTGGGCAACCGCAAGAGTGGCTTTCTCGAGGAGTTCGTCATCCGGGAGCCTGCCGGGATCGATGGAGAAGAACATGGCGTGGTCGCGCACGTTGCTGCCATCGGGGGCGAGTGCGGAGGCTTTGATCCGGATGGTTGCGAGGTTGTCCGGAACGCGAACTTCCGAGCCTTCGTTGTTGGCCAGGTAGGAGATGGTTTGGGATATGCTCGCCTCCGCTTCGGAGGTGAGGATCTTCGGATAGGAGGCAAAGACCGCGGAGAGAGCTTTGACCCGGTTTCTCCATAGGGCGGAGTTTATTGTCTTGCGCTCGACGGGGAGGAGCAGGGTTACGGGCGGAGCTGGGCTGAAGTCGGGAAGCTGGCTGGTTTCCGTCACATTCTTGAGGGATGCCCGCTTGCGCGCCAGGGCTTCGAGAGCCTGCTTGTAGGTCCGGTCCGTGGCCAGCCAGAAGTCCATGCGAAGGACGTCGTAGTTGTTATCGATGGGGAACTGGCCGGGATCGTACCGGGAGCCGCGGTAAGCATCGCTGTAGATATGATTGGAGTTATCGAGCTTCATATCGCCCACACGAATGCGGACGCGGGGATTGCGGATGCGGTTTGCACGCTCCTGGACGAGCGCTCCGAGATTCGCGCTGGCGCCATACATTTCCGCGTCGTCCAACGTGTATTCGATGAAGTAGGGGGGATCTCCGATGACGCGCAGAGACCGGCTGCGGGCCAATTCGTCGCGCATGGCCTTGAGCACGATATCATTGCCGGCGGGTTGGGCGTGGAGCAACGGGATGGAAAGGAAGAAGAGAAGAAAGGATCGCATCAGAAACCGCCTCCGGGGAGTGTAGGCCGAGGAAGCGCGGGCGGGGAATCGAGACCGGCTGGTTTGCGCTGAATTTCGATTTCCGTGACCAGGAGGGCGGGAGAAACGGCCGAGACGGGGACGCTGCCGGATTCCGCTCCGCAGATTCCGTTGAAGACTTCGGGCTTGTCCGAGGTGGCGATGATTTTGGAGAAGCTGGCCAAGGGAGTGCCGACAATGCTGACGCCGCGGACGAGTTCGTCGGGGCGGCCATCGGGATAGACGCGGTAGACGAGGAGAGGAATGACGGTGAAGGCCTGCAGCCCTTGGCGGCCGGTAGTCGTGAATCCTCCGGTAACCTGCTCGAAATACAGGCCATATGGCTTGCCCTGTTTCTTGATTTCCTCAATCAGCATGGCCCGCAGCTTTTCGTTCGAGACGGCTTGGGCGGACTCGACGATGAGGTTCGACTGGCGGGAAACGATTTCGGCTCCTGGCTGGCGGCGGCCGTGTCCATTTGATTTCGGAAACCCGCGAATGGGAGACCGGGACATGAGGAACGTCTCGAGAATGCCGTTCTCGACGACATTGACCGGGCGCGCCTTGACGCCTTCGTCGTCGTAGTCATACCAGCCGTTGAGGTCCACGCCGCCGATGGATTTGCGGGTTGGATCGAAATTGACGGAGAGGAAAGTGGGGAGCACGGGTTTGCCCACGCTTTTCGTAAACGTCTGTCCTTCGGTCTCGTCTTTCTGGCGGTGGCCCTCGATGCGATGGCCGAAGATTTCATGGAAGAAGACACCGGCGGCGGAACCGCTGAGGATTGCAGGTCCGACGAAGGGGTCGACGGGCGGGGCCTGGATGAGGCCGGTGAGGTGGTTGGCAACCTTGGTGACGGCGGCCGTTATGGTGTCGTCATTAGGGAGCCGGGCCGGCGTTTCGGCCTCGAAGGTATCGGTTGCCACAAGATCCATCCCATCACCGGCCTTGCCCTGAGCGGTAATGAGGATGCGGGCAAAGGGGCGGCCGTAGCGGAGGCGCGTACCTTCGGAGTTGACCAGGTACTTGGTCTGCGCATCCGCCACCACGGTCACGTTGGAGGCGAGGATGCCGCGGTGCTTATTGAATTCACTGGACCACTTCCGGACCCGGGTTGCCCAGCCGTTGTTGTCAAAAGCGAATTTGACCGGCGGCGCGACGTGGATCTGGGGCTCCTCGATGGAGAAATCGTCGGAGTCATCCTCTTCATTGGCTTTGACCTGGGCGTTGGCTTTGAGGCGGATGAGGCGCTGGCTGGCGAGGCGATAGATGCGGTCCGTTTCAAGCCATGCGCGGCGGCGGATCGCATTGGCGTTGGTCTCGATAGGAAGCTGGACGCCGGCGGTGAATTGGGCGCGGTCACCACGCATGCGATGGTAGTTATCGAATTTCGGGGAGCCGGCGCGGAGGGTCACGTCGAGGGAGCGGGAATCAGAGGAGGAAGAGCGAACCAAGGCTCCAAACATTGCGGTGACGGAGGCTGCCTGCTGATCGACGGCTTCGTAGGCGAGGAAGTAGGGGGCGGGATCGGCGGATTTTAGGGCGGTGAAGTTGCGGTTGAGTTCCTGTTGGAGGATATCGAGGAGGGAGGGAGATTGGGCGGTGAGGGGGGATGAGATAAGGAAGAGGAGGAAAAGACGGTGGGGAGGCAACACGCCCCAGCATAGCATGGGGCCGGGGCGTGACAGCCTGGGGGAACGGCGCTATGGGAGCGCCAGCAACCCCTTGTCTTTCATTCCACTAAGGGCGAGGCCATAACGGCCGCGGACGCCGGTTTTCTCGAAGATGTGCTTGAGGTGGATCTTGACGGTGCCGGGGCGAATTCCGAGTTGACGGGCGATTTCTTTGTTTTTGTAGCCCTGCTCGACGAGTTCCATGACCTGGTGCTCGCGTGGGGTGAGATCGGAGCGGTGGTATTTTTCCTGGCGGTTGGACTCGCGGAAGAGGCTGTCCTCCATCCAGCTTGTGCCGTGGGAGACGGCTTGCAGACAGGAGACGAGGACGTCGGACGGGGCGGTTTTGCGAATGATGCCTTTGGCTCCGATCTGGAGGAAGCGGAGGGCTTCGGCCTCGGAGATGGAGAGGCCCCAGACGACGATGGCGGAGGCGGGGCGGGCGGAGCGGTGTTCGGCGACCCACTCGAGGACGGCTTGGACGCCAAAGGATTTGTCGACGACAAAGACGCTCGGGCGGGAGCGTTCAAGGAAGGCGCCGGCTTCGACGAGCGAGAAGACGGAGCCGGCGAAGCGGAAATCGGGGTTTTGGCGCAAGATGGACGCCAAGCCTTCGGCGGTGAGCGGCTGGGTTTCGCAAAGCCCCACGGTGATCGGATCTGACATTACGGTAACTGAGTCCTCCCTTGGGACACTTATCGGAAGCGCCTCCCTCAGTCTTAGTGAGAGTTAAGGGGAACCGCTCTCATGTTTTTGATGGGAACGGCCGATCGAGGGGATAGGTTTAGAGATTGTAACGCATGGCTCGATCCGACATAGACGCCTTATCGGGAAGCTGGAAAGCACTCCTCATCACACCGAACAAGACGATAGCGGGCGAACTGTCACCGATGCTGGCCCAACATTTACCGAAGACGCCGGTGTTTGAAATGCAATCCTATCCGGCGCGGCAGGTGCTTGCGGAATTGGGCGGCTCACAGGGTCCCAACCTCTGCTTCCTGGACCTGATCTCCGATGCGGAGAGGGCGCTGGCATTAATTGGGGAGTTGCTCGCCGTTCAGCCTGGGGTAAAAATCATTGTTTTGCTGGCTTACAAGAACCCGGACACGATTTTGCGGGCGATGCGGCAGGGAGCGGTAGAATTTCTGGTGCGGCCGTTCGATCCGGAACAACTCGATCACGCGGTGGAGCGGATCGCTTCGCTGCAGCGAATCGACGGCGGGCCGGAGAAGCAAGGGAAGGTAATTACGGTCATTCCGGCAAAGGGAGCATGCGGGGCGACGACGCTTGCGGCGAACCTGGCCCAGCACTACAAGCGGGCGGGGCGCAAGAAAATACTGCTTGCGGACCTGGATCCGCTTACGGGCACGCTTTCCTTCTTATTGAAGCTGAAGTCGAACTACAGCTTTGTGGACGCATTGAGCCGTTCCACCTCGCTCGACGAAGATGTCTGGAAAGGAATCGTGACGCAACAAGCGGGGCTCGACATTCTGCTGTCACCGGATCAGGTGAACGAGGGGCTGCATGAGTTGCGGGATGCGTCGATGATCGTAGAGTTCGCCCGGGGGTTTTACGAGGTGGTGATCCTCGATGCGGGCAGCGTGTATGGCGAATGGAACCTGACGGTGGCGCGAAGCAGCGATGAAGTGGTGCTGGTCACGACCAACGAACTGCCATCGCTGCAGGCCGCTCAGCGGGCGATGGACTATCTGGAGGGGAATCGGGTCAGCCGGTCAAAGATCCGGCTTGTCGTGAACCGGTACAACAAGGAGTCCGGATTGGGGCGCGACGCAATAGAGACAGCGCTGCATTGCGACGTATATCACGTGGTGCCGGGCGACTATGAAGTGATCCATCGAGCGCTGATTGAGGGCAAGCCGGTGGCTTCGAACAGCAACTTCGGAAAAAGCCTGGCGCAACTTGGGGACAGATTGTGTCCCCGCGCGAAGAGCGCCGAACAGCCGGCAAAGAAAGCATCCGCACTGTCCGGGCTCTTCTCCTCCTTTTTCTCGAAGACAGCGAATTAGCGCGAGGGAGATGGGATCTGAGAGGGCTACGGGCGAACCTGGGCGTCGTGTTTCTCGCGGTAGATCTGATGGCTGAGGATGTTCTGCTGGCGGTTGATGGTGCGCCGCTCGCGCGGGGACAAGCCGTTGCCAGTGAGACGGTCGTGGGTAATCTCCCGATGCAGGGCGCGCTCCTGGGCTTGGAGCCGGGCGGTTTCGCGCGGGGTGAGTTGTCCGGAACGGACGCCTTGGCGGATTCTGTTTTGCTGGTTGATGCCGCGGTTGGCAATGGGACCCGCGGCGCTAAGAGTGACTCCGAGAACTGCCGTCAAGCCAATGATTTTGATCAAGTTGTTCATTTGATTTTGGCCTCCTGATTGTGCAAACGCGAGAGTGCCGCACATGTTGCGGGGGAGTTGCGAAAATGAGGAATTAAATTCTTCTCATGAATCACGAGGCGGAGAGCAGGCGATTGGCGGTAGCGATGGGTTTGTTTGGGGTACTGGGGGTGCTGTCGCTCACGACGTTGAGCGGGGCCATCCGCATGGTGACGCTGATTGTGTTGGGGGGACTGGCGGCGAAGACATACGTTGCGCACCTGAAGCGGAAGCAGGAGGAAGCGGAAGGGACAGCGGACGAAGATAATCAAAAGGACTAGACGGTAGCAGCCGATTCCACCCCCCAATATGGGGAGGGGGGAATAGGGCAAAGGTAAACTCTGAATCAGCCATTTCCGGTCCATTTCCCTCTAGTTGAAATTCCCTTCCCTCCGATAAGCTTATTCAAGAAACCTACAGACGGAAAGATGAGTTTCATTTTGGGACAGAACGTTCCACTCTGAAACGCCGGTACGGCTTTCTGATTCCAATTTGGTTTTGCCGGAAGGGGGTCAGGGAGTGGAGGCGGCTGTCGCGCGGATTGGGAACAATCCGGAAGTGGCGCTAAACATCGGTGCAGCACGGTGTTGGCGTGAGGAAATGGTTCAGCCGGAGGGTTGGAGGATGAATCTGCGGGCGCATGGCCGGCAGATTGCATCCATAGGCGGGCGTAACGGTTGGTTGCACCGGGAAAAAACGCCGGCCGGATCGAAGCAGGGAAGGCCAGAGCGGAAAGGGAGAGAGACCTAGAAATGGGCACAGCGAAAGCGAAAATCCAAGACATGCGCGGCACGAATGTCGTACAGAATCCAATCACGCGGGCTTCGAAGCGGGACCGGGTGGTATTGGAGCACTTGCCATTAGTGAAGGCAATCGCGGTTCGGGTACACGAGAATCTGCCCGTCCACGTGGATTTGGATGACTTGGTGCATGCGGGAATTCTGGGGCTGTTTGACGCCGCGAGCAAGTACAATCCCGACAAGAAGGTGGTGTTCTCGAGCTACGCCAAGCACCGGATCAAGGGAGCGATTCTGGACAGCCTGCGGCAACTGGATTGGGCGTCGCGCGACTTGAGACGCCGTCACAAGCAGGTGGAGGCGGTAACGCGGGATCTGGCGGCGACACTGCAGCGCAATCCCACGGAGTCGGAAGTGGCGGAGAAACTGGGTGTGGAAGTGGAGCGGTGGCGGCAGATGATGTTGGACTTGCGGAGCGTGGGCCTGGTATCGGCCAGTTCGCGCGCTAATGACCAGGATGATCTTCCGGCGCCGGATTTCCCGTCAAAGCCGGAGACGCAGCCCGACCGGATGTGTGCTCACCAGCAGTTGCGGTCCGTACTGGCGGATGCGATGAAGTCGCTGCCGGAGCGGTACCAGAAGGTGGTGCTGCTGTACTACACCAACGAGATGACGATGAAAGAGATTGGCGGGTTGTTGGGAATCAACGAGAGCCGGGTTTCGCAAATCCACAAGTCCGCGCTCGAGAAGATGGCGGTGGTGCTGCAATCGAATGGAATTCATTCGGCCTACGCGTTCGCCGATTGAGGTCAATTCACGGCGAGGCCGACAGGGATTCGCTTCCAGACGCCGGAGGAAAGGCGGAGGAGCGGCGTGGAGCGGAGGAACGGCGCCAGCCTTTGCACGAGGGAATGAATCCAATCCGGGGAGGAAGGAAAGACGACGAGCCGGATCTGGTGCTGAGGAGAGATCGAGGCACGCTGCCGGGCCAGATAGATGGCGCGTTCGATTCCACCGAGGTCATCGACGAGCCCATTCGCCTTCGCCTCTGAGCCCAGCCAGACACGCCCCTGAGCGATACGGTCAATCTCGTCATACTTTTTCTTTCGCGATGCGGCCACCTGGCGGACAAAATCCGCATATACGGCTTCGAGCGATTCGTGGAGCTTGCGGCGGCCATCGTTGCTGAGCGGTTGCGCATCGGAATCAATGGCGGCAAAACGGCCCCGGGTGTAGATCTCCTTGCGAATTCCGAGTTTGTCGTACAGGCCGGTGAGCGTGAGCTTGCCGAAGAAGACGCCGATGGAACCGGTGATGGTTTCCGGATAGGCGACCACCGTGGGCGCGCCCATGGCGAGAGCGTAGCCGCCGCTGGCAGCGACATCGGCCATGGAGACGATGACAGGTTTTACGGCAGCGAGCCGTTTCACTTCCCGCGTCATTTCATCGGAGGCAATCGCATCGCCTCCGGGAGAGTCAATGCGCAGAATGACGGCCTTGATGGAATCGTCCTCGCGCACCTTTTTCAGGGTTGCGGCAAAGGATTCGGGGTCGAGGACCTGGTCATCGAAGAAAGGGATGGGAGAGCGGAGGATATCTCCCTGGGCGGCGACAAAGGCGATCTTTTGTTTTCCGTCGAGCCCGGGAGCGGGGGGGCGAACACGCTGGTAATCGGCGGCGGGGAGTGTGGCGAGTTCTTTTTGGTGGAGCGCCGCGGCGAGTTCCGAGCGAGCCTGGTCTTCGTATTGGGCGGCGTCGATGAGTCCGGAGGCGAGGGCGGAGGCGGCGAGGAACGGTCCTTCATCGAGCAGTTGGCGCACTTGTTGGGGGGTGCGGCCGCGGCTTTGCGAGATTGCCGAGATGAGTGATTCGAGCCGCGAATCGAGGAGATTGTTGATGACCTGCCGGGTCTCGGGGGTGCTGGAAGAGCGGGTGAGGATATCGGCGCCGTCCTTATAGCGGCCCATGCTTTCAAACTCGGGCAGGATCCCGAGTTTGTCGAGGGCGAGGCGGCCGTAGGTAAGTTCCGCGCGGAGTCCTTTGAGGTCCACCAGGTCGCCGGGTGGAGCAGCCAGCCTGCCGGCAGCCGTGGCGAGGTAATAATCGCGCGCCGTGGCGCTGCGCAGATAGGCGACCACAGGCTTGCCGGTTTTGCGGAAGAGAAGTAAGGAGTTGCGGATTTCGGCGAGCTTGGCCCAGCCGGCGGCGGGTTTTTCCGGGAAGAGAAGGAGGGCCGCGATGCGCGGGTCGGCAGCGGCTTTCCTGAGGGTTTCCCAGAGGCGGAGCGTCGTCCAGGGCCGTTCGCCGGCGAAGGGGTAGAGGGTGGGAGGCTCCTGCTCGTAGATGGTCCCGGACAAGCGAAGGACGAGGGTTGTGCCCTTGGCCACCGAGGGAGGGCGTTCCAGCCACCAGGGGACAATCCAGAGGCAAGAGGCGCAAAGAAGGAGGGCGAGAAGCAGCCCGCCGAGGATACCGGCCAGGAAATTTCGCATTGCCATCGCAGGCGATCAGGCGCCTTCGAGGATGAGGTCGACGCGGTGGCTGACGTCCTTGAGATAGGCGGCATCCCCGGAAGCCAGTTCCACGGTGGCGGATCCTTTGTAGCCGATCTCGATGAGGGCGGTGTGGATCTCTTTCCAATCGATCTCGCCGTCGCGGAGATTTACGAATTCGGCGACGCGCCTGGCGAATTTGAAATCCTTGAAATGGAGCTTGACGATCCGCTTGCCGAGGGTGCGGATCCAATCCTGCGGGTAGCCGTAGAGGACGACGTTGCCCACATCGAAGTAGGCGCGCACCCAAGGGCTTTGAAAATCGTCGACGTAGCGGGCAAACTCGAGGGGGCTGA